>JAOUMR010000095.1 GCA_029881435.1 Nitrospira sp.
AAGAGCACCTATGCCATTCTCGTTGGAACCGAATATCGATGGTTAAAGATCGATCGCCTAGCAGGATGGGAGATCGCGATACGAGGCGGCTATACAAACCAGCAAGCACAGGTGCCAGATCTTAATTTCAATCCTGGCGTTCCCTCGGCTGATTTGCACGTGATTTCGACCGGTATCGGGTTGATCTGCCAAGGAAATGCGTCATTTCTTGGATTTATCCCATGCGGAAGTCTTGGAATAGGGCCGATCAAGACAAAACTCGTGGGGGTGGATATTTTTTATCAGGCGTTTCTCTACGAGCCTCGAACAATATCAGGCAATACCGGACTTCGTGCTACTGTGAACGGGCGCTACGATTCGACATTGCACGCTGGTGGATTTTCCATCCGAGCGAGTTTCTAACCAAGTCGATTGGCAAGCGTACATCCGGCCTTGGATCCATTCCTGGGAACGAGAAGCCACAGCTGCCGACGGGTGTTACGAGGGGCGATAGCGCCGAGGAATCTGTGAGCTGATCGCACACAGCACCTCGTAGGAAATAGTCCCGGTCCATTCTGCGATATCCCGGGCTGTGATTCGTTCGTGTCCCTGTTCCCCAATCAGCACAGCCTCATCACCGACGGTAACGTCCTGGATTTCCGTCACGTCCACCATCACCATATCCATGCAGACGATTCCTACGATAGGGGCACGTCGTCCTCGTATGAGCACGTGGCCTCGGTTCGATAGGTGTCGACTGACCCCATCGGAATAGCCGATCGGGAGAACCGCGATCCGGGTTGGTCGTTTAGCCATGAAGGTACGATTGTAGCTGACGGTTTCTCCCGGCTGGATGAGTCGGAGCTGCGCAATACGGGTCGTGAGAGAGAGAACCGGTCTCAGGTCAGGAGCCTGAACGGTATGAGGCATCGTGTGGTAGCCATACAGCATGATTCCCGGACGAACGAGCGAGTAGTGGGCTGATGGAAAACGAACGATGCCGGCGCTATTGGAAAGATGGATCATCGGAACGTTGAATCCTTCTTCACGTAGAGCTGCTATCGCTCGATCAAAGCGGGTGATCTGCTGGTTGGTTGAATCGGGATCCAGCCCATCGGAATCGGCTAGGTGAGACATGAGGCCTTCTAAGCGTAGGGACGAGGGGAAGGTGTGCTTCGCAAGGATAGCCTCTAGCTCGTTCTGAGTGAGACCTAACCGTCCCATGCCAGTCTCAATCTTCAGATGAATCGGGTAGGGGGCCGAACCCTGGGCAGCACACTGACCCAGCGCGGTAAGAGTAGACGGGTCACTTACCACTGGCGTAAGCCGATGCGCGATGAGGTCGTCAAGTTGCTCTCGAAAGATCGGTCCAAGAATAACGATGGCGACCGTGATGCCGGCTTGACGGAGGGCAACTCCTTCTTCGATCGAAAACACTGCAAGCCGAAGCATGCCATGACGATTCAATGCTTGTGCGATCTCAACTGCCCCGTGACCATACGCATTGGCCTTGACCACTCCCATGATGTCACAGCCAGGCGAGAGGAGACGGCGTATTTGGAGAAGATTGTGGGCGAGGGCCGCCAGATCAATGGTAGCCACAGCTGGGAGGAAGGTGGACGGATTCACCACGCGATGAAGAGAGAATCAGGAAGCCGGACTCACACTTCCATGATTTCCTGTTCCTTTTTCTTGATGATCTCGTCAATTTTCTGGCCGTATTGCTCGATGAGCTTCTGAGTCTCTTGCTCTGCCTTACGCAGCTCGTCTTCGGTCAGCTTCCCATCTTTTTGGAGCGTCTTTAACTCTTCATTTGCGTCACGTCGGAAGCCTCGGATCTTCACCTTGGTGTCTTCACCATGTTTCTTACAAATCTTTGTCAAGTCTTTACGGCGTTCCTCGGTCAGGGGTGGAAGTGGAACCCGAATCAGTTTGCCGTCATTCGATGGTGTCACGCCCAAGCCTGAGTTGGAGATGGCCTTCTCAATTTCCTTGATGAGCTTTGGCTCCCAAGGCTGAATGGAGATCATTCGCGCTTCTGGAGTGGCGACATTGGCCACCTGTTTCAGCGGTGTCATGGTGCCGTAGTAGTCGACTCGAATGCCGTCGAGAAGCGCGACGGAAGCTCGTCCGGTTCGGAGACCGGATAAGTCTTTCCGCAGATGTTCGAGAGCTTGATCCATCTGAGTGGTGAATGACTGCCGAATCGGCGCTGCGTTGGACATGCGTACACCTCGTGATAAAGTCAGCGATCGCCGGTCGTCACTAACGTCCCGAGCGGCTCGCCCAAAGCCACACGTTTAAAATTTCCGCTAACTTTCAGGTTAAAAACAACGAGAGGCAATTTATTATCCATGCATAGGCTGATTGCTGTGGAATCCATGACCTTGAGGTTATGATTGAGAATAGACAGAAAGGAGATGGCGTCGTATTTTTTTGCCGATGGATTCGTCACAGGATCGGCCTCATAGATTCCATCGACTTTTGTGCCCTTCATGATCACCTGGGCGCTGATCTCCATCGCCCGAAGGACGGCGGCGGTATCCGTTGAGAAATACGGATTTCCTGTACCACCAGCAAAAATGACCACACGATTCTTTTCAAGATGTCGAAGCGCTCTTCGACGGATGTACCCCTCGGCAAGCTGGCGCATCTCGATGGCAGATTGCACGCGGGTGATCACGCCGACACGTTCCAGCGCATTCTGAAGGGCGAGCGCGTTGAGCACGGTCGCAAGCATCCCCATATAGTCAGCCGAGGCCCGTTCCATCCCCGACGCACTCGCTGCAATCCCTCGAAAAATGTTCCCGCCTCCGATGACGATCGCGACTTGTACATCAAGTGCGATCACTGAGGCGATTTCTTCGGCAAGATTTTCAAGGATCGATGGTTGAATGCCGTAGCCCTGCTCTCCGGCCAACATCTCCCCACTCACCTTCAGAAGGAGACGTCGGTATTTCGCAGTGCTCATACTTCGCCTAGCTGATAGCGGGTAAAGCGACGGATATTCATGTTCTCGCCGATCTTGGCGACCTTTTGGGCAACGAGGTCTTTAATGGTGACGGTTGGATCTTTGATGAATGATTGTTCAAGGAGGCAATTTTCCTGATAAAACTTCTCGAGCTTCCCTTCGACGATCTTTGGCCATGCGGCAGGGGGTTTCCCCATTTCCTTGGCCTGACCTTCGTAAATCAATTTCTCTTTCTCGGCGACATCGGACGGAACATCCTCGCGTTTCACGAATGATGGCTTCGCGGCGGCGACTTGAAGCGCCAAATCGTTGACGAAGGCTTTGAACTCTTCGTTGCGGGCCACAAAATCGGTTTCACAATTGACTTCGATCAAGACACCGATCTTGCCGCCCATGTGGATGTACGAATGAATTAAGCCTTGATTGGTCTCACGCCCAGCCTTTTTGGCAGCCGCGGCGAGTCCCTTTTGGCGCAAATAATCGATGGCTTTCTCGACATTATCCCCATTTTCGGTGAGAGCTTTCTGACAGTCGAGAATCCCTGCTCCTGTTTTTTCACGAAGTTCTTTCACGAGCTGACTGGATCCTGCCATGGTTCAATGTTCCTTCACAGTTGCATTCAAGATGAGCGCTTGACGGATTGATCTGAACAAGAATTACGAAACTGGGATACTCTCAGCCCGCATAGCTGGTTTCTTGTCCACGCTTGGAGGAGCTGTTTGAAACGCGGCTTCCTCTCGCTGGGATTTGATATGCGCACCCTCAATACAGGCATCGGCAATCTTGGATGTGATCAGTTTGATCGAACGAATTGCGTCATCGTTCCCAGGGATTGGGTAGGTAATGTGATCAGGGTCGCAGTTGCTATCCAAGATAGCGATGACCGGGATATCAAGTCGTGTGGCCTCCTGCACGGCAATTTTTTCGATTCGCGTATCAAGTACGAATACGGCTCCCGGAAGGCTGCGCATGTTTTTGATGCCCGACAGATACTTTTGGAGCTTGGCGATATCCTTCTGCATGAGAAGGATTTCTTTCTTCTTGAGGCCATGTTCGCTAGGGTTGAGAAGTGTCGTCTCCATCTTTTTCATCTTATCGATGCTGCGTCGAATAGTTTGGAAGTTGGTCAACATCCCGCCCAGCCATCGCTGGTTGACGAAATACATGTTGGCCCGCTTGGCTTCTTCTTCGAGTATCTCCGCAGCCTGCCGCTTTGTGCCGACAAATAAAACAGATTCTCCCGCTGCGACCAGGTCTCGGACGAAGGCATAGGTGCGTTCCATCCGTGCGACGGTTTGTTGCAGATCGATGATGTAAATGCCGCTTCGCTCACCGAACAAAAACTTCTTCATTTTTGGATTCCAGCGGTTCGTCTGATGTCCAAAGTGAACCCCGGCTTCCAGCAGTTCCTTGATCTCCACTACCCCCATGCCTTCACCTCCCTTCATGCTTGCAGAGCACCCAGTAATCGGGTGAGGGAATCGCTTCCCTTATCCTCAAGCCACGCAGCGTCTGTCACGCTGATTGTGATTTTATTAGTTCGTGCCGAGTCTCGTACATACACGAGTCGGCCCCTATCAAATACAGACCGGCGACGCTACCACAGTCCCGTCGAGGTTTCAAGCGACAACCCTCTGCCAGCTAGGACCGATAGCTAGCATTAATGCGGACATAGTCATAGGACAGGTCCGTGGTCCACATGTGCGCATCCGCCAAGCCCTGTGCGAGATGGATCGCGACGGTAAACTCTTTCCGCTTGAAGACCTTGGCAATTTTCTTTTCTGCATCGAGGCCGGTTCCCACACCTCGCTTTACCATCATGATACCGTCGAAGCGCACCATGACCGTGTCAGGATTGATCGCAACGCCAGAACGCCCGATAGCCGCCATGACTCTGCCCCAATTAGCATCCTCCCCAAACAGCGCCGTCTTGAACAGATTCGATGTTGCAATGGTCTCGGCGACTCGTTTTGCTGCTGACGTTGTTGTGGCCCCTTCTACCAGTATCTTCACCACCTTCGTTACCCCCTCACCATCACGGCAGATCATGAGGGCTAAGGCCTGGGCAGCCTCCGTTAAGAGACGTTCGAAGGCGCGATAGGACTGCGTGCCTGGTTGAATCGTTCGATTCCTCGCAAGACCATTGGCCAGGCAGAGCACCGTATCGTTCGTGCTGGTATCACCGTCGACGGTAATACAGTTGAAGGATTGGTCGGTCGCCGACTTCAGCGCGCGCTGAAGAGCCGATGGGGCGATCGCTGCATCGGTTGTCAAATACCCGAGCATCGTGGCCATGTTCGGATGGATCATGCCAGACCCTTTCGCCATCCCGCCGATGGTGACGAGACGACCATCGATCTTGGCCTGTACCACAACCGTTTTCGGGCGTAGGTCTGTGGTTAAAATTGCTTGGGCCGCTTGGTGGCCTCCCTGAACACTAAGGCGCAACATCAAGGTCGGAACAGCCTTGGTGATACGATCGATTGGCAACGCCCGGCCGATCACACCGGTGGATCCCACAAAGACCTGTTGTACTGGAACAAACAATCGGTGCGCGATGGCCGTTGCCATCGAGCGAGCGGCGATCAAGCCTTGCTTGCCTGTACAGGCATTGGCGTTTCCACTATTGACGATAATTGCCCGTCCCCGATGGGCGTGAAGATGCTGTCGATCCAGAAGCACCGGTGCGGCAGCGACACGATTCTTCGTAAACACTCCGGCAATCGGTCCGCTAACCTCGGATACGCACAGGGCAAGATCAAGCTGGTTAGACTTTTTGATTCCACAATGAATACCCGCAGCTTGGAAGCCCAGCGGTGCAGTGACACCCACAGGTTTATGTTTCATCATGATAGCTCGGTTCGGGTTGCGGCTAAGTGAGGCGATCACCGATTTGCGGGTGGTTAGGGATAACTAGCCGGCGCCGTCAGTCCAGTGTCCTCTGGAATTCCCAGCATGAGATTCATCGCTTGAATGGCTTGGCCTGCCGCGCCCTTGACTAGATTGTCGACGGCAGCCACCGTCACAACCCACCCGGCTCGCGGATCCGTGTAGACACCGAGATCACAATAGTTGGTCCCTTTGATGTACCGTGGATTAGGAACCGCATCCTCATGGAGCCGAACAAACCGCTCGCCCTTATAAAACTCTCTGTACAGATCTCGAAGATCCGACAGGGGCATCGTGCGGACAAGCTTGCAGTAGGCTGTACTCAGGATCCCTCGATTCATCGGGACAAGGTGGGGCGTGAATGTCACGGTCACGGTCTCACGACTTCCCAGCAGCCCGGACAGTTCTTGTTCGATTTCCGGCGTATGGCGGTGTTGACCAATTTTATAGGGCTCCAAGGATTCATGCGCTTCCGGAAAATGATAGGCCAGCGCCGGACTGCGTCCGGCACCGGACACACCGGATTTGGCGTCGATCACGATCGTTTCAGGCTGCACAAGCCTTTTGGCGAAGAGAGGCGCCAACTGGAGGATGGCGGCCGTGGGATAACATCCTGGTGACGCCACCAGTTTCGACGTGGCGATCGCTTTCCTGTGGAGTTCTGGTAGACCGTAGACTGCCTTCTGGAGCAGGTGCGAATGTACGTGCGACGTTTGATACCACTTCTCATAGGTGCCGACGTTCTTCAGCCGATAGTCCGCACTCAGGTCAACGACCGGTTTGCCGGCCTTGACACAGATCGCGACGGGATCCTGCGATTTCGTATGAGGGAGCGCCAGAAACACAGCATCAGCCCGCTCTGCTAATGCGTCCGGCGCCAGAGCCTCGAAACGATGCTCAATCATTCCCTTTAAGCTTGGAAAGACGGATGAGATCGGCTGGCCCGCTGATTTCTCTGATGTCACCGCCGCAATCGTAAACGAGGGGTGCGCAATGGCAAGCCGAACAAGCTCTGCCCCGGCATATCCACTGGCTCCTGCAATGGCGATACGAAACTGCTTGCTCATCGATCAACAACCCATCCGAGGGAAATCTTCATCCCTCTTAAAGACACAAAAAAGGGAAGGCCTGGAGCCTTCCCTTTTGTAGTTCGTTGACTCCTGGACTTAGCGTTTGGAGTATTGGAAGCGCTTGCGGGCTCCCTTCTGTCCGTACTTCTTGCGTTCCTTGACCCGTGAATCACGGGTGAGCAATCCCTCTTTCTTCAAAGGGGTCCGTGTCGCAGGCGTCATTGCCACGAGCGCGCGCGCGATCGCATGGCGAAGCGCACCCGCTTGTCCCGTCGGCCCACCGCCATGCACGGTTGCGCTGATCGTGTATTGGCCCATGAGGCCAGCCATTTCAAGCGGCAGCTGGATGATTTGCCGAAGGGTCAAGCGCGGAAAGGCCTGTTCTAAGGGCTTCTCATTCACCGTGATCTCACCCGCCGTTCCTGTTACCCAGGCTCTGGCGATCGCACACTTTCTCCGACCTGTTGCGTACTGTGTCACCGCTGCCATGCGACTCGTCTCCTTCTGTTGAAAGCTAGAATTCTTCCTTAAAGTGAAATAGGCTCTGGACGTTGAGCGTGATGTGGATGATTCGGTCCTACGTAGACACGGAGTTTTCGTGCCATCCCATTCCCGAGCGGGGTTTTGGGAAGCATTCCCTCGATAGCCTTGGTCAGGAGTTGACTCGGGTCTTTCCGAAATAGATGGGCCGCAGTGGCCGTCTTCAGACCGCCGGGATAGCCGGTGTGACGCCGATACAGCTTGGTTTCCATCTTTGTTCCCGTGAGCCGAATCTTCTCGGCATTCACGATGACGATGTGATCGCCCAAATCGACATGGGGGGTGAACGTCGGCCGATGCTTACCCCTGAGCACGTTCGCCACCCGGGCAGCCAGTCGGCCTAATGTTTTCCCATCGGCATCCACCAGATGCCAAGACTCTTTCACCTGCGTCGACTTTTCAAAGTAGGTCGTCATCATCGGCTTCGTCTCCACGTCGGTCACGCGTTCGCGTGTGTGATTGAGATTATACTTCCTTTGTTTCCAGCTTGGACAACCAGGCGTCCAGATTTTGCCCGCTACGCCGTCGCCACACATCCTGCGTCACATAAATGGGCGCCTGACATCGGAGCGCCAATGCGATAGCGTCACTCGGCCTGGCGTCGATGGTTCGGGCAACGCCCTTATTTTCGAGAAAAACCGAGGCATAGTACGTGCTGCTCTTGACATCAGTCAACACCACTCGTTCCGTCTTGATCCCGAGGTGATCGCCGAAACTTTTGACCAGGTCGTGACTCATGGGCCGTGGGGTGATGGCGGCGTCCAACGCGCGTTTGATGGCTTCCCCTTCGGAGGCTCCGACCCACACCATGAAATGTTCGGCTGCGTCATCTGTACGAGCGAGCACGATAATTCGTGTATCGGTGTTCGAATCTTCGACAACTCGATTGACGACGAGCTGGATCAAGGGTTCCGTCGCTTGTGACGAGCGCGTTTCCATTAGGAATCCAATTTCCCAAAATCCTCGGGTTTTAGATTTTCCAGCCACTGATCGAGTTCTTCCGAGGTCTGTTTACGAATCACGGACTCACTGGCGAAAATCGGAGCCTGGGACCGCAGCGCCAGGGCAATCGCATCACTTGGACGAGAATCAACGGTATATTCGGAATCTGCATAGGTCAGATGTATTTTTGAGAAATACGTATTCTCATTGAGGTCGGTAATGACGACACTGATGACTTTGGCCTGAAAGGCATCGAGATATGATTTCATAAAATCATGCGTCATAGGGCGAGGAGGGGCGACATTCTCGAGAGCCAAGCTGATCGAGCTCGCCTCGGACTTCCCAACCCAGATCGGAAGCATTTCGGCCTGATCGTCGTCTCGGAGGATAACGATATACACATTGTTGTAGGGGTCGAACATGAGACCCTTCACTTGCATCTGAGTAATCATCAGTCCTCTGACTCTCAATTAGAAGAAACGCCACAAGGTAGCACTTTCGAAATCATGAAGTCAACGAACTCCGCGACAAGAAAGGGGAAACCGTAGGTATTGCTTGCCGACTCAACCAGGGAAGGTGCGATCCACTTAGCTGTTCGGTGGCTTGAAATTCTCGGCAACCTTCGAGGAATCGACCTGTTCGCCTAGCTTCAAAAACGCTTTCATTTGCTTGCGAACCAGCTCGCGTCCGCTCTCATCACCGAGATTCACTTGATATTCATTGATGACCATCACCCGCATGCCTTCCCACTTCTTCCAGCAGTCTGTGCAGACCTTACTCTTCACTTCTGACTCAAGCTTGCCAAGAAACAGAGGGGTGGTGATCGCCTCACCCGTTTGACCGCATGTCACACATGACACGTCTGCCATATCTAGGACACTCCTTTTTTCGATGCCCCTGATGTGGAACGATCAGGGGCTGACATCCAGACTCCGTTGTATCGGTGGCCATTCTATCAGAGATGTTCCAATGAATAAAAGATCGGAGGCTTCACCCACATGATTGTTCCAGCCAGAACCCGTGTAAGCACCTGACGTCGCCTGCCCGACATTCTTTGGAGCTCCAATGCAGGCCATACTTCCTCCAATCTCGAAGATTTCAAATGGACAGTTGACAGCTGCCCACTGGAATGGGGACCAGGCGACATCTTCACCCGAATGGCACTTGTCCAGGTGGCCAACTTGCTTCCCTACCAGCAAGCAGACCCTTTCTCAGGGTTGAGCCTGGTAGGCTGGTGATGGTGTCCAGCGGGTCTTGTGCGGAACGGTGCCCGATGCCTCACGGACTCTCAGAGCACCGGCAACGTGGACTGGTCCATCTTGCCAAGCAGCGTGCATTCGGATGACATACTGCGAGGCCGAACGGTGAAAGCAGAGGCTGGCTGATTCGTTGGGACCGAGCGTCGTCTCGAGTCCACCGGTATAAAACCCGCCGAAGTTATGGCGGCAGGAGAGGGTGCGGTGAACTGATCGGGGAAACACGATGCTGATCGGGATGAGTTGTGTGTTCGTCCATCGGACCTCATCACCCGGGTTGACGGTGACTTCAGCGGGCGAAAAATCTGCCCTGACGAATAGCTCGTTGACAGCCCCGCTCTGCGTGCCCGATGGCAAACCTTGACACCCTACGACCGACATCGTGAACTGAGCTGTGAGCATGAGTCCATACATGACTGTTTTATACATGTCGCCCTCCACCCATTCTTGTTAAGAGGAGGCTGCCATTCACGCCGAGGCAATCCCGAACAGAGTGAACAACCCTGCGCCAAGCAGCACTCCCCAGACGCCGCGCGTACATTCATCAGTATGCGGGGGTGGCCGGCTGCAGTCTGTTCACAAGTGCTCAACAACCGTGTGGTCGCGGCCCTCACCCTCACCACTCGACTGTTGACGGAGGAGGCGTCGGAAATCTGCTAGACCCGTCTTGACGCCGAGCACGCTGTCTGCACTCCAGCACGGTCAGACCTTGACCTGTCGAGACACACCGCATGAGGGTGCAGGGGCGATGCACAGAACCAAATGTGATCTCGCATGGCCCAGTCCAAGTGACATCCTCATTGCGCCCATGGCTGAAGGCGAGACAACCGTTGGTCACGACAGCTACCTCCCCACCGACCTCCATACAGGTGAGCAGGTTCGGCAGCATGAAGACGAAAAGATTTGTTCCACGGCTCCAAGTTGTGTATCGTGTAGAAGATGCGGCGCATCATCGCGCACTCGTGGGTGGACATATCGCCACGCCACCAGGGATAACGGGCGGGTATCCAGTCCCCCGATGGCCGGTTCGTTGGTCACAACGGGTTCTTCCTTTCACCCCATCATCATGAGTCAGATATCGACCACGTGCACGCTGGCCTGACCCTTTCCATTGCTCTAGCGGCTGGTGTGCTTGCGCAGTCACTGGCACGCCACCTCCATATCCCGAGCATCATCCTCCTTCTCGCCCTCGGCGTCTCGTTGGGCCCCGAAGTCCTTGGATGGGTGCATCCCGAATCCATGGGGCAGGGACTGCTCGACCTGGTCGATTTTGCGATCGCGGTCATCCTGTTTGAGGGGGGGCTGAATCTCCAATGGTCGCGGCTGCGTCGGCAAGAGACGCCGATCCGACGGCTGGTGACCTGGGGTGCCGTGCTGACATTAGCCGGGGCCAGCCTCGTGGCCCACATGATTCTCGAATGGTCGATCGCGAATTCGATTCTGTTCGGGAGCCTCGTCGTGGTCACCGGGCCAACGGTCGTCGCTCCACTGGTCCGCGACATGCGCCTTCGCCCTCATATGCGGACCATTATCGAGGCCGAGGGCGTGTTGATCGACCCGATCGGGGCCGTGCTGGCAATTCTCGTCTTGAACGTTGTGCTGTCCCCCGCTGCCGAAACCCTGGCGAGCGAACTGTATCAGTTGGGGTTGCGGTTGGGATTCGGTATCTTCGCCGGCACGCTCGGTGGGTACTTCGTGGGCTTGCTGCTGCGTTGGCCGGGCCTTGTGCCTCACGGGTACACCAATATCTTCACCCTTGCCCTGACGTACGTCCTGTTTCAACTTTCTGATCAGGTGATTCCTCAGAGCGGCATCCTCGCCGTCACGGTCGCCGGGATTCTCGTCGGCAACCTCGGCACGCACGTCGATCGTGATCTGCGGGACTTCAAAGACCAAATCACCGCCATGCTGGTCGGGTTGTTGTTCATCCTGCTAGCGGCCGACATTCGCTGGAACGATATCGTGCAGTTGTGGCCGGCGGCGTGGTGGGTGGTGGCGGCACTGATCTTTGTGGTTCGTCCCGTGAGCGTGTTCATGTCGACGATCGGAGCCGGCCTCGCTCCAAAAGAACGATTATTTCTGGCGTGGGTGGCGCCTCGGGGCATTGTCGCCGCGGCGATCGCGTCGCTGACCGCCGAGGCGATGCGGCAAGGACAGCTGGAGGGAGGGGACGCGCTTCGAGCGATGGTCTTCATGACAATCGGAGTGACCGTTTTGCATGCAGGTCTCTTCGCCAGACCGCTCGCACAATTTCTTCAACTTCGACTTCCCAAGCGCGAAACGGTGGCGATTCTAGGAGTTCGCGAACTGAGCTTGGCCGTGGCCGCAGAGCTGAAGAAGGGCGGCACGCCCGTCGTATTCATCGACTCCGACCCCAAACACTGCCACATGGCGGAAGAAGCCGGGCTTCCGGTTACGTTTGGCGATGCCCTGGACGAACGCATCATGATGCGTGCGCGATTCGACAGCGTCGAGACAGTGGTCGGGCTGACGGAAAACGATCACTTGAACAGCCAATACATCACCCTCGCGCGCATGCTGTTCAAGGTTCCAAAAGCGTTTATCGCCGTGGAGAGCCTCGATGGCCAGGCACTCCCCGCGCATGTGCGGCAGGCACAGGCGGACGTGCTCTTCGATGGTCCTCACGATATTGAACGATGGAACGTCCGATTTCGGCAGGGCGGGGTGGAGGTCGTGGAGCTGGTCTTCACGGAATCACCCAAGCCGGCGGTGACGGCAGACGCCGAGCCGGGAGAATCGAAGCCGGCCACGGGTCGATTCGGTGAACTCTGTATTTTCCTTACCATTCGTGAGGGGAAGCGAACAGTTCCCATGCGGATGGGATACGTTCCCAAGAAGGGTGATCACGCCTCCGTGGCAATCCATACATTTGATCGCGAAAAAGTGTGGGATCAGTTGCGACTACAGGGGTGGTCCAAAAACCCGTCAGAAGAGTCCCAGTCAGCCCCTTCCACGTAAACGCCGCCACCCACTTACTCAGAAGTCAGCAATTTGAACGACAGCACATCCAACATTCATGCGGGTTACAGGGCTGTTTATGTTGTCTAAGTTACTGACTTCTGAGTAAACGTAGGGGGGAATGGCAGTTCTGTAGATAGCAAGTTAACTTGTCTGGTTTTTGTAGCACGTGATCTGTCCGGTGTTCCCTCTCCAAGAATTTCAGCGCGGCGCCGAAATTCTTTCGCGCACCGTTGCCCGAGGATCGACGATCGGGCGGTCGCGTGACCGAACGGTCGAGTCCTTCTGGCGCCCAGACTCAGCCCCCCTGTGTCAGGATAGATGTCGTGTCTGATCTGTCACCATTTGGGGGCGAGAGATGAGAGCATCCTGTGGAAATGCGCCGGCAATATTCACGTGAGTTTA
>JAOUMR010000096.1 GCA_029881435.1 Nitrospira sp.
AAGAGTGATACGTCGACGGAGCATAAAGAGGTTGCACCGGAAAAGTCGGTTCCACGGCTACAACAATCTCCAGCCACGACCGACAGTCAACCTACGCCACCGAAGCCGGTACCGGAAGCCAAGCCCCCGGCCGCTCCTACGATGAAGGCCGACCTTCCACCTGACCGTGAAGTGAAAGACAAGGAGCCGGCCCTCAGGAAGACGCTGGGATCGCTGATCCTTTCGGTCAAGCTTGCCTTGATGGGGGATTCAAGGCTGTTCCACTACGAGATCGAAGTGGAAGATGATGAGCAAACGGTTACTCTCAGCGGGCGCGTTTCGACTGAAGAGGAAAAGACCACCGCGAAGGAAGTGGCGCAGAAAGTCCATGGCGTCAAAAACGTCGTCAACAAGCTCACCGTAGAAAAAGATTTGGCGAAAACATTGTCGAAGAAACAGGATGACGCCCTCAGCTCTTTGGTTAAAGAACGGTTCTCCAAGAGTGCCACGTTAAAGGCAGCCAATTTTGAGGTGAAGACGGAGGAGGGGGTTGTTCTACTTAACGGAACGGTCCGTTTCCAGGTCATTGCCCTAGAGGCTGCTGAGGCTGCTAGGCAAGTGCCTGGGGTACGCGCCGTAAACACCGAAAAAGTACGGCTGGAGGGCGAGAGCTGATGCAGGGCCGCTCAGGCCACGTCTCTCGCTCTCCCACCATAATGGAGAAAGCAGATAGCACAGAGGTCGAGGCTCGTCCACTGCTCCTGACCCGCGATTTCGGACTGGTCTGGTCCGGACAACTCATCTCTCAAATCGGTGACGGTGTCTCTAAACTAGCCCTGCTGTGGTTCGTCTATGCCGTCACCGGATCGCCGCTCAAAACGTCGGTGATCGGGCTGCTTCAGACCATTCCTCCGATCGTGCTGGGGCCCATTATCGGGGTCTATGTCGATCGTCTTCCGAAAAAGGTACTGCTGATCACCAGCGATTTGCTCCGCGCCTTGCTGATCGGGTTGATCCCGTGCCTAATTCCTGTTGAGTCTTTTACCGTATCGGTACTCTACGTCTTAGTTCTTCTGCACGCAGTTGCCTCAGCGGTATTCGGGCCGGCTCTCACCGCCTCCATACCTGCGTTTGTAACGAAAACACAGTTTACGGCGGCCAACGCATTGCTCCAGGGCACCACGAGCCTCGGGATTATCTTGGGTCCGGCGATGAGCGGATTAGGGATCGCTGCATACGGATCACAGGAAGTGTTATGTCTCAATGCCGCGACATATGTGATCTCGGCCGCGTGCCTCATGCTGGTTCGTTTTCGCAAGACGGCTGTAATCACGTCATCACTTGCATCACCGCCCACAATGCTGCAGGATCTGAAGGAGGGATTTCGCTATTGTGTGGTCACCCAACCTGGGCTGTTACTCTTGACCGGCACTGCAGCGCTCCACACGTTCGGCAGTAGTGCGCTGAGCGCGCTTTTCCCGGTATTCGCGACAAAAATGCTGGGACTGGGGCCGGTCGAGGTCGGGTATTTATGGTCGGCACTCGGCGTCGGACTGTTGCTCACGTCCATTGGACTTCTATGGGTGACCAGCTGGATGGTTAAAAATCGTCTATGGTTGATCGTGGGTACGAGTGTGGTGAGCGGTGCCGCCCTCTACGCGTTGACATGGACGGGCGATCCGTACGTGGCGGGTCTCCTCATGGGACTTGTCGGGTGTGGGTTAGGCTCGTTTACGCCGATTGCGTGGGGGATCATTCAAGAGGTTGCACCAAGCCAGATGGTCGGGCGCGTACTGGGACTTTATGGGACCGGAGCCATGACTGCTGCGATCGGCGGAATTTCTGCGTTCGGTTGGATCACGGAACAGCTGGGGCCAGAAATCGGCTTGCTCGGAATCGGAGTGGTTCTATTGCTATCAGCGTTGGTCGCCGCGCGGATGAGTCGGGCCACCGTTATTGTGTAGTCAGGGGAAGTATCTATGCACGACGTAATTCGATGGAATGATCAATATTACATCCGGGCTTCATCCTCGTTGGCCGATGGCCGCACCGAAGTCTTGAAGCATGGAGAGACGTTCGCAGTGTTCGATCGGTACGGCGATATGCACCAGGTCCTTTCTGGTCCGCATGGGCTCTATCATGAAGGGACGCGCTTTCTCTCACAATTCGAGCTGTTGCTCGGGACACAGCGTCTCATGATGCTGAGCGCGTCGGTGAAAAAGGACAATGCACTCATTACGGTCGACCTCACCAACTCAGACCTGATGTTGGACGGACAATGGCGCGTCCCGCGTGGAACGCTCCATCTTTCCCGCACACGGTTTCTCTGGCAAGGCACGTGGCACGAGCGTATCCGTGTTCATAACTATGGAACGACAAAACTTCCGATCTCGATCACGATCGGGCTTGATGCCGATTTTGCCGACCTCTTCGAGGCGAGAGGACGACAGCGAGCACGTCGAGGATGCCGTCTCAAAACCATTCGATCCAAGAGCGGACTTGTGTTCGGGTATAAGGGGCTCGACGAGACCATCCGTCGAACCTATGTCCGGTGCTCGCCGGCTCCGAAACAGATGATGGCCGACGGATTCAGGATTGAGTCGCGTATCCCGCCGAGCGCCGACATGACGTGGGACATAGCCGTCTCCTGCGAGATCAAGCAGCGACGGAACCGAGTGGTTCTCTCCTATGGTCGTGCCCAGCGTGAGGCAGAGAGTGCATTGCAGGAAGCCAGCGCCGCCGATGCGCACGTCTATACGTCGAATGAGCAATTCAATCACTGGTTGAACCGGTCGCTGGCCGATCTCCACATGTTGATCTCCGACACACCGCAGGGACTCTATCCCTATGCAGGAGTCCCCTGGTTCAGCGTTCCATTCGGACGGGACGGCATCATTACTGCGCTACAGATGCTCTGGATGAATCCCAATATCGCACGAGGGGTGCTAGGGTTTCTGGCGGCGACACAGGCGACGGAAGCTCGGCCTGAACAGGATGCGGAGGTCGGAAAAATATTGCACGAGACGCGTCAAGGCGAGATGGCGGCGCTCGGAGAGATCCCCTTCGGGCGATACTACGGGAGTGTCGATGCCACGCCGTTGTTCATTGTCCTGGCGGGCGCCTACTATGAACGGAGCGGGGATCGTGAGTTCCTTGTCACGCTCTGGCCGCATGTTCTGCGTGCACTAGACTGGATCGATCAGTCAGGTGATCCAACAGGCATGGGTTTCACCACCTATGCTCGACGGTCTGCTAAGGGTCTCGTGCATCAAGGATGGAAAGATTCACACGATTCCATTTTTCATACCGATGGGACAGCAGTGGAGGGGCCGGTTGCACTGTGCGAGGTCCAGGCCTACGTGTATCGAGCCAAGCGAGCAGCAGCGGACATGGCACGTGTTCTAGGGGATCACGATCAGGCCGATCGTTTACTGAAAGAAGCAGACTCACTTCAGGAGCGATTCGAGCGGGCGTTTTGGTGCGAGGAACTAGGCTCTTACGCGCTTGCATTGGATGGGCGAGGGCGGCCATGCCGTGTGCGGTCCTCGAACGCGGGTCATTGCCTGTACGGGGGTATAGCCGAGCAGAAGCGTGGGCTTCGGACAGCGCACGCGCTCTTGGGTGAGGAATTTTTCAGCGGATGGGGCATCCGAACGATCGCGACCTCCGAGGCACGATACAACCCGATGTCCTACCATAACGGGTCGGTGTGGCCTCACGACAACGCCATCATTGCGGCCGGCATGGCTGCGTACGGCTACAAGCAGGGAGCCGTGAAGGTCTTGACCGGAATCTTCGATGCCAGCCTGTTTATCGAGCTTCATCGGTTGCCGGAATTATTCTGCGGATTCTCCAGACGGCCCGATGAAAGCCCCACGCTGTATCCGACGGCCTGCTCGCCGCAAGCCTGGGCGGCCGGCGCCGGCTTCCAACTTCTTCAAGCCTGTCTGGGAATGCAGATCGATGGAACTCGTCGCCTCGTGAGTTTCGATCGTCCTGTGCTTCCACCGTTCCTCGAGCGGGTTCAGATTCGGAATCTCTCGGTCGGAACCGCGAGTCTCGATCTGGTGCTCGATCGACATGAGAACGAGGTGGCGGTGAGGGTGGCCCGTCGAATCGGCGAGGTAGAGGTCGTTCTTACCCTTTAGTCTAGCGTCTACCTGCAGGATTGTTCTCTTCTCATTCATATCTCAGCGCTTCGATCGGGTTCAGCTTTGAGGCCTTGTTGGCCGGATACAGGCCGAAGAACAATCCCACGATCAAAGAGAACAGAAACGAGGCCACCACGGCTTCGGTGTTGATGATGGTCGGCCAGCCGATCATATTGGTCATAAGGCTTGCCATGCCGATTCCGAAACCGACGCCGAGCACTCCACCAATTGCCGTCATGATGATGGCCTCGATCAGGAACTGTAGCAGGATATGCGTTCGTTTGGCCCCGACGGCCATGCGCAAGCCGATTTCCCTTGTTCGTTCGGTCACTGAGACCAAGAGAATATTCATGATGCCGATGCCGCCGACGATCAGAGAAATAGACGCAATACCCATAAGCATATACATCATTGTGCGGCTCGTTCCAGCGATAGCGTTCGCGATCTCTTCCATCGTACGGATGGTAAAGTCGTCGTCCTCAGACTGGTGCAGCCGATGTCTGGCTCGTAAAAGGTCCTTGATGTCGTCCACGATGGCGGGGATCTCGATCTGCGACCGGGCGGCCACGAGAATGATGCCGACGGATCCGAGGAATTGCGTCCCTAGAACTTTTCGTTCGGCAGTTGAGAACGGAAGCACTACGAGGTCGTCTTGGTCCTGGCCTGTGATGGACTGACCCTTCGGCGCCAGCACGCCGATCACGCGGAGCGGAACGTTCCTGATCCGGATTTGAGACCCGACGACTTCTTCGCCGGGCTCGAAGAGGTTCTGGACGGCGGTCTTCCCCAGCACCGCGACATTCGCGGCTGAATTCATGTCGGACTGCGTGAAGAAATTCCCTTCGGCAATCGGCCAACTCCGAACATCGATGAACTCGGGTGTGGTGCCGAGGATCACCGTGCTCCAATTCTTGTATTCCGAAATGGCCTGGAGGACAGACCGAGTCGCATAAATTACCGTGGTGACGCCATAAACCTTGTTTTGGATATCCTCGGCATCATCGACGGTCAAGGTCGAAAGAGTGCCGAGCCCTCCTCGGACGCCGCCGACGCTCGTGGCGCCCGGTACAATGATCAACACATTGGTCCCGAGACTTGAAATTTCAGCTTGGACGGCGGCCGTTGCACCCTGGCCCAGGCTGACCATGGCGATCACGGCGCCGATGCCGATGATGATCCCGAGCATGGTCAAGCCGGCTCGCAGCGGATTGCGCCTCAGGATGCGGAAGGCAGAAACAAGGGTAAGCCACAGGAATGGCATAGTGACTCGCTGCAAGCTTTCAGTGATCAGTCTTTAGCATATGTATCCGATCCAAAGCTGACCGCTGACTCATGAGAACTGATCAGTTTACAGTCCTTCATTTCACCTCCGGCTCGGTGCAAAGCCTGGCGGCAGTTTCTTCTCGGCCTGGTCTTCTTCCGATGATTCAATTCCTACGATGACAGGATCTCCTTCATTCAACGCCCCCTCCACGATTTCCGTGTAGAGAGAATCGGCGATGTCTGTCGTCACCGGCACTTGATGGGCTCGACCTGCGCTGTCCCGAATCCATACCGAGGTCACCTTGCGATCGAACGGCACGTCCGGCATCCGAAAGCGCAACGCCCCATTCGGAACTCGGAGGGGGTTTTCTTTCTCTTCGGTCACGATCGTGACGTTCGCGGTCATGCCGGGTTTCAGTTTGAGATCCTGATTGTTTACCGTGATCATGACATCGTAGGTGACCACGTTTTGAATGCTGATGGGCGCATTCCTCACTTGAGTGACGGTACCTTCGAAAAACTCTTTGGGATAGGCGTCCACCCGGAAGTGAGCCGGTTTGCCTTCGGTCACGCCGCCGATGTCCGACTCGCTGACATTGGCATTGACCTGCATCTGCGTCAGGTCTTGGGCGATCACGAAGAGAATCGGTGTTTGGAACGCGGCGGCAAGGGTCTGACCAGCATCCACGTTTCTAGATACCACAATCCCATCTACCGGCGAATAGATCGTGGTGTAGCCAAGGTCCAGCTCGGCAGAATCCAGCGCCGCCCGGGCCTGATCCAGCTGTGCTTGCAGGACCTCGATGTTGGCTGCAGCCTCTTGATAGTTAGTCTCAGCAATATCCACGTCTGACTGTGGGACAAAAGCCCGTTCTCGTAGGGCTGCCATGCGATCAAATTCCCGCTTCCGCTGCGTTGTTAACACTTTAGCCTTCGCGAGGTTCCCCTTGGCGCTCTTCACCGCAGCGCGCGCTTGGCTCAAGCGGGCCTTGAACGGTTTTTGATCGATCTGTGCCAGAATCTGTCCTTTCGTGACCTTGGAGTTGAAATCGGCAAAGAGTCGCGAGACTTTTCCGGAAACCTGGCTCCCGACTTGCACTGAGACGACCGGATTCACCGTGCCGGTCGCTGTGACGATGGCCGTGATCGGACCTCGATCGACGAGGGTCGTTTTGTATTGTATGGGCGGAGTGCCGGAGGTCCACCAGTACCACATGCCCCCTCCGCCGATGACCATGATCATCACGATGCCGATCAACCAGGGCAGTAGAGATTGTCTCGATCGTGCAGGGAGCGGGGTCACAGGAACAGGTCGTCTCTGCTCAGGTAATGACTCGGACTGTCGATGTGCTGGTGCAGCGTCGGTGTGACCCTGAACGACTTCCGTCACGGGACCATAGGGTTTGGGTTCATGGGGATCAGTGGTCATGATGCATTTGTTTCCTGGGTGGCTTCGGTATGAGTATGAATCTTACGCTTGCGCTGGTTCGCGATGATCTTCCGGCCCTCTTCTGCCAGCAAGAGCACGAGAGCTGCGAGTTCGGCCGCAAAGGAGAGGCCGGCGGCGATCCAGAGGAGAATGGCGAGGAAGTGAGTGAAATGGCGCACGAGTCCACGGAGGAGCGAGTAGCGATCCGGCTCGACGAGAACATTCGGTCCGTATCGAGCCAATCGCCGTTGAGCCTCATCGAAAGACAGACCCCCGTTGCTGGTTTCCAGCCGCTTCAGCACATCTTCGATCGGAAGCTGGTGAATGTCGTGATGGCTGAACTCACGCACGGGCACCCCGCACGATCAGCACGGAGCAGGGAGCATGTCTCAGCAAGCTTTCAGACACGCTGCCAAGGTGGAGCCGCTCGGTCTTGGTCAAATCACGAGCGCCGATGACCAGCAGCTGGTCATGATTGGCCTCAATATATTTCACGATAGTATCGATCACGTGGTTCATCTGGATCTGTGTGACAACGGGATAGCCTTCCTTGATGAAATCGTCCCGCAGGCCGTTGACCAACGCGGTGGCTCGTTCCATGACCGGTCGCTTCAATTCGGCCAACTGTGACTCAGACAAGTAGCGTGCCGCGAAGTCCGTGACGGGACTTTCAACCGAGGTCAGAATCGTGACGGTGGCGGATTCCGGAAGGATGCGTGATCGAAGAAACTTGGCGGCTGCCCGCGACGGTTTGGAGTCATCGACTGCAAGGGCAACATGGAGAAGGTGTGGCATGGGCTGCTTCACGACTAAAACCGAACAAGCAGCCGTCGATGCCACCTGCCGGGAGACGCTTCCCAACAAGAATCCCTGAATGTCGCTCAAGCCGCGCGACCCCATAACGATCAGACTCGCCTTCAATCGTCGCGCGTGTTTTACGATCGTGCTCGCAAGTGGGCCGTGAGCCAAGATGGTCTGGAATTTGGTCCGTGGTGCAGTAGTCGCCTGGCCAAGGGCAACGCGGGCTGAGCGTGACGCATCTCGAAGAAGAATGCCGCCGGCCTTTTCCAGGGCGGCTAGTGCGCGGCGCTCGCCGAGGGCATTCTTGCCTGTGAGCGCTTGAAGCGCGGGCTTATCGACCACATGCAACAACGTGACATGTTCGGGTTCACGACTGGCGAAGGCCTCAAGCGCTTGAATCCCCCACTGTGAATACTCCGATCCATCGATGGCACATAGGATCCGCATGATCGATTCCCTTCCTCACCTTCGGTGATGGTGATGTTGTGGAAAACGTTCCAGGTATCAGACCTGCATCTGATGTGCCTGTAGGATGGAGAGAGATAGACGAAGAATCTCTCATCTACCAAAGAGTTAGGAGTGGAGTCCCCGCTTTGGTCGATCAGGATGTTGGGGCGTTTTGCAGCAGAGGTCGTGCGGCACTGTGGTGATTGGCGTCAGTGAGCCCGAGTCTCTTGATGTGAAGATGAAAGAAGATGGCGTTTCCATTGAGGAGGGACGATGAAGAAGACGATGACGATGACGAAGACGAAGACGAAGACGAAGAAGGTAAAGGTCGTCAAGGTTAAAGACTTCGATTCCATGACAGTCAGCCAGGTCATGGAGAAGGAAGTCCAATCCGTTCGTCTGAGGACGAAGGGAGACGTGATCGCGTCGCTCATGATCGAGGGCTTCGGGGCCGTCCCGGTCGTGGAGAATGGGCGCAAACTGGCCGGCATCGTCAGCGAACATGATCTCCTGGCGGCCGTCGACGATGGCCACCATCTAGGTACTGTTTTGGCGAAAGACATCATGACCTCCAATCCCTATTCAGTCCGTCCTGAAACGACGCTCGGAACATTGGTCCATGTCCTGCGCGCAAGCGATCTCGTGCGCGTCCCTGTCGTGGACGAGAAGGATAAGCTGATCGGCATCATCGCGAGACGTGACGTCTTACGAACCTATCTGGCCACCGGTGGGAAACGACAAGAGTGAGGAGCTTATGAGACAAACCGAATTCTTCATGAAGGCCTGTGATCCGAAGACCTTGACCGTGGGACAGCTGATGCAGGACGCGGTCACGCGATGCACGTCGCGCACCGACGCCTCGACGATTGCCCATCTGATGACTCACCGAAACTACGGGAGCTTGCCCGTTGTAGACGAGGAGGGGACGCTGGTTGGGATCGTGACGGAATACGATCTGCTGCAGGCCATCCTCGAAGGGCGAGACCTCCGGAAGATTCTTGCCACAGAAATTATGTCGGTCCATCCTGTGGCTGTGACTGAAGATCAGACCCTCGCCCAAGTGGCCGATCTGTTCCAGGATCGCTATCTCACCCGTGTTCCGGTAGTCCGAAACAACAAACTAGTGGGGATTCTTGCCCGACGGGATCTGCTGTTCGGCTACATGAAAGCATCGCAATATTGGTCGTGATTTGCAGGAGCTTGCAGCGAGAATTCTAAATGATGATTTCGCAGGGTTGAAGAAACACTTTCAACGGGATTTCACGGTCAGGATCCCCTTGAATATGTTTGGCGCGAATCTCCTTGAGAGCAGCCACAATCTCCGGCAGAAACGTGGACTCGTACCCGAGTGCGATCATGAACAGTGTATTGGTATTGGCATGATGATCGGGGGAGGTGTCGGAAGCAGGCACGGTCCCGGTCACACCACGGCCTCCCACGCCTGCAATCACGGTGTATCCTTTGATCCCCAGTGTTTTAAACATGGCGAGGATCTCTTCTTCAAACCTCTTCCCACAGACTATGTGAAGCATCTTCATGAGAGACCTCTTCGACGTTGTTCTTGTGGTCGAGACAATTGTTGATTCAGCGTACCACAAGCGGAACAATCCTTAAAGAAAGGCAGTGGTGTGATCCGATGAAATGGACAGGCCTTCCCACGATGTCGCTTGCGCCATTAAGGGGACTTCGCTATATAGAAGTGCATCGACAGCACCTCGCTCACTCTTTGTGTCGAAGGAGGAATCATACTTATGAACAAGATGCAGGTTGGAACTGGGCTGATTGGCCTCGCTTGTCTGTTGGGAATGGCTGGCTGCGCGTCGCAAAAGACGGCGATGCAACCGGTATCAGAAAATGCACCGGTGTCGGCCACCACTGAGACGGTCTCCACGACGGCTGCTGAAACATCTGCTGAGGCGCTCTCTGATTCACTGAAGACGTGTCTGGCAGGGATACCGAGCGGCTCCAGTGACGGAGCGAAGATGGTCGCCGAGCAGAGCTGTCAGGACAATGAAGCGCTCCGCCAAGGCGTGGTTGGAACAGCCATCGCGAAAAGCGGCGGTCGTGCATCGGCTGGGACGCAAGGTGATTCGCTCGAAGCCTGCATGGCGCACATCCCTGCAGACGCCACGGCAGGTCAACGAATGCTGGCGGAAGAAACCTGTGCGCGAGATCAGCTGACGCATCACTGAACGACGAATCAAGACGCTAGGAGACAGGTTCTGGCATCAGCCTGGATCCTGATCTTGCACAAAGGCCAAGCTTCGTGTGGTGTACCGCCCCTGAACCTGCCGGCCATTCAGCATCGTACACCTACGCCCCCGCAGTACTTAAGGAGGCGGTTACCTGTTCTAAGCTCAAACAAGCGACTATAGTTGGGTGAAAAGAGCTTACTAACCGAGGAGGCTCTCATGACACAAATGACAGCCGTGCAGATTACCGCGCCAGGAGGTCCGTTCCAGATCGTCCACAGTCCGGTGCCGGAACCCAAGCACAACACCGTTCGCATTAAAGTGCAAGCTTGTGGGATTTGCCATAGTGACGTGTTTGTCAAAGAAGGCTATTGGCCGGGACTCCAATACCCACGCGTCACGGGCCATGAGGTGGCAGGAGTGATTGATGCGGTGGGTCCTGGAGTGGTGACCTGGGAGAAAGGCCAGCGTGTCGGTGTGGGGTGGCACGGGGGACATTGTGGCCAGTGTACGCCTTGCCGTCGTGGCGATTTTCTTGGCTGCAAGAACTTCATCGTGACCGGCTTTCATGAAGATGGCGGGTATGCTGAGTACTTGATTGCGCGCACCGAGGCGCTGGCAGCAATCCCTGATGCGCTGACGCCAACGGAAGCCGCACCGATTCTCTGCGCCGGGGATTACCACATTCAACAGCTTGCGTCACAGCGGAGCCAAGGCTGGTGATCTGGTTGGCGTCCGGGGGGTGGGCGGTCTCGGCCATCTCGGTGTGCAGTTTGCCAGTAAGATGGGCTTTCACACGGTGGCCATTGGGCGAGGCCAGGATAAAGCCGCGCTCGCATTGAAACTGGGAGCCACGCGCTACCTGGATGCCGAAACGACCGATCCGGCGAAGGAACTGACGAGTCTGGGCGGAGCAGCCGTGATTCTGGCGACGGCTCCGAACAGCAAAGCCATGTCGGACATGATCGATGGCTTGGGGGTCGGAGGCAAGCTGGTTGTCCTTGGAGCGTCGGCTGATCCCATCACCGTGACCCCGATTCAACTGATCGGCGCACGCCGGACGATTCAGGGATGGCCATCGGGCAGTGCTCGCGATTCAGAGGATGCCCTCAATTTTTGCGGCCTGACCGGTATCCGTCCGATCGTGGAGACGTTCCCGTTGGAACAGGCTACGGCAGCTTACGACCGTATGTTGAGCGGGAAGGCCCGTTTTCGTGTGGTGTTGGCCATGAGCTAATGCTCTCTTGCTCTTGTCCCAAACGACTTGGTTTTGGCGCCATGGAGGGAAAGATCAGGGGGGTCGGCCTCGGAGATTTTCCTCTCGATCACAGTGGTGCTAGGGCCTGGGTCGCCGTATAAAGGCAAACCTCGCTTGTATCGATTCTCTGTACCCATGCCAGGACAAGCTCATCGGTTTCTCGAGGGGCTTCTCTTATCCGCGGGGCGTTTCAAAATCACACAGGTCCGATAGCCACACCATCATGTTTCTCGCTTGGTCCCAGTTCATCCATCATCACTTGCTGTGGTTCTTGATCGGTGCCTACACCATCTCCGCCATCTGGCCGGCAGCTGGGCTATGGATTCGGAACCTGACATTCGGTGATCTCCAGATCTTCAACGAGAAGCTCTACGTCTCCTTACTCCTGCTTCTGCTGGCGACCTTGATGTTCAACGCAGGATTGGGGGTCAAGACCTCGCACCTCAGATCACTGGCTCAGAAGACCTGGGTACTGCTTGCGGGGCTCACCGCCAATCTCATCATCCCCATGGCCTATATCTTTCTGGTCACTCTCATCATGCGGCTATGGTATGAGCCGGAGGAAGCCCAATACATCCTCGTCGGCCTGGCCCTGGTGGCGGCCATGCCGATTGCCGGAGCCTCCACCGCCTGGGCCCAGAACTCCAATGGCAATCTCGCGCTGAGCTTGGGATTAGTCCTCGCTTCGACCGTACTCAGTCCCGTCCTGACACCGATCGCGTTGTCTGTGTTCGGGGAGATGGCCACGGAGGAATATGAGAGGGTCATACACACACTCGCCGTGTATGGATCTGGGACATTCCTCAGCCTCTGGATCGTGTTGCCTTCCCTGCTGGGCCTTGCGGTGCGCTTCGTCGTGCCAGAGGCCCAACTGACGGCCATTATGCCGTTCATCAAACTGATCAATTCCGTTGTCTTACTGCTGTTGAATTACTCGAATGGATCGGTGTCGCTTCCTCAAGCCGTCGCAGACCGAGATTACGACTTTTTGGCGGTGACACTGGCCATCACCGCGGGTCTCTGTATCACGGCTTTTTCCTCTGGCTATGGGTTGAGTCGACTGTTCAAGGTCGATAAGGCTGAACGGGTCTCGCTCATGTATGGATTGGGGATGAATAATAACGGGACCGGCTTAGTCTTAGCGTCGCTTGTCCTCGCCGCCTATCCCCGGGTCATGGTCCCGATCATCTTGTATAACCTCGTTCAGCATCTGGTGGCTGGTGGAGTGCACGAGGTCATCGGACGAAAGGTTGAGGATCGAAAGGCAACTGGTATCTAAAGTGAGCGACTATTTGAGTGGGTTCTCGGTGGCGAGGTGGAGAATGAGAGGCTGAGAGCAACTTTAAGGGGTCGGATGGGAATGGCACTTACTTAAAGGCTACGTGGCGGATGCGACGTACAAAGAGGCTGAATCCAGTGATACGGTGGGGTTGCCAAACAACCATCTATCTATCACCCGAGGAGCGAGCCTGCATGCATC
>JAOUMR010000184.1 GCA_029881435.1 Nitrospira sp.
CCCACACGAGCACTATCAACCAAAGGGGGCCATGCATGAGGATGCGTTGGTTCAATTGGCTTGGATTACTGATGTTGATCGTCGGGGCCGCTATTTCAGAGGCGGTCTTTTTTGCCGCGTCGGTCGAATTCGAGTCCTTATGGTATATCTCGATAGGTTACGTAGTCGTCGCGGCCATACTATTTCTCTGGCCCAGTTCAGCGCCTGAGAAGCCCTAAGTGACCGACCTCACCAGACGGAGCTTCATGCGCCTCACAGGGTCCAAAACGATGTGGATTACCGGATTGGTCGTGGGAGTGTGCCTCCTGGGATATATTGCGAGGAGCAGCTCCGACACCACGCCACCGATAACAGACGAGTTGCTTGCCGAGGTCATCCAGGACTGGCACACCACCTACCCTTCTTCACAGCGGTTCGAAGTACTGGCTTCGTTCAACTACGACGCAGTCTTGGATAAGACCACGGGGCTGGTGTGGGAGAAGGCTCCCCAAGCAGAGACCTTGACCTATAACGAGGCCCGTCACTTCTGCGCCAACAGGGTGGCTGGCAAGCAGAGAGGTTGGCGGCTCCCCTCACCCATCGAACTGCGCAGCCTAGTGGGTCCCATTCGTGGCCTCTCTCGTCCCCATCTTCCCCCAAACCATCCATTCCTTAACGTCCAGGCCACCTCCTATTGGGCGTTGGTATCGGAAGCCGATCATGGGCCCTACGGAAGGTATGTCGACGCCTTTCTCGGCAACCTCCTCAGCTTGGTGAAGGTCAAGGCGTTCAGCTTCCCGGTCTGGTGTGTCCGTGGGCCACTCACGGCGGAGGCGGATGGAGATTGGGAGAATGAGAGGAGCGATTCCGACCGGTATCTCGCGTACTAGCCATCATGCGACGAGTTATACTCGAAACTTGTGTATGAGGGGATAAAGAGGGTGGCGTATTCTTGATGATTCTTCGGGTCATCAACCTTTTTGCAAAGGAGTGAATACGCCGTGAGTACCCATACAGTAATTGGGTTCGAGAATCCAGGGGTGGCCGCCCCAGTGGTGGATGCGTTGACCGAGGTCTTACGGACGGGGGCGCGACAGTTGCTGGCGCAGGCGGTCGAGGCGGAGGTGACGGATTTTCTGGCACAACATCGAGAGGTAATGGCTGATGGACGCAGTCGTGTGGTTCGCAACGGGTACCTGCCGGAACGGAAGATTCAAACCGGCATCGGGCCAGTTGCGGTCACGGCACCACGGGTGAGGGATCGCGCTGGCGACATCAGATTTACGTCGTCCATCCTGCCGCCGTATTTGCGGCGGAGCCGTAGTCTCGAAACGTTGCTGCCGTGGCTGTATCTCAAGGGGCTCTCGACCGGGGACTTTGGCGAAGCCCTGGTGGCCTTGCTCGGGAAAGATGCCCCAGGCCTGTCGGCCACGACGATCAGTCGATTGAAAGAAGGCTGGAAGGATGAACATGCACGCTGGCGGCAGCGAGACCTCTCCCAGAAACGGTACGTGTATCTGTGGGTCGATGGCGTGCATTTCGGTGTGCGATTGGAAGACACGAGTCAATGTGTGCTGGTGGTGATAGGCGCCACGGCGGAAGGCAAGAAGGAACTGGTCGCGCTCTCGGATGGCTACCGCGAGAGTGAGGAGTCCTGGCGGGAATTGCTGCTGGCTCTCAAGACACGTGGCATGGCAGTCGAACCAGCGTTGGCCATCGGTGATGGGGCATTGGGGTTTTGGAAGGCGTTGCCACAGGTGTTCGGCACCACACGCGCGCAACGGTGCTGGGTCCACAAGACGGCCAATGTGCTGAACAAGTTGCCAAAGAGTCTGCACGCGAAAGCCAAGGCAGGGTTGCAGGACATCTGGATGGCACCGAATCGGGAAGACGCGATTCGCCACTTCGATCATTTCGAAAAGGCCTACACGCAGAAATACCCCAAGGCGACCGCGTGTCTGGCAAAGGATCGGGAGACGTTACTGGCCGTGTATGACTTCCCTGCCGAGCACTGGGTGCATATCCGCACGACCAACCCGATTGAGTCGACGTTCGCCACGGTTCGGCTGAGAACGGCCAAAACACGCGGGTGTGTGTCACGGGACAGTATTCTGGCCATGGTGTTTAAACTGGCCGCCAGCGCCGCGCAGGGGTGGCGTCGGCTCAACGGAGCTGAGCGGCTCGCTGATATCATCACCGGCGTGCAGTTCAAAGACGGGGTCAAAGTGGAGGGTCAGAGAATCGCCGCCTGATTACCCATACACAACATTTGACTTTAACTCATTGTCCGGCCCTACCATCTAGTAGTGCCTACCAGACTTCTACCTTAGAGCAAATCGTCCGCCATGATTTCGCTCCGAGGGTGTCCGCACTCATTTCGGGAAAAAGTAATCCAGACTCGGGTCTTGGGGATTGATGTTTGGTCCGATCCCGACCACGGTTTACTACAGTGGGAATAGCCGTAATGGACCAAAGGAATGAACAAAAGCTAGCAGTGCAGTCAGCATCAGGACAAAACTCCCCGCAAGCTGGCCCGCACCACTCCACCCTTGATCAGCAGATATAAGATTTGGAATCCCGCAGGAAAGGGACTAGTGTCGAGCTGTAATTGGCCGAGGCTCTTGATCTGCTGCCTTCCGACGGCCACAGTTCAAACAGGCAAACACTGTAATCGCCAATCCTGCATCCAAATCCACCGCCCGTTCGGGCAGCATCGCTCCATGGCATTTATCACAAGTCTTCATGGTCGGCACTCTAGCAGCCCAAGGATCTGAATCCAATCCTCCTGAAGTACTGTATGGCACTATCAAAAGTCCCAATCGCCCCCATCAGCATGGGTCATTTGTACACGTCTCGCAGGAACAACTCAAGATGAAAGTTTGACGTCCAGCTTGACAGTCTTAGACCTCTCTCATAGGATTGTGGCCCGCTTTTGGAGTTCCACTATGTATAGATTGTTCCTCATCATCTTTCTGCTGATCGTCCTCTACTTTCTGCTGAGGCAAATGTTTCGTGGTGTTACTGGTCCCATTAGAGACGAGCGGAGTATTTCAGCTGATAGTGCCGAACGGGACAAAGAACAGGATCAAATGGTTGAAGATCCAGTCTGTCACACGTTCGTGCCAAGACGGATTGCTGTGATCGAACAAATGGGAGGACAAACCTATTTTTTCTGTAGCAAAGAGTGTGCAGTGACGTTTCGGAGCCAACACCCCGTATAGAATATTATTACGGAGTCGAAGAGGGGTTAGAGCGCGGGAAAGGACAGACCTCGTATTTTGTTATCTTCTTTCCCTAACAACCCGAATAGGAGTAATCGGACATTTTCTCATCTTTATCAAACTTCAAGGTGATCTGACATTGATTAGGCGTGAAGTTAAAGAGCGGCGGTCCAGATT
>JAOUMR010000017.1 GCA_029881435.1 Nitrospira sp.
CAGCTGCTTGCTGACGGGTAGCGTGGCTGGGAACAGTCGGCTCCCGGAGCCGCCAGCGAGGATGATGCCTTTGCGTGTGCTCATGATGCCACCAGAATTTGTTGCAGGATGTGCTGAACCCCACTTTGCCAGTTTGGCAATTCCAGGCCAAATGTTCCGCGCAGCTTGCCGGTATCCAATCGTGAATTAGCAGGGCGCTTGGCGGCTGTAGCATATTCCAAGGATCAAGTCATAATGTACAGACACCACGGTTCGTTATTTCTCCGATGACTTGCTGCGCACAGGCCTCCAGCGATACGGTTCCTGTCTTCACGGTCAGTTCTGGGTTTTCCGGTGCCTCATACGGGGAGGAGATGCCCGTGAATTGCCGTATTTGCCCAGCCCGGGCTTTTCTGTAAACACCTTTTACATCACGCATTTCACAAATTTCGATAGATGCGTTGCAATAAATCTCGATGAAGTCGCCCGTCGCAACCATGTGGCGCACCTGTGCACGGTCGGCACAGTAGGGTGAAATGAACGCCGTGAGAACAATCAGCCCCGCCTCCATGAACAATCTCGCCACTTCGCCGATGCGTCGGATATTTTCATGACGGTCTTGGGCTGAGAACCCCAAGTCGCCACAAAGACCATGGCGCACATTGTCTCCATCCAAGACAAAAGTTCGGCAGCCGCGTTGATGGAGAATCTCTTCCACCGCATGTGCCAGCGTCGATTTGCCCGATCCTGACAACCCAGTAAACCAGATGATTGCACCACGGTGACCATTTTGCGATTCACGACGCGTACGAGTCACAGACGCATGATGCCAGACGACTTTGGGTGATGCCTGATGAGGCGGCGTATAGGACATTCACAAACCTTCTTCTGACTTTGAAGAACCAGGATACTCAAGACAGACAACAGTAGTCGAAACTAAGATGTACCCACTCAAACCTGTCCAGCTCAACAAATACTCCACACTCATACCCCTCGCACGTGCTTGAAATTGAAGGTGGTCTGGCTAGCGATAATCTACAGGTGAAAATTCGTCTAACAGGGCAAATTGAACTTTTGAAGAAAAGCCCTTATTTGTTCCCGAATATCTTGGTTTGAGGAGAACAACACCCGCAATCTCGCCCGACGTCGCCTTCATCGGAGGACTGGCTCCTCAAGCACACGCAACAGATATTGCCCGTAACCATTCCTCGATAATGGCTGTGCGAGATTTTCCAGTTGGGCAGCATCAATCCACCGTTGTCTGAAGGCAATTTCTTCCGGACATGCCACCTTCAAACCTTGCCGGTGTTCTAGCGTGGCGATGAACTGACTCGCGTCGAGCAGCGACTCATGGGTACCAGTATCCAGCCAGGCATAACCTCGGCCCATCACTTCGACGTTCAACTGGCCTTGTTCCAGATAGATGCTGTTCAGGTCCGTAATCTCCAGTTCACCGCGCAGGGAAGGCTTCAGGCTTTTGGCCAGGTCAACCACCTGTTGATCGTAGAAATACAGACCGGTCACGGCATAGTTTGATTTCGGTTGTTTTGGCTTTTCTTCCAACGATCTTACCTTACCACCAGAATCGAAATCGACGACACCGTAACGTTCAGGGTCCTGTACATGGTAAGCAAACACGCTCGCGCCTTCGGTGCGAGCCATGGCATTACCCAGTAAACAGTGAAAATCATGGCCGTAAAATATATTGTCGCCCAATACCAGTGCAGAAAGATCATTTCCGATGAAGGATTCTCCGATGATGAACGCTTGGGCGAGACCATCAGGCGAGGGCTGCACCGCATAGTGCAGGTTCACGCCCCACTGGTTACCGCTCCCCAGCAGTTGCTCGAATCGGGGAGTGTCCTGTGGCGTGGAAATGATGAGAATATCCTGAATCCCTGCTAGCATCAGGGTGCTGAGCGGGTAATAGATCATCGGTTTGTCGAACACCGGTAGCAGCTGCTTGCTGACGGGTAGCGTGGCTGGGAACAGTCGGCTCCCGGAGCCGCCAGCGAGGATGATGCCTTTGCGTGTGCTCATGATGCCACCAGAATTTGTTGCAGGATGTGCTGAACCCCACTTTGCCAGTTTGGCAATTCCAGGCCAAATGTTCCGCGCAGCTTGCCGGTATCCAATCGTGAATTGGCCGGGCGCTTGGCGGCTGTGGGATATTCCGACGAGGAAATCGGTCGGATGGCATCCGGCGAGAGCTTGAGCGGTTTGCCAGCAGCGAGGGCTTCAGACACGACAAACCGCGCATAGTCACACCAGGTGGTCTCACCACCTGCCACTACATGATACGATCCAAATGGGAAATGGTCGCCAGCCTCACGCTGTCTCTGCCGAACCAACTGAGCCGTCACATCCGCCAGCAAGGCCGCAGAAGTTGGAACACCATGTTGATCAGCCACAATGTTCAACTGTTCGCGCTCATGAGCCAATCGCAGTATGGTCTTAGCAAAATTTCTTCCGTGCGCCCCAACCACCCAGCTCGTGCGCAAGATCAAGTGCCGTGCCCCGCTTTCTTGTAGCGCGATCTCGCCACCCCTTTTGGTGCGCCCATAGACACTTTGAGGGTTCGTGAGATCATCTTCTGTATAGGCCCCTGGCTTGGTGCCATCGAACACATAGTCGGTGGAATAATGCACGACCCAGGCGCCCAGTTTCACCGCCTCTTCACCAAAAACTCCTGGTGCGACGGCATTGACGGCGTGAGCCAGATCAGGCTCTGATTCTGCTTTATCCACTGCGGTATAAGCTGCAGGATTAACAATGAGGTCTGGCTTGAATGACCGTACCAGAACGCGGATCGCAGAGGCATCACCTAAATCACACTCACCGTAATCCACGGCATAGACCTCCCCCAAGGGAGCCAGTGCACGTTGTAGTTCAAACCCGACCTGACCATGCTTACCGGTTAATAGGATCCTCATCGCACTCAGGTGCCGTACTGCTTGCCAATCCAATTACGGTAGATACCACTGGTGACGTTGGTAACCCAGCTCTGGTTCTCAAGATACCAGACGACCGTCTTCTTGATGCCGGTTTCAAAGGTCTCATGAGGCTTCCAGCCAAGCTCGCGTTCGAGCTTGCTCGCATCGATGGCATAGCGGCGATCGTGACCAGGCCGATCCTTGACGAATGCGATCTGTGATTTGTAAGACCGGCCATCAACCCGAGGCTTTACTTCATCCAAGATGGTACAGAGGGTTTCCACGACGTCAAGATTGGCTTTTTCGTTCCAACCACCGATGTTATAGGTTTCGCCTACACGCCCCCCTTCAAGCACCAGGCAAATAGCACGGCAGTGATCCTTCACGTAGAGCCAGTCCCGTATTTGCCGGCCATCACCGTAGATTGGAAGCGTCTTGCCTGCCACCGCATTGAGAATGCAGAGTGGAATAAGTTTTTCAGGGAAGTGGTACGGACCGTAGTTGTTGGAACAATTGGTCGTGAGGACCGGCAACCCATACGTATGGTGGTAGGCACGTACAAGATGGTCGCTCGCCGCCTTGCTGGCCGAATAGGGGCTATTGGGCTCGTAGCGACTCGTTTCACTGAAGGCCGGAGCGTCCTTCGTTAATGAGCCATACACTTCATCGGTGGACACATGTAGATAACGGAAGCCCTCTTTAGCTTCGCCTTCCAGCGCTTCCCAATAGGCACGCACGGATTCCAGCAAATGAAACGTGCCGACAATGTTGGTCTGGATGAATTCGCTTGGGCCGTGGATGGAGCGGTCGACGTGACTCTCAGCGGCAAAATTGAGCACGGCACGAGGACGGTGCTTGGTCAACAGTCCGCCGACGAGTGCGGTATCACCGATATCGCCCTGCACGAAGATATGCCTCCCATCACCCTGCAAACTGACAAGATTCTCCAGATTCCCCGCGTAGGTGAGCTTGTCGAGATTGATGACGGGCTCATCGCGTTGCGCGAACCAATCGAGAACGAAGTTAGCACCGATAAATCCGGCTCCGCCGGTGACCAGAATACTCATCTACCTCTACCTCTTGTGAGCCTTATGCGCCGCAATCGGACGAGGCGTGAATGACGTCGATCGATGGTATCAGCGCCTATCGGGACACCTGTTGAGTTGAAACCGATTCAAAGCTCGGCACAAGCCGTTTGAGATCATGGAGCAGCGTACCTTCATCACATTTCGGAAGATTGCCCTGCAACGACTCTAACCAGTCATCCAGCTCGCCTGTCGAGATGGATGGGCCTCCGGCTCGATGAATTTTCGGATGGGTCGTCGGCTCAACTTGCACGTTGTCCTCAAATAGTTCTTCGTACAACTTCTCTCCCGGCCGCAGACCGGTAAACACTATCTGGATATCCTTGTCCGGGACCAGGCCGGCCAGTACGATCATATTTCTCGCCAGATCGACGACTTTGATTTGTTCGCCCATATCAAGAACAAATACTTCCCCGCCCTTCCCGATGACACTCGCTTGCAAAACCAATTGTACGGCCTCAGGAATGGTCATGAAAAACCGTTTGATCTCCGGATGAGTCACGGTCACCGGACCGCCCTTACGGATTTGCTCGGAAAACAGCGGCACCACACTCCCGTTGCTTCCCAACACATTGCCGAACCGCACGACCGTAAACTTGGTCAAGCCTGTTCGATTAAACTCCTGCATCACATGCTCGGCAATCCGCTTGGTCGCTCCCATAATACTCGATGGATTCACAGCCTTATCAGTGGAAATCAAGACAAATCGATCCACACCTGCCTTCAACGCGGCTTCAGCGACCACGCGAGTCCCGAGAACATTGTTGCGAATCGCCTCCTTCGGATTCAGTTCCATCAGGGGAACATGTTTATGCGCCGCGGCGTGAAACACGATGTCGGGTCTGCACTGTTGGAACACCTCCGACACACGGTCGGAAACTGTGACATCTCCGATGACGGGGAGAATCTTCACGGATGGGAACCCTGCCTTCAACTCCAACATGAGCGAATGAAGCGCATTTTCATACCGTTCGAACAAGATGAGCGACCGGGGATTGTACTGTGCGATCTGCCGGCAGAGTTCTGATCCGATCGACCCTCCTGCTCCCGTCACAAGGAGCGTTTTCCCACTGATGTGGGGAGACAGCTCTTGGGGATCCGTCCGGATCGGCTCACGTTGGAGCAAATCGTCGACGCTCATAGGCCGCACTTGTTGGAGAGAGACAGGATCACCGAGTAATTGTTTGACATCGGGTAACGTCTTGATCGGCGCTGAACAACCTTCTGACGCAGCAAGAATCTTTTGCTTCACGGTTGTGGAACCGGAAGGAATGGCCACGATGATCTCGTCGACCTTCAGCCGTTCGGCGGCCTTCTTGATATCCGAAATGACTCCCACAACAGGAATCCCATGAATGTTCATCTTGCGCTTGATCGGATCATCATCGACGAACCCCACCGGGCAGCAGCGATAATTCGCATCGTACAACATGTCCCTGACTAACAGCTCACCCGCATGTCCTGCGCCGACGATCAAAACCCGGCGCGCCCCCGGATCAAATATCTGAATCCACTCCCGGAACCCCCGCACAGCCAATCGGATCCCTGCCAAATACAGCGCCGTTAACAGCCCCGTCAGGATGATCACGGATCGAGGATACTGCGTCACGCCGCCAAGTTGATGGATCACCCCATAAAACACCGCGGAGCTGCTCAGTGCGGCTAGTAGAATTCTCCAGAGATCGCGAAGATCGACATATCTCCAGAGCCCTCGCTGAATCCCAAACAACCACAAACCGGTACCGTACATCAGCAGCACGGCAGGCATAAAATCCCACATGATCCTCCGATACTCGGGAGGAACATCCGCATCGAATCGCAGCGCAAAGGCAGTCAGGTTCGCTGCGAAAATCAACAGCAGTTGCACACCAATAACGAGAATCGACCGGTACCTGAGTACCCGATCTCCAAATCGTCTCGTGAGGGAATGGAAGAGTTTCGCGGCTGACTGTTTCATACGCTGGTTGGTACTGCGGCGTTGATCTCCCGCTCCCGGAGCATGGCTTCAGCAGCCTCGATGACCCGATGCACAGACATTCGCTGGAGGCAGTCACTGAGACTGTTCACATGACGATCACATCCTTCTGCAAGGCAAGGTACGCAATCTCCTTCGCCTTGAAGCAAAACCACATTCCCCTGCCGCTGCGACCCTTGCTTGTGCCACGGGCTCTGTGCAGTTGAAGGAAATTCCTTCGGCCAAGGCCCCCACTTCACCGGGTTGGAGGGGCCAAAGAGAACGACGGAGGGCACGCCGACGGCAGCGGCCATATGACTCACCGCTGTATCCGTTCCAACATACAGCGCAGCGCGACTTAATAGACAGCCAAGAGCCGGCAAGGTTACCCGGCCGATCAAATTGATGGCCTTGGGTAGCCCATGGATAATCTGATCACAATACGATTGCTCAGCCAATTCGACTCCGGTCACAGCAACAATCAGCCCACGCTCGATCAACCACTGTCCAAGCGCCACCCATCCATCGACAGTCCAGGTTTTGTAGGCAAACTTTGGCGATACATGCAGCACAGCGTAGGGATGGGCACTTCGTATAGCAGGAAACAGGGTCTGAACAGATCGCTCCTCCTTGTCTGTCCAGCTCACCACGGGAGTACCAAGTGGTGTAATGCCCAACGGTGCAAGCAGCTGGAGATTCATGGCCACCGTATGGGTAAAAAGATTGTCAAACGGGACCCAGTGATTCAACAACCTCCGCTTCCACCAGGACTTTTTGTCAGGCAACAACGTCCCTACACAATACCGTCCTGCGACCCAGGCATGAAACGTCGGACGATCCCCCGCGAGGACCGACACAGCGACATCGTAGCGTCGCCATAGCAAACGCAGCAAGGCGAGATGAGGACGAATCGCCGGACGTTCGGCAATTGTCCAGACTCGATTGATATCCGCATTGCCAGAGAGAATATCCTGAGTCCCTTCGAATACGAGTATGTCGATCATCACGTGCGGCAAAGCGGCTTTGAGCGAACGAATGACCGGAGTGGCTAAAAATACATCTCCAATTCGACGCGTACATACGACTAACACACTGTGGAGATCCCGCTTCATGTTGTCGTCCGTCGCGGCGTCGCGGATTGATGATCAAGAAACGCTCCATGGTGTTGCTCGAGTCCAACGGCGGCTCGAACTGCCGAGGAACGGAGGAGATCATCCAGGCGTTTCTGATTGTCGGGCAACCTCATGCGATCCTGCTCGGGATGCCATAAATGAAATACCGTCGCAGCGAAGCGTGCATTCTTATGCTTCACGCCGGCATGGAGAAACCGAATAACCAAGTCCGAATCTTCCAGCCCCCATCCTTCGTAGGATTCGTCCAGCCCATTCACGTGAACCAAGTCGGTTCTCCATGCGGAAAGGTTGCAGGTTTTGATCCCGCTCCAACGATTCGGCGACCATTTTCGAAACGGACCATCAGGCAGCCTCATCAGTGGAAGCACGCGATTCACCTCTCGGCGAGACCAGCATCGTGCCCACTCAATCCCACTCCACGCATGAATTGGAATTCGCTCACGCACGACACGAGCCGTCAACTCGGCTGATAACAATACACGATTTGATCCGAGGAAATACCCAGGTTCGGCCAATTGCTTGTGGACCTGTACGAAGTGGCGAGATGGGACACAGTCGCCGTCGGTGAAAATTACGTAGTCGGCACTCGTCGACGCGACGGCACGATTACGGATTGCCGCGGCTCGAAATCCTCGGTCTTCATGCCAGATATGCTCGACGGAAAACGGGGCGCGTCTAGCAAACTGCCGCACAACGTCTCTCGTCTCCTCCCCTGAGCCATCATCCGCAACCACCAGCCCGAAATCTTGATCGGTTTGGCCACAATAGCCTTCCAGCACAACCGCCAGGGCATCGGGGCGATTGTAGGTCGTGACGATTACCGCTGCTCTCATTTCGAAGGTGCGTTGTCAGGCCTTCGGATGGGAGCCTGTTTGGGCAGCGGCCACATTTCCTGCTGCTCGAACCGCTTGGCATACCGATAGAACGTGCCTTCGAAATTCCCAAAGGCGATGACAAACCCAGGCCAGCCGTCTAGAAATCCCCGCTTCGCCACATAATGCTTCAGAAACGCCCAAAAACCGCGAAACAGGGCAGTGCGCATGGACACTCGTTGATCCGCGAGCTTTAACACTCCAAGCGACGAATAGCGATTCGCCTTCTTGACGACTTCTTCAAAGTCTCTGAATGGGATTTGCCAAATGGCATGCTCCAGACGACCGGCCGGTTTGGCAGTCAAAAGTTCGTATCCTTCGTGGACGGGAGACTCCACATATCTCATGCTCCCTTTTCGAAACAGTTGCGGCTGACGGAAGTTGGGATACCAGCCGGAATGCTTGATCCAACGCCCCATAAAGTAATTCCGCCTCGGCACAAAATAGGCGTCGTGGGCAGGAGTTTCGGCAAGAATCCTGAGAATTTCATCTCGGACTTCCGGCGTGCACTGTTCATCCGTATCGAGACTGAAAATCCATTCACGCGTACAGGCCTTAATGGCTTGATTCCGCAGATGGCCAAACCCCTGGAACGGGACCTGGACGACGCGAGCTCCCAAGTCCGTGGCAATCTGAGCCGTTTCGTCAGTGCTCGCTGAATCGGCCACGATGATTTCGTCCACCCATAACACGCTATTAATGGCATCGGCAATTTTCTTAGCCTCGTTGTAGGCGATGATATAGGCGGAAAGAGTCATGTCCTTGTATCAAGTTGTGAATCAGTGCCTGAATACAGGAGGCCGGAAAACAAGCAATAAAATAGTTTCTCCGTATGGTCGACGAGAAATGGGTTAAAGAAACACCCAACCGCTATGGTGACCATCACCCCTCTGGCAAGCAATCTATGCGTCGTCTCGTCGCCGGCAAGAGACGCCCATCGCCACTGTTGCACAAACAACCAGAGCAATAAACCGAGTCCAACTACTCCAACTTGCACCATGATATAGAGGTATTGATTGTGGGGATGGGGAGGAACATCGAGACCCGCTTGTTCTGTACGCGCCCGATACGCTTGAACAAACCCTCCCGTACCAACACCTATCAATGGGTGGTCCTGAATGATCTCGGCTGTGTGATAGAAATATTCCAATCGCCAGCCTATCGGATCCTCCACGACAGCCACCTTGGGACTCCACTGCGTGACACTAGAAGCGGCAAGATTCACCCGTTCATGGAATGTAAATGAAATGTTATACGCGATCGAAAATGCTACGGAGAGTGCCACAATCGCTGCGAGTATCCCTCGCCACCCGGCGTACATCTGAAAAGCCAGGACAGCAAGGCCAGCTAGCACTACATATCCAGTTCGACCTTGCACCATCAATAAAACATTACCTGCGGCCAAGGCCGCGGCAAGTCCCCACCCCCATCCCATCCATCGGCTTTGCGACTTCCAGGCTAACACACCAAATAGCAACACACCGAATGCCATCAATACGTTATGGGTCGTATGCTTTTTGAACACACATGGGTTAGACAAATCACAACCGATAACCCCACCAGGCTGGAGAACGCCCAAGCCCATCACGAGCGACAACGCCAAGGTCACTCCTAACGAAGCCGCCAAGGCGAGGAGCGCGCGATTGCGGGTTTGGACGTCAATCGCCATAGAAATCAACAGAGGGATGAGCAAGAGATCGGCATACTTCTTTAACGCATGTAAACGTTCTTCCGGAGCACCCATCCCCCACAGCGTTCCCAGCAGCACCCACCCAAAGAGCAAGAGGGCGCTCAGCGCCACCGGATTCGTCGTGACTCGACGAATCCGCTCTCGCCATTCTCCACCGGCCAACCAACACACGACAAGCAGGACAACAAGAATACCGTCCGCCACCACCCACATCGGAATCGTGAATCCAAGGGCGGTCGTTGTCCAACCTGCCACTCGTCTCGCCTCAAACTGCAGTCTATCGAGCCGCAAGCTCATCACTTATAGGCAAAGGCGATCAGGGATTTACGAAACGAAGGAATCAGGTCTTTGATTGCCGTACCTATAGACCTCATCCTTTCAATCCCCTCGCGGTAGCGCCGGGACTTCAGGAAGGAAACTTCGTACTTTTGGAACCCCGAAGACTGCAGTAGCAATTCCAGGTCGCCTTTGGTGAACTCGCGATTGTGACGAAGGGGATAATACGACATACCTTTGTACGAGATCGGAGTCGCATGAAGATAATGCTCCGCATAGTCATAGGTGATGTGCTTTCCCCGTAACAGACGAACCCGGTTACGGAAACTGGCAACATTCGGCACATCGATCTCCAACACTCCGCCGGGCCGCAATACTCGCCTCATCTCTCGAACCGACGGAAGAGGTGAATGTGAAAAGTGTTCGAGCACCTGGCAACAAACCACGGCGTCGAATGACTCGTTAGGATAGGGAATCGCATCGGCTTCCACGTTGCACACCTGAAAGACAATCCCCTTCCCATACATGTCCGGATAAGCAGCAGCCTGATCTTTGACATCGAGGGCATGACATTCGTGACCAAGTTCTGACAGAAATGAGAGCAGCAGACCTTGTCCGGCACCCACATCAAGCACCCGCTTAGCCGCACTGAGCCGGACGGCGATCTGACAGAATCGATCGACGCTCCCCTTGAACAAATCCTCCATTCAGGGTTGCCTCGACGAAAAAGGCGGCCTTCATTTCGCAACCGGACGGCGAACTGCAAGACATCTTTGCTATTCGTCGATTGGCCCACGGCAAGATTGGATTTCAAACTATGTCTTGACGACGACGCGTGGAGGGTCTTGAACTGGCACCACCGGCACTTCAGCCTTCCTGCCTGATGTAATAGGATCTCGAAGAGAGCGAGAGACCTTTCCATTCCGTTCCAACTTGCCCACCACCCTCCCGAGAAGGAAAAACAGGCACACCCATGCACCAAGAATAATGAGTCGTACGTTGTCCGTCGAGTGATGATACAGAACGGCCAGTCCTCCGCACAGAATCATGATTCCATACTCTGCAAGCACGGTCCGACGATGGCTCCATCCGTTCAAGACCAACCGCTGATAATAATGCTCTCGGTGAGCTTCCCAGATTTTTTTGCGACGGAGCGCCCGTCGGGTCAAGGTCACTGTCGCATCCACAATGAATGGGGAAAAGATCATGATCGGGACCCATATCTCGAATATTCCGTCGCGAACTCCAAGGAGCATCAATGTCCCCGCCAAGAATCCGACCGTGATGCTCCCAGCATCGCCCATGAAGATACGAGCCGGCGGGAAATTATGCACGAGAAATCCCAGAGCGCCCATCGCGACAAATACGGCGATGATGTACATGACAGGAAAATGCGCCTGCCAGCCGAAATACGCCAGAAATCCAAATCCAAAGAACGTCATCCCTCCGGCAAATCCATCCATACCGTCCATAAAGTTGTAGAGGTTCGCCATCCACAGGAGGACGAGGACGCTCACCGGAATTGCGGCTATCCCGAGCAGGATGTTCGGTCCGCCGGGTATTGGGATAGAAGACAAGGTCAAGCCGACGCCCCAAATAATGATACAAGCGGAGACGCCCTGGACACCCAATCGGAGGGCGACGGGGAGACCGACACAGTCATCGATGAAGGACACGACAAAGATGAGGAGCATGGACGCCACGATCCAGAAACTCCCTGACGCCAAACCTTTCGGCAACACAGCTTTCGATGGTTGTGTAATCGCCAAAATACTGGCAACCAGAATGAGACTGATCACCACACTGCCGATGACGGCTAACCCTCCGGTCTGGGGAGTCGGACTGGCATGCAATGTTCGTTCGTTGGGGTGAGCGAGTATTGACAGAAACGACTTGGGCGAACACAAACTCCTTGTCATCCACCAAGCCGACACAAAGGCCACAACCGCCGGCAATATGACCATCAGGATGTTCATCGTATGGTGCTATCGAGTCGGAGTGTGTCCTGTTACCAACTCTCTTGCCGTCCCGGCGCCACTAACTCGTCGGTAGAACGCAATGAGCTCAGGAACTGTTTCCCGAAAAGAATGTACCGCCTGGTAGCCCAATTCCCGAGTGATGGCAGCGGAACTAAACCAGGCGCAACCGACGAGCTTTGTCAGATGTTCGGTCGTCAAGAGAGCAGGCCCGCCCCCGATGATTTGCAGCCAGTCACCACATCGGGCGCCCGCTTTGAGGACCCAGAGCGGCACTCGCCATTGCGGAGGTGGATTTCCTAGCCCAACTCGCAACCAGTCATAGAGGTCGGTCACAGAAGAGGGTTCTGCGTCGGTAACAATGTACGCCGGTCGTTTAAAACAGGTCGCCTGAAGACACAACACCACCGCCTGTCCGAAATTCTCGACATGCAAGAGGCTTCTGAACCACGGCACACGAGGCAAGGCAGGAAACCGCCCGTGATCGATCGCCTCAATCATGCGATACAGGTTGCCATTTTGTGTCTGCCCATACACCATGGGAAGACGGAGCGAGACGGCGGTGAGGCCATGTCGTCCTGCATATTCCGAGACCAGTTGTTCTGCCTGCCACTTGGATCGACCGTACGCAGTCTGTGGATCTGGGGTCTGTGTTTCATCGACGCATCCACTCGTCTCTTCGCCAAAAACCTTCACTGTACTCGCGAACACAATTCGACTTACGCCCGATCCGACGGCAGCATCCAAGATGTGCCTTGTGCCTTCGACATTGATGGTTTGATAGTCCTGATCTGAACCAGAATCATCGGCCGCATGAACCTTAGCGGCGAGGTGGACTATGGCTTCACAGCCAACCATCGCACCCTTGACCTTCTGCTCATCACGAATATCGCCGATTACCATGTCAACTTCGGGCAAAAATAATGGAGATCGGTTCGCACTGTGCACCATCGCTCGCACATGGAATCCGGACCTGCATAGCTGTCCGATAAGAGCCGATCCCAAGAAACCTGCCGCCCCTGTCACCAGCACACGCATGTTCAAGAGATCAACCTATCATCGATGGAGTCCGGGACAATGCTCTTCTCGCTCCGTTAACGAGCTTGGGTGGTTCCGTAGAGCAGCTCACGATACAGCCCCAGCGTTTGCGAGATCACGGCTGCTGCGGAAAACTCTTTGACCACAATTTCCCGCCCACTGCGACCCAACTCAACCCTCAATCCTTCATTTTCCAGCAACATCGTGACCGCATCGGCTAAAGCGCTTGCATTCCTGGGCTGGACAAGAAGCCCATTGACACGATGGCGGACAACTTCACGACAACCAGGAACATCACTGGCAACTATGGGCTTGCCGCAGGCAGCTGCCTCCAACAGACTCACTGGAAGCCCTTCACGATAGGACGGCAAGACGACGACGGCAGCCCTACTGAACACCATCGGCATATCATCTCGATGTCCCCACCACTCGACGACGCCTTCCTCCTGCCATCGCTGCAACTGCATTAACCCAATACTCGCCGGGTTATCATCGTCGCAGCGTCCGACCAACACGAAACGCGCGCTTAGGTTCAGCTGACGCACCAGTCTAGCCGCTTCGACGAATTCGCCTACCCCCTTATCCCACAACATTCGGCAGGCTAAGAGAACGATCGACTCTTGAGCCTTATCATGAGTAGGTTGGAATTTGTCGATATCAACTCCCGTCCCGGGAATCACCCTCGCTCGGATTTCCTCCACGATACGGTCATGCGTTAACTGAGCGCGATCCTCTTCGTTTTGAAAAACAGCAACAGATCCCTCTCGTGCGAACGCCGCTCTCAGCCCGACTCTTAAAAACAGCCGCAGCAATCTTGCATTGATGCTATTGCTTGTGTAGGCGTAGCCCAACCCTGCGAACACATTAATCACGTGTCGAATACCCGTTAGACGCGCAGCAATTGAACCGTAAAAGATCGGCTTAACTGCGATGTGATAGACGATGTCTGGTTTTTCGGAGCGGTAAAGCCGGACCAATTCCCATACGGCAAGGAGCTCCCGAATCGGATTCAGGCTCCGACGGAGGAGACTGATGGGAAACAGTTTAAAGCCTTGCTGGCTGATTTGCTGTCCATGTTCCTGAATACGCGTCGCGAGCAGCACCTCAAAGCCCGCATCCCGCGTCGCACGTGCCAAATCGAGCCAATGCAACCAGAAATACCAGTCCTCGGTGACGAGGAAAAGTATGCGCGGAGAAGATTTCATAATGTCCGGCCTTTATAGCGAATCACTCAGGTCATTCCGGAAAGAACACGTAGACGAGCAGGCTCCATGGCCCTGGAGATACAGATATGCCGCACATACCTACCTGTACCAAGCAACCTCACCAGGTCATGCCTGAGTGAGAACAGACCGTTCCACTGCGAGCCGGTTCCATATGGATTGCCACTGTTCTCTCTCTGCCTCACCGGCAAAGCTCCAGGACCTGCGAGATCCGCTCCCAACTCTGCGACCCAACTGGAGGACCACATCTCTTGCGAGAGCGGCACCATGCACACCGAGACCCATCAGCGCCCAACTCAACGAGGGAAGGTCATTGACTCTCGCAAGAAGCCGACGACAATAATTGAGTCGGCCTCGCCCCAATTTTCTGGCTGAAATTTCGTTCATACGATAGCCCAACAGCACCTCCTCTAGCGCCGCAAAGCGGCTGTGTGAAAAGCTCTGAAGCAGGACCACTTGATCTTCGCAACGTGTATCTACTTCTGAGTAGGGATGGGACAGAAACCACGTTCGCGTACCCATCCATGTCGGGTGGGCAAGTGGAAATCCCCACCATGGTCGCTGGCAAATGGCTTCGTGCGTACATGCCGTTGGGTAACAGCCAACTACCTCCCCCGCTCCCTTAAATATCACAGCACCGGTTCCCAACAGATCAATGTCAGGGTGCTCCTGAAGAAACCGGACTTGCCGTTCGAGACGCTGAGGATATGCCACATCGTCCGCATCCATTCTGGCGACATAATGCCCCCTTGCGAGACGCATACATTGATTCAACCGGAATGGCAAACCCATATTCCCCAATGGTTCTTGAATGAGCCGAATACGGGAATCTTGAATATGTGAGAGGATCTCTCGGGTTCGGTCAGTCGAACCATCATCAGCCACGAGCAGCTCCCAGTTCTGATACGTTTGGGCAAGAACCGACCGCAACGCCAGTCCGACTGTTGCAGACACGTTGCAGGCCGACATCACCACGGTGACAAGAGGCTGTTCCATACCCCCACAGCGCCTTTCCGGATGCTTTTAGGTTTTGGTCCAGTGTTTCGGTTGACCCAGTATTTGCCTGCCTAGGTCAAGCGCCCTGCGAGCGACCCGTTCGCCGAACACACGCCATACCACAAACCTTGCATATACCTTGATGAGAGATTGCAGCCAAAGCAGGGAAGGATATTTCTGCCCATGCATTCGTTGAGCCCGCCTGGACTCAGTCAGGACATCTAGGGCAGCATGTGGATTGCTGCTGATGCCACCTTGTCGAACACCAGCAATGATAAGATTTGGAATAAACAGCGCATCGGCCTGTTTCAGTTCCCGCAGCAACATTTCATAATCCCCTGCGATGCGAAACGATTCATCGAACGTGCCGTGCTGCTCAAACAAACTCCGATGATGCATCATACCGGGGTGGGGAAGACACATGCTTGTCTGGAATTTCCCTTTCACTGTTTGCCACGATGCTCCCATTGAATAGAGGTTTTCCCCTCGATCGTTAACCAACATGTTCTGCCCGTATACGACCCGAATGCTGGGTGACAGAGCTTTCAATCGCTCACTCATCCTCGTTAGCACGTGGTCATCCCAGAAAAAGTCATCCGCTCCGAGGAAGCAAATCCAATCCCCATGTACCATACGCAAAGCTTTATTCCACGCGCTATAGATTCCTCGGTCAGGTTGAGAAATCCAATAGCTGATCACCTGGTTATTGGCTCCCAACAACTCGACCGTACCGTCTTTTGAACCTCCATCAATGATAATTAGCTCTTTACGCGGATAGGTTTGCTGCGCGACGCTATCAATGCACTGCTGTAACGTGGCCTTACTGTTGTAAGTCGCAATGATGATCGATATCAAAGGAGAAGCAACGCGTGCACACATGTCGTTCAATTGACCTGACCTGACATAGAAGCTACAAAGGTGGCAGAAGCACCAGTGGTAGCCAGCTGCAATTCTGGTGCGATGTTTCGATGCGACTCCACATCCGTTATGTCCGAGGAGGTAGCTCTATCGTGATGAGCCTTGCATCTTTCTATCTTCCCAATTAGAAGTTCCCAAATCCTGCCCACAGTCTGACGTTCACGATAGATTTGAATGCGCCAACCGCGAGTGATCATCAGCATAGTTGGACTCCAACCCGCTTATGTGAAGCATAAAACATTTGTCGGTTACGCTCAGTGGTTCCTAGCGGAACGATGTGCGTGAATCCGGCCCTTCGCAAGTTGCCTTCGGCCTCTTGCTCGGATTCGTGCCCCTCATAGATCACCTCTTTATGCCTCGAGATAAAGGACCAGACGCGTTCCTTATCCTCAATCCAGTGCAATACGGAAAGAGCGGAAACAATGTCAAACCCGTTCAGTTCTTCCTCCCAACGAAACGAATCTCCCAGATCTACTGGTCGATGTTCCACATCCGTCCCGAACGCACGCGATGCAAGGTTTGCTGCCAGAAGGACATCTTTGTCTATGTCTATGCCTAGACAGAATGCCGCGCCCGATAATTTGGCATGTATTGATAGCAGTCCCATGTTACAGCCAAGCTCCAACAGTCGCTTGCCCTTGAAATCTACGTTCTTTCGAATACGTTCCCATCTCAGAATCCAGGGTCGCTCACCAGGGAAATTGATTCCACCAATATCGATAGAGTAGTAGGCAATGGTCGCATCTGGTGCAGACGCCTTGGAGAGTGACGCAATACTCCAAGCTTCGGCCAGTGTCTCCAAGGCAGGATCCGCCTGAAGCATTGCGCGCTGCATAAAAGGGGACTTTGCAAGGTGAACACCTTGGGTATATGATGGGCCGGTTCTTGACAGAAACATGATGAGCTCCCTGGCTAGTCTTGCCAGAGCGCGAAGCAAGAATCCGATACCTCTCACATACCGCAACCGATTGAAAAGAGAAAACTCACATCTTCTCTCGCAGGTACCAAGCCCCAAGATGTCCCGCACAACACAACGCCATGGAGAAGCCAAGCAAGCCTGATCAAAGTCGAAGACGCTTATCCCTCCCTCTCTATTTCTCCCCACATTGCGCCAATGGAGATCACCGTGTGAGCATCCGAGTCGGTTAATTTGTATCACCACATGAACGATGTCCCAGAAATCTTTGAACGTTTCACGGGGATTTCCGAATGTTGGATCATAGCCATCTAATTCTGGCATCAACTCCATTTCCAGCTGCTCCCACTCTCCCACGCGCTTGTAACTTCGAACTGCCGGAACGCCTGGTACTGACGACAGTTGCTGCATGATCAGATATTCATCTTCGAACGAGTTGTTTCTTCCTCTTATCGAAGAAGGGGTAAACCGACGGACCTTCACTATCGAGTCGTTTGCTCTATATACTCGGCAATCCGAGCTGAATTTACTGACACTTACAAGAACGGCGTTTTCCCCAAGACTGTTCCGGACGAATCGGTCCCACGCTTCTTGTTCCTGTAAATATCTCATACGCTAAATCGCCAATCTTCGCAGATAGATGCTCTGGTATATGAAAAACCGGATTAGGTTCAAAACCCGACTCATCGGATGTCGGGAAGAACAATGCATGGTGAAAATTTTTCGCAGTGTTTTGATATGTTCCTTAGGGGGAGCCTTGGATAGTCCGACCGGATTATTCCTGTATGCAGTTCCGACTACCCCTGAGTAGTGCCAAGTACATCGCTGACTCAGCCGGATTTTAAGCTCCCAGTCCTCGTAGAGCCGCAAAGAGGGATCGAATCCCCCTGCTGCAAGATAGTCTGCCCTTGCAACAAGGTAATCCCTCGGTATAAAACCGCTCAGGTGCCTGATATAGAAGGAGAGGTCACCTTCTCGTATTCGCTTGCGCGATGACATCAGAGATAGTGGTTCTCCGATCGCGTCCACACACATTACATCCGAGAACGCAATCCGCCTTTCCCCTGAACTGGCAGCGAGCACTCTTGCCTCCGCGGCAAGCTTCTGCGGAGCACGGTAAAAATCATCAGCGTCTAGTGTAGTGATGTATTCGCTCATGCTTTGCTGGATTGCCTTGTGACGGCTGGCAGCAACGCCAAGCGATCCCTCATTGAATATCGGTATGATCCGCCTGCTTTGTGCATATTCTTGAATAATTTCACAAGAGTGGTCGGTGGATGCGTCATCTATCACTACAACCTCCGAAGGTTGCAGCGTTTGAGAGAGGACACTATCCAGGCACTGGCGCAAAAAACGCGCATTGTTATGATTTGCAATAATTACGGCAATTGAAAGCATTGTCGGGCTTGGCGAATCATAAATCTGGACCGCATTTATATTTTATCCCTCACCCGGTTGTACTTACGCATGCACGCTCACGTAATCAAACAGCCGGCGCAAGCACCGCTAACGGCCATCCCCCTCGCGCAAGATCGCAACAATGTTCTGAAAGGCAAACAATTCACACCGAACTGGACTGTAGCGGTCAATTCTTTGTAGCCCCCCTGAGAGCATACGGTAAAACTGATATTGCGGAAGCACCTCCATGAAATCTTTAAAAAATACTCTCGATACGACGTTCATTTCATTGAACTCGAACTGAATGGCTCTGAAGATCCCTGCTCGGATAGCCTTGACACCACCCTTCAAAACATTGAGCTCATATCCTTCCGTGTCAATTTTTAACAGGTCGACTCGTGCGAGTCGCTGCTCCTCGATGAACTCGTCTAATGTAATGACATTGACTTCATACTCCGATGACGGAGCCTTGTGAATATCTTCTATGACTTCTCGAAAAATTGAAGCATGCGCAGTCCCGGATTCGGAACGGTGGTCGTAAAGTATCTGACGACCTGGCCTATCCCCGACTGCGTAATTAAAAGGACGGATGTTCTTATGAGCCTCTATATTGGAGACTAACCGGTCAAACGTCAGTGGATGCGGCTCAAAAGCGTAAACCGTTACTGAAGGGTTGATCGCAACGATATCTCTTGAATAGCCACCGTCATTTGCTCCAACATCAAGAACAACTGGGTTGTCCTTATCTTTAAGACACTGACGGAGAAACATTAACTCTCCGCTAATTTTTCGATTTTGATGGTTTAGAATGCCTAGCCCGCGCAATCCGAGGTCGAAAAGCAGGATATTCAATTTTCGAAACCGAGGGCGGGCAAAAAGAGAACCATACACCCTAAGTAGAATACTGTACACGGAATACCCTCGTTAGCAAGCAAGCTCTCAGCTTCATCCAGAACATTAACCGCGTCTCCTTTTGGACTACATCAATGAACAGAGCAGCCACTGCTTGGGAAACTAGTGTCGCCACCGCTGCACCAACCCCGCCATGCTGTGGGATCCATAAGACATTCAGAGCGATGTTGATCCCCATCCCCCAAAACACTCGATAGAATGCAAGCAACTGGCGATTCTCTGCGAGAAACCATTTCCCACTTGCAACTCCAAGAAACACGAACAACGCGGTCCATATATGAATGGAAAGAATTGTTCCCGCCTCAAGATATTCCTGCCCAAAAAGCACTACCACTATCTGATCAGCGAGAAACGTCACCGGGATCGCAACCACGAGTGCAATCATGACAAGGATGTCGTAGAGCTTTTGGAATTTCTCGAGGTAAAGGGCTTCGCTCGTCTTCTTCGCGTCGAGTAGCGCTGGAAACACTGAACCCGCAATTGCCATAGGAATGAAATACCATGCTTCACTGATACGAACAGCAGCTGCGTAGATACCAACGACCTTGTCATTGAGCATTTGCCCCAACATAATCTGATCGATACGCATATAAACCATGACCGCAAGCCCGGAAAGGATGAGTGGCCAACTATGCTTCAACAGGGTTTTGGCTCGAGTGATGCTGAATCGCCATACCCGTATCCTCCCTCCGTCCCATTCGTACATAGCGAAAAGTAAAATCGCTGTGATCAAACCTTCGACAAACGTGATCCACGCAAACGCAAGAAGGGAAGCACCGACCAGTATTAATCCAATCTTTATCACCCCAATCGCCATAAACACGGAATTCTCTGCCCATACCGTGTACTTGGACTGCACCTGCGATTCGAACCAGTATTTTATGCTTTCACTGCCTTTCAAGAGCAATGTGAGACCAATTATGGTGACCACACCAAATACGGATCGATCGTGGGGGCGGAAAACGGAAATGAGAATTAGGAGTGCAGAAAACGCTGTTATTCCACCTGCGATCTGAAGTGCGAAAGCACTGCCTAGAGTCTCAAAACTGCTTTTTGGGTCACTGACAATATCCCGAACGACAATGCCGGGAAGACCGAGCGTGGAGAGCGCGCCGAAAATCGAAACAAAGGCGACCGCAAAACTGAACAGCCCGAAGTCCTCCGGACCCAGATATCTGGCTACCCATACACTGACGATTAGCCCCACGCCCATGCGCAAAAGTTTATCACTGAAGAGCCATGCCGCATTATTAAGAATCTTCAGCAAATTTGGTCGGTGTTCGATCTTCGTGCGAAGCGATACGGGCAAATGACGCAGCCAGAACGGATTTGGCAGAGAATTCACTTCGCTCGCCTTTCCCGCATCAGCTCACCAATTAGGAGGAGAGAACTTGACAGAAAGATCCGCAATGCCTGTGGCTGCTGCAAATAAGGTTTTTCCAGACTTCGAACCGCAGGTCAAGATCGACATTTCTTACCCAATTCCGATTTCCACTGCTGTTACTTGTCTCATCCGTCAGATAATTCGGCTTCAGTTCCTCACACTGCCACCACATCGTTCACGTCGATTTCAACGCCCGCCGCCTGTTGAATCAGCCGAACGCCGATCACTAACCGATGCCTTTTCTCTTTCCGGAGGAGAATTCCCTGAACCCCTTGCAAGGGGCCACGCACCACTTCCACGTGCATGCCTTCATGAAGGTACGGATGAGGATCATACGGCAGAACACTGGTCATGAGGCGGCGCAACACGTCGATCTCTTGTTCCGGAATCGGTTCGGGTCGGCTTGCGCTCCCGACGATTCCTACGACACCCGTGACTTTCTGCACCGGCGTCTTTTCCTGCTGAGAAAATCGAACGAAACAATACCCAGAAAACAGCGGCACCTCGATTTCCTTCTTTCGATCCTTCCATTGGCTTAATCGCTTCACGGTCGGCAGCAATGGTTGAATGCCTTGCTTGTTGAGCTGATCCCTCACCAGTTTTTCATGGCGGGACTTCGTGCGTAGGGCGTACCAGTGAAGACCGGTCGTGTGGTTAGTCTCATTCTTCTGGTAGACACTGTTTTCGAACACAGCTTCGCCCTCTCACTTACAGGGAACAAAAAGCACCGCTGTCTTTCACGCACTTAGACCGACGGACCTAGCACAAGCACTTTCGCATCAGGAACATGCTGGCGCCCCAGCTCTTCTCGGTGCCGTGTGGTCTGTTCGATATCCGCCAACAGCACCGCATCGAACTCCCACCCGGCTAAGACCTCTGGTCGCCACACCGGATAGGATAAAAACGACTCTTGCTGACCGTCGTCAACGAACCCGACTAACGTCAAGTGCATTTCGCGAAGAGAGAGATACGCCAGCTCTGCGAACTCACCGGTTCCATAAATCACCACTCGTTTCATCCCGCTTTGTGTTGCCAAAGAAAGCGTTTCCCGAAGCCGCGCCCGCATGTCTCGGTAGTGGGATAGGGAGTACTGCATGTAGAGATACGTGAGCCGAGATTTTTCGGCAAGCCCTTGCGGCGTCAGTAAATATCGAACCCGTTGTGAAGGGATTGTGGTGATTTTGATGTATCCTTTACGGGCAAGTCGCTTGAGGTAGAGATTGGTCAGACCTAGCGCAACTCCGAGTTTTGTCGCGAGAGATCGCTGAGTGACAGCCCCATCTCGCTCAACCTCGGTGAGTAAAAGAAGGTCGCGTTGGCCTCGAAGATTCATACAGTTATGAGCATCCCCTCTTACGTTCATAATATGAACATACAAAGGAAACGGAGTCAAGCTCGAAAACCGATACATCCTGAATTTGATTTTGTTAGCTATTCTTCTTAAACGTGAAGAATGGTGAGCGAAGAAGCCTTTATGGCCTGATCGATAACTGCTACCACCTTGTCTATGGTAATCCGATCGAGACAATCCCAGTATGGGCACACCTTCCCAATGCATTTTGCACAGGTCGGAACATCTGGTCGCAGCAAGAATCCCGTCCCCAACGGTTTCCATCTTACCGGTAAATTATTTCGTCGAGGATCAAATAGGCTCACGGTGGGGACATTGAGCGCTGCCGCCATGTGCGCCGGCCCTGTGGCCCCAGACACCACCACCTGAGTACTCGCAATGACGGCCATAAGTTCACGGAGTGAAAGTTCACCCATCCGGTTATGAATCCCCGCTGGGAGTGATACAGGAGATAACACATCCTGATCGAATTGGCTCTTTTCCATCTGGCTACCAGTCAACACCACACCGTAACCGGTTCGTGCCAATTCGACGGCTAAATCCCGATAGTGCTCTGGCCGCCAACGGCGCGCAGAAAGGCCCCCTGGATGTATCACGACTCGGCGCCTCGGCAAGTGTGCCCAACTTACCTCTGCGGCACTTCGCTCCTCATCTGTTACAACTAGTGTGGGACGCGTGACTCCTTGAGGACTCAATCCGAGCCCACTGAGCATCTCTACGTTGTACTCCGATTCATGTTTGGAAAACTCACTGCGGTGTTCATACACACGCCGATTAGCCAGTAGACTATACCAGCGATACCCTGTGGCCACGCGAATTGGTACTCGAGCCAGCCAGGCCGCCCACATCAGACGCCGGAATGGTTTCAGGAAGATCGCCACCTCCACTCCCTGCGAAAAAGCGCGACGTAATTCGCTCAACGGATCGGTGAACCGAATCGTGCGGACGTAGTCCACATCGGGATGGCGCTCAAGCAGCGGCGCTACCGTCGGGCTGGTGAGGAACCCTATTGTGACATCCGGCAGAACTTTTCGAAGTTGTGTCGCTACGGGGAGCGACAAGAGAACATCGCCTATGCCATCCGGGCGAACGAGCAGAACGTTCATTGGCATGTTACATGTGCCGCCAACAGTGGCCGCACCACATCCGTCACATGAGCTGGAGTAATGCGCGTAAGACATTCCATCTCAGGATCATGCCGGCAGACCCGACTGAAACATGGACTGCAGGAGACCTGCGTGGTTAGGACATGATGTCCAGTCCCATACGGACCAGTCCGAGTCGCGCTGGTCGGCCCAAACATTGCGACCACCGGAACCCCGCATGCTGCGGCAATGTGCATTGGTCCGGAATCATTGGTGATCATGACAGTCGCCTTCGATAGGAGTGCCGGCAAGCATCTTAATGGGACTTCCCCGCTCAAATTCATACAGGGACGCGTCATCAAAGATTGTACCCGATCCACGTCGAGCCGATCATCTGCGCTGCCTATGATCACGACTGGAGCACGATATGACTCGTACAGCTGATCTGCAACAGCGGCAAAAGACGTAAGTGGCCAGCGTTTTGTCAACCACCGAGCCCCAACATTCATGGCAACCCAAGGCTTATCGATGGAGTAGTCATGGCGTTGAAACAACTCTCGAACAGCCGTCAGATCTTCATCCAGCAGCCTGAATGCAAACCGTGCTTTTCCAGGGAGAGAGATACCCAATGCCGCCGCAAGCAGAAGATATCGGTCTACCGCATGGATGTTCGAATCGGGAACCGACACCCGATGCGTATAGAACCATGGACTCCCTTCCCGTCCGTTGGCAAATCCGATTCGCATCGGCGCCCCGCTCAATCGAGCGAGAATGCCACTGCGAAACAGCCCTTGTAGGTCTATGGCAAGATCAAAGCGTTCTGCTCGCAGCGCCAGACCTTGCGTGATCCAACTCCTCGCCGTCGGATCAACCGACCACACATGATCGATGCCTTCGACCCGCTCAACAAGCCCGGCCCACTGACGTTTGACCAGCCATGTCAGATGCGATCCCGGCCATTGTGCTTTGATCGCCGACACGACCGGAAGCGTGTGAACGATATCTCCAAGAGAACTGGGTTTAATCAGAAGAATACGTTTGTCGCTTGACGCTGAAGAGGAGCCACCCTTGATCAGATTTACAGATGACACGGGAGAGCCTTCCACGGTACCCATCCATGAAGGAACAGTCCAACGCCCAACCCACCCCACCTGCACATCCCTCCACTCCCTGAGTCGACTCAGGTCTGACTCACGGAACAACTTCTCAACTGAGGGGAATAGAGCTGGTCAAGGAGCGCCTTACCACTCGTTGCACCTGCTGTTTCGCGCCGTTCCATCAATGACCGGTGGAGGCGTTGCCACGCCCTCAGATAGGGCAGTGGAGTCAGGTGGCGGCGCAAGTCGCTATGCTCACGCACAATCCTCGACACCCACTCATAGTTTCCGGGGATCGCCGCTTCGTATGGTCCTTCGAGTGAAGGTTGACTGGGCGTGAGGAACATCGTGATGTTGCCTCCGTCACGCGAGATCAAATGCCAGGCTTCATGCATCCCATGCTTTTTTGCCAACCTACGCAATGACACGACATTAAAATTGTAGAGATGCGCCTCATGAAATGTGCTCTTCGGGGCCTGGCAGGTTGATTCAACATTAGGAACCTCCACGACGAGCATCCCATCGATTTTCAGCCAGGATCGCAACAACGCCAAAACATGACCTGGGTCTTCGGTGTGCTCAAGCACGTGCCAAATCGTCACCACATCGAATGATTCACGTGGGAATACCGCATCTTGTACGAATCCAACCTGTATCGTGAGACCATAGTTTCGTATCGAATGATCGGCATAGCCTTTATTCGGCTCAACTCCACTGACGGAATGTCCCAACGCTTGAAGTAGGTAGGCGAACTCCCCTCCGCCGGTCCCGACATCAAGCACAGTCTTGCGACACGACAGCAGTTGCGCAACTTTCTCGAATCGTGACAACGCGACCTTGCCGGCACGCAACACATGTTTCAGCCTCGGACTGTAGGTCTGCTTATAAGCAAGGCGATATTCCTCCTCGTAAAACTGCCGGGCTTCATGTGGCCGAGGATCCGACCATACGAGTCCACACGCACGGCAGATGACGGTCTGCAACGGCTTCCCGCTTCGACTTCTGTTCGACAGAATCGCAACCTCTTTCCCACCGCAGAGGTTACATGGGATCGAACACGAACTGACCTGTTGGTTCATCGCCCGTTTCCTCGTACGGGAGACATATCAGCCTCTCGCGTATTCATTGCGGCTCTTCACCGCAACCGTCACTCATGACCCGATCCACAGACGCCTTACTACCGCAACGGTCCCCTAAATTCTACTCGCATGCATCACCGATGAATCGCTCGCCCGTCGTTCCTCTGGTCCGGCAACCTGCCTGCATCGCACAATAGCCAGTCCGCGGCCTCCGTCATCGAGGATGCGATCCAATCTGGAGCCAGTGCCGTCTCCTTGAGCCTTTCACTCTCTTGCGGACGAACTACTCCCGTCGTCACCAAGACACTCCGTGCTCCAATCCGTTTCGCGAGTTCGATATCTCGGACATGATCGCCGATTAGATAGGCGCGCTCAAGGTCCACGCGTCGTTCGCGCACCGCTTGGTCTATCATCCCTGGGTTCGGCTTTCGGCAGTCACACCCATCGTCAGGATGGTGCGGACAAAAATAGATAGCATCCAGCGATGCGCCTGCGCCATCAAGGATACGTTTAAGTTTCGCGTGAACCACCGCAAGATCATCTTGCGACAGCAATCCACGGGCGATCCCGGATTGATTCGTCACGAGGATTAATCGGGCCCCAGCTCGCTTTAACCTTGCGAGAGTCTCCGGAACCCCTGGAAACAACTCGAGCTGATCAGGAGATGTAATATAACCGGGATCTGCATTCAGTGTCCCATCGCGATCGAGAAAGATGGTGTAGCCGGAGAGAATGTCGGTCTGGTCTCTCTTGTCGGTCCGATCTGCCTGGCCAGTCCGATCCTCACCAGATAGACCTCTTCGACCAGATAGACTAGACAGACCTGCAAGCTGTTTCACCGCCGTCCCATACACCCGGTCAACCGAGACCCGCGTCATACACCGGTGGTCGATCGGGCATTCCCGGAGAAGACAGGGCGCACAGTCGACATCCTCTCGTACCACCGATCGTTCTTGCTGATAGGGAGCCGTCGTGCGCGAGTCGGTTGGGCCGAAGACTGCAACAATCGGAACGCCGAAGGCGGCAGCAATATGCATCGGACCTGTATCGTTTGTAATGAGCAGCCGACAACGCTTGACCACAGCCATAAGCTCACGAATGCTCGTCGCTCCGGACAGGACAATGGACCGACAGTCGATCCGAGAGGCAATGTCCTTTCCTAGGGACTCTTCCCCTCTTGCTCCAAGAAGAGCCACAGCCACATGGGCACGCTCCTCCTTCTCCAAACGTTCAGCCAATTGCCGTGCGACGTCAGCAAATCGATCGGGCAACCACCGCTTGGCCCTCCCATACGTCGAGCCTGGATTGACGCCGATAATGAGGTCCGACGAGTCAATTCCGGCCGATGCGAGCCTTGCATCGGCCATGCGGTCCTCATCGGCCGAAACGTGAAGTGTCGGCAGCGGAACTGCTCCAGAAAGCCCGAGCAGCTTCAACATGTTCCAATAATACTCGACTTGATGCACCGGCATGTCACGATCAGGAACAGCAACCGGCTCAGTGAGAAAGAGGACTCTTCCATCGGTGGCATAGCCATATCGTCGTGGAATGCCGGCGAGCCACGCGATGAATGCGGCCTCGAAGGCGTTCTGAAATAGTATGGCCAGATCGAAGCCGTGCCGTCGTAACGACCCTGCAAGCGACCACTTTCCTGCAATCCCGGCGTGAGCGCGCTTGTCATCATAGACAAGCACCCGATCCAGTCCTGAGTACGCGGTGAACAGTTCGGCGATGGTGGGCCTGGCAAGCATCGTCAATTCAGCCGTTGGAAACAGAGACCGAAGTCCGCGAAGTGCCGGCTCACACATCACGGCATCGCCAATCCAATTCGGCGCCCGCACGAGGATTTTTCGTGGAAGAGCCTTATGCATGAGCCTCCAATTGTCGTTCCCCCTCTGATGACGGCATATCGATCAGCTTGCGCAGCTGTTCTTCTCCGTACACCACGTCCGTTCCAAGCTGAAGCATCCACCAGGAATCGCCGGACGTCAGAAAGGGAGTGAGTTTCCCCCCGTCTTTTTCCGTCGTCAGAACGAACTCGCTTCCGGTGACCTGCACGGTACTCCGAATCTGCTCGATCTCATAGTGCGTATAGCGATGATGGTCTTCGAACGCGGATTCGCCCATGATTTCGATCCCGATAGACTCCGCTAATCGGCGAAATGATCGGTGATTGCCGATCCCACTCACCAACCAAGCCTTTTTCCTCAAACCCCACCCTACCGGTCGTTGCTCTCCGGAAACGACCGCTGCAAGGGATGCAGGTCTGAACACAACCTCCATAATCGCTGAGGGTGAACAAGCCACCGCTCGCAATCGACTCCGAATGGCGTCAACATCCTGACGAACCTCGGCTCGCGTAATGATGATCGCGCTCGCTCGATCCACGCCAGTCAGCGGCTCCCGTGACCTCCCGGCAGGAAGCAGCGCATCCAGTCCAGCCCCATCGGTCGCATCCAGTAATACCAGGTCAACATCACGATGAAGCGCCCGATGTTGAAAGCCATCATCAAGAACAATGCAATCAACAGGATGCTGTTTTAACACCCATCGACCAAGGGCAACCCGATCAGCACCCACCGCGACAATGGCTTGCGGACACCGCTGTGCGATAAGGAACGGCTCGTCCCCTGCTTCCGATGGGCCGGCCAAGAGTCGCGACCCGTTGGACACAAGAAGATGCGGCCCCGTACTCGTCCGTTTATACCCTCGGCTCAGGATCGCCACGCGCTGTCCTTTGGCCAACAGCCACTGCGCAAGGAGAATGACGATGGGAGTTTTCCCCGTTCCTCCGACTGTAAGATTTCCCACGCTCACGACCCGACAGGGCAAGCGAGTGATTGGAAACCATCCCTTTCGGTAGCACCACAGGCGCAATCGAGTAACAAGTCCGTATACCCCAGCAACCCACTGAAGTCCATGGCGGACCGGCTGTCCAGGTTGCAAAAATGCCATATTAGCGTTTGGCCAGGAGCGGTCTTGGCCCTGCCGCCGCATACCGGTCGGAGTAGGTTGGGGTTGCATAGAGGCAGGATTCTATGAGCTCCACACTCCGGATGAGCGCACCTTGGTTGTCCAACACGACACGTTTCGCCGCCTGCCCTACTCGAACTCGTGTTTCCGGCTGCCCCAGCCACCCTCTTAATACGGTGACCAACTCGTCACCTCCCGTCACCCGGTACCCTCCACCAGCCTCCTGTAACAGCGTGGCCACTTCAGCACAATGATCCGTATAGGGTCCAAAGATCACTGGGGTGCCCCACACTGCTGGCTCCAGCAAATTATGCCCACCCACCGGAACCAGCGTCCCACCAACAAACGCCACGACGGCTTCACGGTACGCAAGAGCCAGCTCTCCCCTCGTGTCCAAGATGATCACGCGTGGACCAACTCGCTTCTCCAACATCTCGCTCTTTCGTTGTACCACGAACCCGGCCTCTTGAAGCATGGCTTCTACTCGGTCTGTTCGTTCAATGTGGCGCGGCGCCAACATCAACACCGTCGAAGGATAGGTCTTTGCAATCTGGCCATATGCCGAGACCAGCATTTCCTCTTCTCCTAGATGAGTACTGCCAGCGAGAATGAGTTGTTCATGCTCATTGAGCCCGAAACTCCGTCGGAGGGTCTCCTCAGAGCGAACGACCGGGGGAGGTTGATCGAACTTAATATTACCAGTGACATGCACACGATCGGGCTCGGCTCCCAGCGCAACAATACGTTGTTTGTCACGCTCAGATTGCATCAAACAGAGAGTCAGCGTGTGTAATACCGATCGATAAAAGGAACGAATCAGGGAAAGGTCCTGACGACGAAACGAACGCGAGGACAACCGTCCATTCACCAACACCGACGGCACGCCTTCGTCTCGCAACGACCACAGAAGATTAGGCCACAGTTCGGTTTCGACGAAGATGTAGAGTGTAGGCCGCACTCCCCGGATCATTCTGGTCACAGCCCAGCAAAAATCAAGCGGGGCATACCGATGTTCGGCTATGCCCGATAAGCGCTGCTGGACGGCCTCACGTCCGGTTTCTGTGACAGTCGTCACGATATAGCGAAACTCTGGATGGCGTGTGTGTAATGCCTTGACAAGCGGCGAGACCGCCACCACCTCGCCCAGGGAGACGGCATGAATCCAGATCAGCGGCTGAGATGATCTCATACCGTCGGAGGAGTGTGCTCGCCAGCCCATCCGCTGGAAAAATCCTGGTCGGCAGCGTGGTTTGGCTAACAGGACGCCGATCACAACCGGAGTAGCAAGGATGAGAAGGCAATTATAGAAGAATCGCCACATGAAAGACTCGTCAACCGCCAATCGCTAGACCTCAGCCGTTGAATCGCTCGAACGACCTGTCTCAGAGTCACGCCTGATGGCGGGTGGCCGGCGAGTGACGGCTTGCTCGGCCTCATCCGTCAATCGATTGAGGGTCATCTCGAGCTGCAAGCGCGCCTCTTCCAGTGAGGACTCATCGGTTTCGCGTGAGACCCAGAGCGGATTTCCATAGAGAAACAAGCCTGTCGAAAATGGAAATGGAACCATGTAGCGATCCCAGCTCGCAAAGAGTTTTTTTTTGAGCAGGCAAAGGCCAGCGGCACGATCGGAAGGCCTGTCGCCTTGGCCAAATGAATCACGCCGAGCTTTGCGATGTGACGAGGGCCCTTGGGCCCGTCGGGTGTCACCGCTACATCCCGACCGGAACGTCCCAGCTTAATCAGAGCCCGAAGCGCGCCGGCACCTCCCCGCGTACTCGACCCGCGGATCGCCCCATGACCGAATCGGGCGATAATCCGCGCAATAATCTCTCCGTCGCCATGCTGGCTTATTAAGACATGAGCCCCGGCTCCTCGATAGCCAAACGGAATCATTAACTGCTGGGCATGCCAGAAAGCCAAAATAATGTGGTGCCCCTCACGATAGAGCACATCAACCGCTTCGTGGCCGCGCGTCTCACAGCGTATCGAGCGTGCGGTGCTCCGAATAGCAACCGCAGCAACCGGAGGTAGCAGTGAACACTTCGCCCACCGCTCGCAAGACTTGATGAGATCAGACACTGGTGACATCCTGAAATTGCATCGCGTGCAGCTTGTGGTAGATGCCTCCTTGCCGCAACAATTCCTCATGCGATCCCACTTCGACAATGGCCCCTCGATCTAAGACGATGATTCGATCGGCATTCTGTATAGTGGAGAGCCGATGAGCAATCACCAACGTCGTTCGGTTCTTCATCAAATTAGTCAACGCCAACTGCACAATACGTTCAGATTCGCTGTCGAGCGCCGACGTTGCTTCATCCAGGATCAAGAGCGGCGGATCGCGAAGGATAGCCCGAGCAATGGCCACGCGTTGCCGCTCGCCGCCCGACAGTTTGACTCCACGCTCTCCGATGACCGTATCGTACCCCTCCGGAAGCCTCAGAATAAAGTCATGGGCATAGGCCAGCTTCGCCGCCTGCTCCACATCAGCAGGAGAGGCACCGGACCGTCCGAACGCGATGTTGCTTCGGATGCTATCATCAAAGAGGAAAATTTCTTGCGAAACGATTCCGATATGCGCCCGCAACGATCGCAACTCATAGGAGGCCAACGGAATGCCGTCCACCAGAATACGTCCCGCCGTCGGCTCATAGAACCGCGGCAGGAGACTGACTAACGTGGTCTTCCCACTGCCGCTGCTCCCGACGAGCGCAATCACCTCACCAGGACGAATGAGAAGATCGATATCGGTCAGCGCCGGTACGGTATGATGCTCATACCTCAAGGAAACCCCCTGGAATTCGATGGCCTGATTAATCCCCATCAATGGAGCGGTCCCGTGATCTTCAGATTGCTCAGTTTTGAGATCTAAGACGTCGAACACGCGTTCGGCCGCCGCGAGCGCTTGCTGAATGAGGTTATTCGACCCCGAGAGCTTACGAATCGGGGTATAGGCCATAAACATCGCCGCCATAAACGAGAAAAATGCGCCGGGAGTCATCTTCTCCTGGATGACCAAATAGCCGCCATACCAGATAATGGTCGCAACGCCGATCACGCCGATCACTTCCATCTGCGAGTGGCCGATCGACCAGACTTGATTGCTCTTGAGGGTGGTCGAGAGGACCTTCCGGTTCCGTTCCCCAAATCGCTCCGCCTCAGCATCTTCCCGCCCAAACGCTTTCACCATTCTGATGCCGGAAAACATTTCTTGAAGCGTCGACGACATATCACCCAGTTGCTCCTGCGTACTTGTGGCCAGTCGTTTCAATCTCTGTCCGACCCGCACCATGGTGAGCGCCGAGAGTGGAATCACAATGAGAGAAAGCCCGGCCAACCTCCAATTCTGATAGATGATGACACCGATCATCGCCACAAACGTAAGGCCGTTCTGAAAAATATCTTTGACGACGCTCGATGCGGCGTTCGCCATAAGTCCGACATCATTCACGACCCGTGAGACGAGGCGCCCCGACGTATTAGAATCATGAAACCCGACCGAAAGCCGCATGAGTCGTTGAAACAATTCTTGTCGAATGTCTGCCACAACCCGATTGCCCACGTAGGCCATCAAATATCCTACTCCATAGCTGAATACCGCTTTCAACGTGGCCACCCCAAGGATCACAAGCGGCAGGACCAATAACAGCCGTTCGTTTTTTTCGATGAAGATCCCGTCGAGAACGGGACGTGCAAGCCAGGCGTACACCCCTGTAAGGATCGCGACAAACCCGGAGCAGGCGAATGCCGCGACAAATCTCGTCCGATAGGGACGGACATACCGCATGAGTCGCCTAAATCGTTCTAGACCCGACATCCTGCCAACACTGCCTCCGCTGCCCTCGTCGAAGCGCCTGGTTCGCCCAACGCAGCCCGCACCTTTGCCAAATCTCGTTTCATCTCATCATAGGTGGATCGATCTTCCAAGATCCGGACCGCCTCTTCGTACAAGCGCTGACCGGTTGCCTCATCCTGTAACAGCTCCGGTACGATCGATCGACCTGCCACCAAATTCACAAGCCCAATCCATTTGACCCGGAGAAAGAAACTCGCGATCCAAAATTCCCATGCCGTCGTTCGATAGAACAACACCATAGGGGTGCCGACTACGGCCGCTTGCAGTGTGGCGGTACCCGACGCCACCAGGACCAAGTCCGACACAGCCATGAGTTCACTGGCTTGTTCTTTGACCAGGGTGACGGGAAGCGACCCTTGCCGCACGAGTGGCTGCAGCAGATTATCCTCAATAGTGGAGGCCTGCGCCAAGACAAACTTCGTTTTCGGCTCCCGGTGGACTAATTTCTCAGCAGCCTCGATAAGGATCGGCAGTAACGCCTGGACTTCACGCACTCGACTCCCCGGCAACAACGCAATCACGCGTTCATCATGCGAAAAGCCGAACTTGGCGCGAAGCGCCGTCCGATCGTACGTTTTTTCGACTGCATCCAGTATGGGATGGCCGACAAACGCGCAGGGCATCTCCGCGCTGTCATAGAGGGGTTTCTCAAATGGCAAAATCACCAAAACCTGATCGACTCGTTTCTTTATCCAGTACATCCGCCAGGGCCCCCAAGCCCAGATCTGCGGCGCAATATAATAGAACACGCGCAAGCCAGCACCCTTGGCAAAATAGGCGTATCGCAGATTCAATCCGGGGTTATCGACAAAGATCACCACATTCCAGGGTTCAGATCTAAACAATCGCCACATGAAGAAAAACCGTCGAATGATTGCCACCAACGCCAGTGGTCCGACCATACCCATCACGTCGAACTGTCCCATCTTGCAGACCAATTGCACACCGGCCGCCTCCATTGCGCGCCCGCCAATTCCGGCCAATGAAACCTGTGGGTCGCATGCTTTAAGTGCCTTGGCGAGATTGGCTCCGTGGAGATCGCCTGACGCTTCACCGGTAATGATCAGAATGCGTGCCATCATAATCTATAGGAGTACATGTCCTAACCGCGATTTCAATTCATGGGGCTGCGAGGGCTCACACCCGTCAAGGAGTATGCGATGTTTTTATATCTTCTGCCGCTCGAACACATTCATCGCAGAGAGCACGCGATGGGCCAGCTCTAGCGCTGCTGCTCCATCCTCACCAGATACGACGGGGCGAGATTTTGCGCGAATCGCATGGAGGAACGACTCAAGCTGCAATTTCAACGGTTCACCATCGCCGGCTTGAATCTCTTCGACTGCAACCATCGGCTTGAGGTCATGATCAGCTGATCGACGTCCGATCACCCCCTGACGCGATTGGAAATCAATTGACACACATCCATCAGGTTGGAATAGATGCCATTGTCGCATAGCTTTCGGTGAGATTCGACTTGCGGTGAGACTAGCAACACACCCACTCTGAAACTGGATTTGGACATTGGCGACATCGTTCGTCGAAGAAAGCACAGAGACCCCAACTGCTCTCACATCCTCTACGGGACCAGGGTCGCACGACAACAGCAGGTCAAGATCGTGAATCATCAAATCCAAGACAACATCGACATCGACACCACGCTCACTATAGCTTCCCAATCGATGACACTCGAACAGCACCGTCTCGCGAATGTGAGGCCGCATCAACGGCATGATCGGGTTGAAATGCTCGCTATGCCCGACTTGCAACGTGCAGCCATTGCGTTTTCCCAACTCCACAAGTTCCTGTGCCTCCATCGGCAATACCGCAATCGGTTTCTCGACCAAGACATGTTTCCCAGCTTGAAGGCAGGTTTTGGCAAGGGAATAATGGCCGGATGTAGGGACGGCGATGGTCACCACATCGACCTGCTTCAGCAGATCCACTAGGTCATTGAAGGGCCGTCCGCCGTATTTCTCGGCTATGACAGCTGCTCGACTGTGGTCGTGGTCAACCACACCAACCAGTATCGAGTCCGGAGACGAAGCGTAGAGACGCGCGTGGTGCTGTCCGAGATGCCCGACTCCGATAACACCAGCACGAAGTTTGACCATATGCCTGTTTGGCTAGAGTGTGACGAGTCTTACAAGCGCGTCATCGTTCAACATCTCAACATCGATAGATCGACAGGTTCTCGGGTACGGACGGATCATTCGTTCACTGGGCGCGTGGAGTTCGACTCCTCCTCCCGCGTCAGCCCGATCACGGAGATACCTGCCTCCTCCGCTTGACTGACCAATAGTTCTCGATCCAACATCACGGAGCGACCAGCCTCGACCGCGAGAACCGATGCCTTGACCGATCGCATCACCTCGATCGTCCGAGGACCGACGGCAGGCAAATCAAATCGCAGATCCTGTTGTGGTTTGCTCCGTTTTACGACGACCGCTCCATCTTTGGCGAGCGCGCCTCCGCGCTTGATCGCCTCATCGGTTCCCTCGACTGCTTCAACTGCCACAACCACACGGTCTTTGATGATCACACATTGGCCGATATCCAAACGCCCAGTCTCTCTGGCCACATCCCAGCCATACCGGATATCGATCCACTCCTTCTTGGTCGGTTGGCGAGAGGTTAAGGTTCCTTCTGCGACTAAGATCCCTTCGAGACCGAACGTCGACTCACAGATCGTGATTCCATCCCGCTCAAGTTCCGCGGCAAGTGCCCGGAGGATATCATCATCCTTCCAAAGAACCAATTTCGTGGCGAGCGCCAACACGCGGAAGTCGGGACGAGCATGGCTATAGATATGGGTCTTCTTGATCCCGCCCAGCATCACCACGTTTCGAACACCGTCGGCTTTGAACGCATTGATGAGCTTGTTAAGCTGGCCGATCTTGACCCAATGAATCCGATCGACATGCTGCTCAAGCTCCGGGTCAGTTTCACCCTCGTGAGCCACCGCGAAGACTTGCAGGCCCATCTTGCGTGCATTATCCGCAAAGATGATCGGAAATCGCCCATTCCCGGCGATTACACCGATTCGACCGTCCGCTATAGGTATGGGCATCGTAGCTGACATCACACTTGTTGATCGAACTCGCGTTCTGTATCAACGTTGACCGCCCGCGAGATTCCGCGTTTGGTGCCCTCCATAAACGCAAGTATCTTCGCCACATCGGCCTGTCCCTTGAATTCCTTTTTCGCCAGTCGTATCGCTTCTGCCGTACGATGGCCCGATCGAAAGAGGAGATCAAACGCCTTCCTGAGCGTACCGATACGGTCTACCGAGAAGCCGTGCCGTTGTAACCCGACGGTGTTCAGACCATACAGATGCGCTCGATACCCACCGGCAGCGAACGCAAATGGCGGAATATCCTGACCAATGGCGCAACAACCGCCGACCATCACATACTCTCCAACACGCACGAACTGAAGCACACCGGTCAGCCCTCCGATGACGGAATGATCTCCGATCGTGATGTGCCCGGCAAGACTTGCCGCATTGGCCATAATAATCTGGTTGCCCAGTCGACAATCATGTGCCACATGCACATACGCCATGAGAATGCTCTTTGACGCAAGGGACGTCACTCCACCCCCCTGCACCGTCCCTCGGTTGATTGTCACATACTCACGGATAATGTTGTCATCGCCGATGAGAACTTTGGTCGGCTCGCCCTTATACCCAAGGTGCTGAGGCGGCCCCCCGATCGATGCAAATGGGTGCACTTCATTCCGCTCCCCGATCTCTGTCCATCCATCGATTGTGACATGAGAAATCAGTCTGGTTCCCTTGCCGATTGTCACGTGTTCTCCGATGACACAGAACGGCCCGACCTCCACGTCACGATCGAGCTTTGCCTTGGGATCCACGATCGCTGCTGGATGTATCTTCACACGTGCCCCCTTTACATGCATGTAACGTCACTGATGATTCGTCGGCCGCTGGGTCAGTGCCTGGCAGACAATGCGACCTCGTGTTGTCGCAGTTGACGTATGACGGCTATTTTTTGCCTTGCTCCGTTTTCTCTTCCATGACCATTGCAGTCACCACGGCCTCGCACACCACCTCGTTCTCGACAAAGGCTTTCCCTTGCATTTTCCAGAACGGCGGACGCTTCTTGATCACTTCGATCTCAAACCGCAGCTGATCGCCGGGGACCACCAGTCTTCGAAATTTCGCCTCATCAATCCCCGTCAAATACATGACGGTTCTTCCAACCGGCCCTCCAGACTTGAACGCCAGCACCCCAGCCACCTGTGCCATCGCTTCAATAATCAGCACACCAGGCATCACCGGACGACCAGGGAAATGGCCTTGAAAGAACGGCTCGTTGATCGTCACATTCTTGATCCCAACGATGCTCTTATGTGGTTCAAACTCCTTGACTCGATCCACCAACAAAAAGGGGTACCGATGTGGAAGTAACGCTTGAATTTCATCCTGCTCGACCGATGCCATTGGCTTTGCCTCCTCTCACTCCCAAACAGCTCAGACGGTTACGGGTTCTGTCGATCAAATTCCTTGATTACTGACGGCGTCACATCCAACGCGGGCTGGTGATAGAGGACGATCCGCATCAATGCTTCGCTACCCTTGTCAACAATGGCGACATAGCCTTCCTTCTGCGCCACAGTTTGCGCCGCGGTGGCGATCTTACGCGAGTATTCCGCGACCAGCTCACGTTGCCTCAGTTGAACTTCTCGGTTGAACTCTTGAAGACGGTGTTGAAAGGCTTCAGCTTTGCCCCGAAACTGCTCCTCTTTTTCTTGCCGTGCTGCATCGGTAAGCTTCCCATTCGCATCTTCGAGAGACAGCTGCAACTCCTTGAGTTCTTGCTCATCGGAATTGATGATCTTCTGTCTTGTCATCGAATAGCCTTTCATGTCTTCCAAGGCCAATTTCCCGGCCTTGGTCCGTTCCATCACCATCTGCTGATCGATGACACCAACACGCACCGACTCTCCCGCATAGAGTAATCCTGTCCCCTGCCCCAGTAATAATGCGACACCTACCAGCACCGCTCTCACCGCACTCGTCATGGCCTCTCCTCCCACCGCTCCTAGGGATATTCGCGGTTGAACTCTTCAATGACTTCGCTGGAAATATCGAGCCCTTCTTCATGATAGATCGTTGGCCCGCCCTTGCTCTTATCAACGACGACCTGCAATCCCAGACGTTTGGCCACCTTCGCAACGACCATTTCAATCTTGTCACGAAATCCTTCTAACACGTCTTTTTGCTTTTCTTGAACCTCTCGATTCAATTCCGCGGCTTTTTGCTGATATTCCTGCATGCGCCGTCGAAATTGCTCTTCCCGATCACGCTTGGCGGTAGGGCTCAAGATCGAGGACTGTTTGACAAAATCCTCTTCCATTCGGCGCAACTCGCGCTCCTCCAATTCCATCAGCGCCTGTCGATTTTTTGAGTAGGCGGTCAGGCTCTCTTTGGCCCGCTTGCCGGCATTTGTATCGTTGAGCAACCGCTGCGAATTGATCACCCCGACCTTCCCATCTACCCTGGCGACCGATCCTGCACAGCCGCCCAGCGTAACCGTCACGGCTACCAGACTCAAGATGCCAATCCATTCCGTGTGCCGAAGACGAGTTCTCCGCCTATTCGCATTCAGACTCATCACGTCAATACTCCGACTAAAACAAGGTTCCGATCGTAAATTCGAAGACACCGAACCGCTCACCGGTTCGTTTGTCAAGATTGATTCCATAGGCCACACGCAACGGACCAAAGGGAGAGATCCAGCGCCCCTCGAGACCCGCCGCAGGTCGTAAGTCGAACGACACCGTCTCATCGTCATCAAAACCTTTTCCGTAGTCAAAAAAGAGGACTCCGTTCAGCTTCGCTTCAGCAGAGATCGTAAAGATCAATTCCGTATTGAAGATCAACTGCTTGGCCGCACCGAATGGCGCGCGCGTCGTGGGAACCACGGGACCAGCTCGGCCGAAGGCAAACCCTCTCATGGTATTAATACCGCCCACAAAGAATCGCTCATTCAGCGGTATCTGTCTCCCTCCAAGCGCACGGACCTCTCCGTAACGGGCCCGCACTGAAACCCTCAGGTCCAGCGGAAGAGGTGTGACCTTGACCACGTCCACGTAATACTTGATGAAGTTGTTGGTCCCACCCAAATACGGGGTTCCAACATCGAATCCGCCGCCAAACCGCCAGCCGCTTCTGGGATCGATGTAGTAGTCCCTGGTGTCTCTGAACAGCGTGGTCCGAAATCCTGTGGACGATTGGGTCCCCAACTGTCGGCAGACGATCGGGACGAGATCCGGACAGATACCGAATTGAGGATCTCGGAACGTAATTTGTTCTGCAAAGATACCAATACTGCCCGTGACGTACTCCGATAACCAGCGACCGAGTGTGATATTGCCACCGGTTCGCTCTTCAAAATAGGAAAGGAAATTCGTCATGCTGCGATAGCCGTCCACTTGGAGCGAGGTTAATGAATCGTACAGGTAGGGGTTGCGAAATGTGATTTGTCCGAGGCTTCTTCGCTGGCCGAGCTGCCCACGAATACGCCCGAGGTAGCCATACCCGCCTAAGTTACCCTGCGTGATATCGGCGATCGCCACAAGTCGATCCAACGTACTGAACCCTCCACCGATGCTGAACATGCCGGTCGGCTTTTCTTTTACACGCACATTGAGATCAACCTTATCAGGAGCGACCTGCGCCGGCAGGATTTCGACCGTCTCGAAGAAATTCAAGTTGTTCAATCGCTGAAAGCTTCGTTTCAACGAAGCGGTATTGATCACATCCTGTTCGTCCACCCGAATTTCTCGACGGATGACGTTGTCTCGCGTTTTATCATTTCCATGAATATTGATTTGCCGGATCCTCATCATCTCCCCTTCCCTGATGCTGAAGATGATGCTGACCGTCCGTTCTTCACTGTTCGGATTGACGCTTGGAGCCACCTCAACAAAGGAGTACCCCTTACTCCCATAGAGATCCGTCAGGCGCGTGATCTCATCTCTAATTTTCGCCCGTTGAAAGATCTCTCCCTCCTTGATCTGCACTCCATCTCGAAGTTCAGGCTCTTCAAACACCGTGTGCCCGCGAAACCCGATTTCACCGATGGTAAAAGGCTCACCTTCCGCAACATGATACGTAATGGTGAACCATTTCTTGTCTTCGGTCAGCTCCACGGACGGCTGGCCGACTCGAACATTGAAGTAGCCCTTATTGAGCAACACTTCCTTGATTCGCTCCACATCGTTCGCCAGTTCGTCACGTTTCAACACCCCGGCATCGGATACAATCGACGGCAATTTCAGTTTGGTAAAGAATCCGTACCACGGAATCCATTCTCTGGTTGACATGGCAGCGAACATCTCGGCTTTCGTTGCCGCACGCAGCCCCTCGAACATCACCGTCTTAATTTTCGCTTTGTCGCCCTCCGTCACGTGGAACATCAAACGCTTTCGATCTTCATCCAACGTCTGAATGACCGGGATGACTCGCGCATTGTAATACCCGTCATGCTGATAGAGCTGGCGCATATTCTCAGCGCTCTCTTTCACCAGCTGCTGATCAAGAAATGTCTGGCTCTTGATGGTCGTTTTCTCCTTCAGCTTATCGTCGCTCAAGTGATCATTGCCGTCAAAAACAATCTCGGTGATGAACGGTTTCTCTTGTACAATAAAGGTGACGGCTATTCCCTCGGTAACGGACTCCGTTTCAACTTGGACATCTTCGAAAAATCCGGTGTCATAGAGAATTCTGATCTGACCACGCACGGTTTCCGGCGTATACGGATCGCTGGCTTTCAGCGTGAGCCGGCCAACGATGGCCGGAATTTCGATTCGTTTGACCCCACGGATTTCGATCGACGCCACCTTGGGCTCAGGGAGCTGGGCAAGTGCTTCACAGACGCCCCACAACACGGAGACGACTAGAGCCGCCACTACGAACGATCGACGCCTGTAAACGGCATGCAGGGTCACCGACGAGGATTCCTAGGGAGAAATGTAGAGGTGGGTGGCATGATTGGACTCATCCCACAGCTCCTCACGACTCTGGACCGTCCAAGCCAAACCCCTCTCATCCACCACATTCCCAAATACATTGTCCATCGAAGCGCATGGAAATCCTCACAACAAGTTCTCGACCAAACCGATCCGCACGGGCAGAAGGCTTCCAACATACCCATGCGAAACTTCAGGATTATATTGAGGTCCTCCAGTATTGTAAAGGAGTCGACGGTCCTCCGAGCACCAGGCAGAGGGATAGTTGCGAATCTCGTATTGCACCACACTAGTCGACATCATGCCACCGGTCTGGATCATCAATACAACACAACTCAACGTGGATTCACTCGCACAGATAATTACTCAGGGAACACACACCATGAATCCTTGCGGGTGTTCGACTACGTAATTAGGACAGCTATCCGTGTTGGAACAGCGCGTCAGAACCATTGATTCATCGCGATCAGTTCACCTGTTTCTTGACTTCACGCAACCCATCACATAGTATCCTCTCATGTCTCGATTCACGGTGAGAAAAGCAATCATCCCTGCAGCTGGTCTGGGAACGCGATTCCTTCCTGCCACGAAGGCCTCTCCCAAAGAGATGTTACCTTTGGTGGATAAACCTCTCATTCAATATACGGTTGAAGAAGCCGTCGCCTCGGGCATCGAAGACATCATCGTCATCACTGGGCGCGGCAAACGAGCCATAGAGGACCACTTCGACCGATCCGTCGAGTTAGAAGAGAATTTGAAAGGCACCGGGAAGAGTCAGGTTCTCCACCAAATTCGACAGATTTCGAACTTGGCCAATTTCTGTTATGTCAGGCAAGCGGAGGCGCTCGGCTTAGGGCATGCCGTCTTGTGTGCGCAACATCTGATCGGTGATGAACCATTTGCGGTGATATTGGGAGATGAGATTATCGACGCCGATGTTCCAGCACTCGCGCAATTGATCCATGTCTATAAAAAACGTCATGGAGCGGTTTTGGGCGTCCAAGATGTCCCGAAAGCCGACGTCAGCCGATACGGGATTGTCACCCCGAAACATCTTGCGCATGGCCTCCACCGGGTTGAGGGGTTGGTTGAAAAGCCATCCCCAACGGATGCACCCTCTACATTGGCCGTCATCGGGCGATATGTGCTTCCTCCGGAAATCTTTCCCATTCTGAGGAAGACTCGGCCCGGGAAAAACGGAGAAATCCAACTGACCGACGCGCTCAAAGAACTTGCGAGAAAATCTCCGATGTATGCGCTAGAAGTCGAGGGGCAGCGTCATGACGCAGGAGACAAACTGGGCTTCCTCATTGCCACCGTAGAGTTCGCCTTGAAGAATCCGGCATTAGGAGCAGAATTCCGCGACTACCTTTCGAACCGAATGCGTACCACGCCGACGACTCGACGGAGTTGATCTCATCAGCCTGAGATGTGTGCTCTGTCACAAAGATCTGTCGACATCGAGGTTCAGCTCCAGCAGAGGAGTGACCGAACGGTCCACGCCCACGTCGACACATAATCTCGGCGGAAGATTCAGCTCCAATAAATGGTTGAACGATTAGGAAAAGAGACGGCATATGATATGCTCGGTGATCAACGATGCGGTGGAGTCGATATGCCGTTCTTTGGCTTAACGAACAAGTACACACATGACTGACCCAAACGAGCAAGATATTCAGCCCCCTCAAAACATTGAGGTCCCAACCCAGCTTCCGCTCTTGCCGGTTCGGGATATCGTCGTCTTTCCATACATGGTGCTTCCTCTCTTCGTTGGGCGCGACATGTCCATTAAGGCCATCGAAGCCGCCCTCGCGGGGAATCGGATGATCTTCCTTGCAACCCAAAAGGCACTCGACGTTGAAAATCCTTCTCCGAAAGACATCCATACAATCGGCACCGTCGGCATCATCATGCGGATGCTGAAGCTGCCCGATGAGCGCATCAAGATTTTGGTTCAAGGTATCGCCAAAGCGAAGATCACCAAATACATTCAGACCGACCCCTACTACTCCGTTCGAATCGACAAGATGATTGACGCCAAGCCCGCGACGGCGACACTTGAGGCAGAAGCCGTCATGCGCACAGTCAAAGAACAGATCGAACGGATCGTGAGCTTGGGCAAGGTTTTGATCCCCGATGTCATGGTCGTCATTGAAAACCTCGAAGAGCCGGGCCGACTGGCCGACATGGTGGCCTCAAATCTTGGGCTGAAAGTCGAGGCCACTCAGGCCGTCCTGGAAATCTCTGATCCGATCCAGCGCCTTCGCCAGGTGAGCGACATCCTGGGAAAAGAGATTGAAGTCCTCTCGATGCAGCAAAAGATTCAGGCGCAAGCCAAAGGCGAGATGGACAAGACTCAGCGTGAGTACTTTCTCCGAGAACAACTGAAGGCCATCCAAAAAGAGTTGGGCGAACTCGATGAACGGGCGGAGGAAATCACGGAATTTCGCAAACGCATCAAAGACGCCAAGATGCCTGAGAAGGTGTTGAAAGAATCCGAAAAACAGCTCAAGCGGCTTGAAAAGATGCATCCGGACACGGCCGAATCCGCGACCGTGCGAACGTACCTGGAATGGATGGTCGAATTACCTTGGTCGAAGCGGTCGAAAGACAATCTTGAGCTGAAAGCGGCCGCCAAGGTATTGAACCACGACCACTATGATCTTGAAAAGGTCAAGGAACGGATTCTCGAATACCTAGCTGTCCGAAAGCTGAAAGAAAAAATGAAGGGCCCAATCCTCTGTTTTGTCGGCCCGCCGGGAGTCGGAAAGACGTCGCTAGGCAAGTCAATTGCCCGTGCATTGGGTCGGGAGTTTGTACGTATCAGCTTAGGAGGAGTCCGCGACGAAGCAGAAATCCGAGGACACCGTCGAACCTATGTCGGCGCGTTACCTGGACGCATCATCCAGGGGATGAAGCAAGCCGGTACCAGCAATCCCGTATTCATGCTCGATGAGGTGGACAAAGTTGGAATGGACTTTCGTGGCGATCCCTCCGCAGCCCTGCTGGAGGTCCTTGACCCGGAACAGAACAACGCCTTCACTGACCATTATCTTGGAGTTCCCTTCGACCTGACTGAAGTCATGTTCATTACCACGGCCAATTTGATCGATCCCATCCTGCCCGCGCTCCGTGATCGCATGGAGGTCATTGAAATTCCTGGCTACACGGAAGAGGAGAAGCTCGGCATTGCGCAGAAGTACCTGATTCCACGTCAGCTCGAAGAACACGGTATCACGAACAAACATATCCGGCTGACAGAGGCGGCGATCAGGCAGATTATTTCCCACTACACCAGGGAAGCCGGGGTACGAAACCTTGAACGTGAAATTGCCAATGTCATGCGCAAAGTGGCGAAGAAAGTCGCGGAGGGCAAGGGGCATGGGTTTCCGATCGACCAATCCAATCTTAATAAATATTTGGGTGTGTCGAAATATGTGCCGGAAGCGGAACTCGAGAAAGACGAGATTGGAGTGGCAACCGGCCTAGCCTGGACCGAATCGGGTGGCGACGTCCTGTACATCGAGGCGACGGTGATGAAGGGGAAAGGCCAATTGACCCTCACCGGGCACCTTGGAGATGTGATGAAGGAATCCGCTCAGGCTGCGCTCAGCTACGTCCGGTCAAGAGAGAAGACCTTAAACCTGAACCCTGCGATGTTCAGCAAACAAGACCTCCACATCCATGTCCCGGCTGGTGCCATCCCCAAAGATGGTCCTTCCGCCGGCATCACGATGGCCACGGCTATTGCTTCGGCGTTTTCTGGCACTCCGGCAAGACGGGATCTGGCCATGACCGGAGAAATCACCTTGCGCGGTCGCGTGCTTCCGATCGGAGGACTCAAGGAAAAGATCTTGGCGGCGAAACGGGCCAAGCTCACCACCGTCATCCTCCCACGTCGAAATAAAAAAGACCTCGAGGAAATTCCTAAACATCTCCTGAAAGGCATCCAATTGGCATTCGTTGATACCATGGATGACGTCATGAAGATTGCCCTTCGGCGAAGGGCCAAGGCTCCGTCGACCTCGAACAAGCCGCCAACGCCGCCCGCACCCGCCCGCATCCGGGCTTTACGATCCGGAAAAGCCCGACGACCGCACGAGCTCCCTGCCACGTTGAGGGCCGGGCGCGTGCCAACTCGCTCGTAGGATCACGCCGTGGCGGTTCCTACGGCCAAACCCCTTCAGGAATTCGCTCTGATTCAAGGGTTGAAGCGTCAGTTTGCCCATCATGCTCCGGGCCTCGTTCACGGCATCGGTGATGACGCAGCCGTAGTAGGAACCAGCTCACCAAAATGGTGGCACCTTACGACAGACCTGCTCGCCGAAGGAATCCATTTCAACCTGAAATCGGCTGCGCCTGAGTCAATCGGATACCGGGCCGCGACGGCCAACCTCAGCGATCTTGCCGCAATGGGAGCAGTCCCCCGGTATCTGCTCATATCACTCGCCATTCCAAAAAACATGAGTCAACCACAAGTCTACGGCTTGTATAGAGGTTTGATGAAGGCCTGCCGAATTTATGGCGTGGCGCTGATCGGTGGAGATACCTCGGCGTCCAAATCCGGACTCTTTCTCAGCATCACATTAGTCGGGACTACGGCCAAACGCCGAGCGCTGTTTCGTCATGGCGCAAAGGTAGGGGACCAGATTTATGTGTCCGGCACGCTGGGAGACTCACTCGCCGGTCTCCGCTTGTTGACGAACAGCAAACCCCCTCGATCATCCCATAAGAAGCGCTCACAATTATCTGGTTCCCATCGACAGTTTTTGATACGCCGCCACTTCCACCCGACAGCAAGGGTTGCCGAGGGCCAGTGGCTCAACAACGGACGGCTGGCCACTGCCGCTATCGATCTGTCCGATGGACTCTCCGGAGATCTTCAACACATATGTAAGGAAAGCGGCGTCGGAGCAGAGGTGGAGATCGAGGACCTTCCACTTTCACCGGCCTGCAGAGCATACGCAAAGGTGTACGGAGTTTCGCCGATTCGACTCGCGATGACCGGAGGCGAGGACTATGAACTTCTGTTTACGGTGCCGCCCAGGTCCCGCCGCGCGCTCGAACGACAAGCACGGGCACGAGGCTATCGCGTGACCCGCATCGGGACCATTCGCCCGCAGCAATTTGGCATCCAGATGACGTCCCACGGCCAAACGCAGCCCCTGCCGCTGACCAGCTACGAGCATTTCCGCTGATGACAGACGCGAGCAAACATCCCTCTGCTAGAGGAACTCGATCATTCCGCGCACTGCTACGCCAAGTACTCCATCTGCAAGAATCCCCACAACGCACAGCATTGGCCTTTGCGCTGGGGATCTTCATCGCCTTTTCACCGGCCTATGGTCTTCACACCGCGATGGTCGCGCTGTGCACATGGCTGTTCGGTCTCAACTTTTTAGCGTTACTGGCTGGGGCGTTTGTCAACAACCCCTGGACGATCATTCTGATATTAGGCGCGACCTAT
>JAOUMR010000097.1 GCA_029881435.1 Nitrospira sp.
AGGACCGCGATAGCGGGAGCGGACGGGCTCGCGGCGCCCGAATGGAATCTTCGGTCACGATCCAGGTTCCTTCAAGCCAATATCGGACAGGCTCCTAGCACCAATTATCCGAACGGCGGGGTCAATTATCTGCTGCCGTTTATCGGAATCTCCGCGAAGCTCTTCTGATGAAAAGCAGGGGATGGAAGTTCCCCACCGATCCCTTCGTCCTCCGGAAATCTTTCATAGCCGCACGGTGACGGCTTTCACTTCTGTGTAGAGTTCCAGCGCATCGTGGCCCATCTCACGGCCCCATCCTGATTGTTTGTACCCTCCGAAAGGCAGCGCCGCGTCCAAGATGTTGTAGCAGTTGATCCACACCGTTCCTGCTCGCAGATGGGCTGCAATGCGGTGAGCCTTGCTGAGATCGCGGGTCCAGACCGCCGCTGCCAACCCGTAAACGGAATCGTTGGCTGCCGGGAGCACCTCCTCTAAGTCCGTGAACGGGACTGCGCAGACGACCGGCCCGAAAATTTCCTCCTGCATGACTTTCATGTTCTGGGTGGTGTCGACCAGCACGGTCGGTTCCACGAAATAGCCTTTGTCGCCAAACTTCCGTCCTCCCACCACGGCCTTCGCTCCTTCGGAAAAGCCTGAGTCGAGATAGCTGAGGACCCGACGTTGCTGTTCATCCGACACGAGGGGACCCATTTGGGTCGAGAGGTCCATGCCGGGTCCGACCTTGATCTTCTTTGCGTCCTCAGCCACGCCGTCGACCACTTTGTCAAAAATACCCTTCTCCACGAAGAGGCGGGATCCTGCACAGCAGCACTGGCCGTGGTTGAAAAAAATTGCGCTGGATACCCCGGGAATGCTCGCCGCGACATCGGCATCCTTGCAGACGATGTTGGGCGATTTTCCACCGAGTTCAAGCGACACTTTTTTCAGATTCCCGGTGGCTGCGCCAAGAATGAGCTTCCCCACTTCGGTGGAGCCCGTAAAGGCCACCTTGTCTATGTCGGGATGCGCGGCCAGTGCCGCGCCGGCGGTTTCTCCGTAGCCGGGCACAATGTTGACGACCCCGTCAGGGAATCCCGCTTCACAGATGAGCTCACCAAGTCGCAAGGCGGAGAGCGGTGTCTGTTCTGCCGGTTTCAGCACGATGGTGCAACCGGCGGCCAAGGCGGGCCCCAGTTTCCAGGCTGCCATGAGCAACGGAAAATTCCACGGGATGATTTGCGCGACGACGCCGACCGGCTCGCGCAGCGTGTAGGCGAGATATTGAGCGCCGGGCGTATAGGGTACCGAAATGGGGATCGTGTTGCCCTCGATTTTTGTGGCCCACCCCGCCATGTAACGGAAGAGGTCTACGGCCAGCGGCACGTCTGCCACGCGGGCCACGCCAACCGGTTTTCCGTTATCGAGCGACTCCAGCTGGGCGAATTCTTCCAGGTGAGCTTCGAGCAGGTCCGCGAGCTTCCAGATGAGCCGTCCACGTTCAGAGGCGGTGAGTTTTCGCCACGGGCCATTCTCGAACGCGTTCCGCGCAGCAGAGACGGCCCGATCAACGTCGGTGTGCGTGCCCTCAGCGACGTTGGCCAGCACGTCACCTGTAGCCGGGTTGTAGGTCGGGAATGTCTTCCCAGAAGCAGCATCGATCCATCGGCCACCGATCAACATCTTCCGTGGTGCACTGAGAAAGGTTTGAACTTGCTGATGCATCGGGATTTCAGCTGTCGTGGTGTTCATGGCGTTCCTCCTTTGGCAGGTTCGCGTAACGATCGAATCAGATTCGTGGAATGGCGTGCAGAGTCATCCCATTATACATGAATGAAAATAGGGTAAGAACGGTCCTCGCGACCGAAGTTAAGTCCATACTCATGCTGACCTCGCATTTGCTTACTCTTCAGACGCAAGCGTAGAATTAAAAATCCCAACATGGAACCGAGATGTTTTTTAGCACTCGCCACACGTGATACTGGACGGCTCTCGGACTCATACCAAACTCTTCTAAGCAGGTCGCCTGCATAGCCATGGCGAAGCCCACTGAGGCACGGCAATTCGGTCGAAGCACCTCGATCTTTTCTGCTCGTAGAGAGTCCGTTCGCACTCGTATTCGATGCCAACGGAATTATGTTAAATCCCAATGGGCCAACGTGTCGCGCGCACAGCATCACTGCTCTGTACGAGCGCTTCCAGTGGAAAGGGATCCATCATGGCTAATCCATTCAGGAACATCCCCGATTGGTTTTCATGGGACAACCAGGGCGCTGGAGTCGCGGTTAGTGATCTAAACAACACCGGTCAACAAGCGCTGATCGTGCTGATGGTCGACAGCCCGCCTGGCAAGAACAAGGCCTTGTATCGGATCGGCAAGAATCTAGATCCGGAGGGGAAGGTCGGCGGGGGGTGGGGAAACTGGATCGAGATCCCCGACTGGTTCTCCTTCGAGAATCAAGGAGCAGGCGTGGCGCTCGCCGACTTGGATGGCGACGGCCGGCCGGAGTTGGTCGTCTTCATGATCGACAATCCAGAAGGAAAGAACCAAGGCTACTACCGCATCGGCAAGACGCTCGATGCCGATGGCAACGTCACCGGCGGGTGGGGCCCCTGGATTGCCGTGCCCGACTGGTTTCCCTTCGAGAACCAGCATGGCAGTATTGCGTTGTCTGACCTGGATGGCGACGGCCGGCCGGAGCTGATCGTCTTCATGATCGATAACCCAGTCGGGAAGAACCAGGGCTACTACCGTGTCGGCAAAAAGCTCGATGCCGATGGAAATGTCACAGGCGGCTGGAGTCCATGGACCCAAGTACCGGACTGGTTTTCATGGGAGAACCAGGGTGCGGGCGTTGCACTGGCAGATCTGGATAACGTCGGCAGAAAGGATCTGATCATCTTTCAGATCGACAACGCCATCGGTCAGAACCAAGCCTTCTTCCGCATCGCCAAGAATCTCAAGGCGGACGGCACAGTGGTAGGCGGCTGGAGTACCTGGCATGGCGTCCCGGACTGGTTTTCGTGGGAGAACCAAGGTGGTGGGATCGCGGTGACGAAGCTGGGTGGCAAACACAAGATGTTCGTACTGACCGTGGACAACGCGGTGCAGCAGAATGCCGGACTCTACGAAGTGCTGGATCTCGATCCCGACCCGGTGCGAGAAGGCACATGGGAGGTGCTCCCATTCCATTCCGGTGTGCTGGCGGTACATGCCGCTCTCTTGCACACGGGGAAGGTGCTTTTTTTCGCCGGTTCCGGGAGCAGCGCGGTTCGCTTCAACAGCCCTGACTTTGGCAACGAAAGCAAAGGTATCTTCACCAGTGTCGTGTGGGACCCAAACGTGGCACCCGGTCTGGGCAATCTCAACTTCTCCCATCCGCCCACGATCCGTGATGCGCACGGAAAACCCTTCGACTTCTTCTGCGGGGGCGACGCGTTTCTCGCCGACGGGCGGATGCTCTCTGCCGGAGGTACGATCGGCTACAACCCGTTCAAGGGGCGCCCCGATGCCACGGTGTTCAACCCACAGACCGGGACCTGGGCCTTCGTCAAGGAGATGCAGCATGGCCGCTGGTATCCCACGCTCATCACCCTGGGCACCGGGCGGATCCTGGCAACCACTGGTCTGAATGAAGCAGGGAACGACCATAACCAAACGCTGGAGATCTACTCGCCAAGTACGAACACCTGGGCTGGACAGAACTTCGCGCCGGGCTTCCCTGGGTTGCCGCTCTATGCGCACCTGTTCCTCCTCAGGAACGGCAAGGTCTTTTTCTCCGGCGGCCGCATGGATGACCCGTTGCAGGTCGATCCCTGCATCATCGATCTCGCCACGAACCCGGTGCACACGAAGCCCGTGCCGGATCTTCTTGATCCGGTTCTGCGCAACCAGTCGGCGAGCGTGATGTTGCCACCGGCGCAGGAACAAAAAGTCATGATTATGGGCGGCGGGCCGGTCGGCAAGGCAGACAAGACCGATGCAACAGGCATGGTGAGCATTGTTGATCTGAATAGCCCGAACCCGACGTATGTCGCCGCCGCTCCGATGAAGCTGCCGCGCATGCATCTCAACACCGTACTATTGCCAGACCACACGGTGTTCGTCACCGGAGGCTCACTCAAGCAGGAGGACGAGCCGTTCGCGCGACTGCAAGCAGAACTCTACGATCCAGCTACCGATACCTGGAAGCTGATGGCGAGCGCAGTGGTTCCCCGGCTCTATCACTCGACCGCTCTGCTGTTGCCGGACGGGCGGGTGGTGGCCGCAGGCGGGAACCCAGAAGGTGGTCACTCGGTCACGTGGGAGCCACCCGATCCCGAAGAGGAACTGCGGCTGGAAGTCTTCAGTCCACCGTACCTTTTCAAAGGACCGCGACCGGTGATCGGTGTCGTGCCGACCGAGTGGAAGTACGGTCAGACCATCGTCATTGCATCACCACAGGCGGGGAATATCCGTTGGGCCAGCCTCATCAAGAATGGTGTGACCACCCACTCGTTCGACTCGGGGCAACGGTTGGTGGACCTCGACATCCTCTCCCAGCGCGCCGGGTTGATCAGCGCGAAGGTGACCAACGAGCCCAATATCGCCCCACCCGGCTGGTACATGCTGTTCCTCGTCGACGTAAACGGCGTTCCATCGATCTCGAAGTGGGTGCATCTGACCCAGAACTGATTGCTTCACCGGTTTGCTTCCGAACCCACACACCCTTGAGATGTCGTAGCGAGTAGACATCAGCCTGTTGGATCGAAATCAATCGGATTCGAAGCCGGCAGGCATGAAGGATGACCGGTGCGCCATGCGATGAAACGCTGCGTGGGGAAAAGTCTGTTAGGATGCGGCGGTGATACGCTATCCGCCACCATCAACCGACCCGCGCCGAGCGGCAATGCTCTTCATTCTCGTCACTGTCCTGCTGGATATGTTGTCGTTCGGCATCATCATTCCGGTGCTGCCGAAACTGGTCGAAGATTTTTTCTCCGGCGATACAGCACAGGCGGCGGTGCTCTACGGGCTGATGGGGACGGCTTGGGCCTTCATGCAGTTCGTTTGCTCGCCGATCCAGGGTGCCCTGTCCGATCGATTCGGTCGTCGCCCGATCGTGCTGCTGTCCAACTTCGGATTGGGCTTGGACTACATCGTGATGGCGCTCGCGCCGAACGTGGCCTGGCTCGTGGCGGGCCGCGTCATCTCCGGAATGGCCTCTTCCAGCTTCAGCACCGCCGGCGCCTACATTGCCGATGTCACGCCGCCAGAGCAGCGGGCGGCGGCATTTGGGAAGATCGGCATGGCCTTCGGTCTCGGCTTTATCTTTGGTCCCGCCTTGGGTGGCTGGCTCGGCGCGATCGATCCACGGCTGCCGTTCTGGGGCGCGGCGGCGCTCAGCCTCCTAAATGCCTGTTATGGCTTCTTCGTGCTCCCCGAATCCCTGCCGTCTGACAAACGAATGCCCTTCGCATGGGCGCGGGCCAATCCGATCGGCTTGCTTGCGCTGCTTCGCTCGCACCATGAACTCTTCGGCCTCGCGACCGTGGCGTTCTTCGGGTATCTCGCCCATGCTGTGCTTCCGAGTGTGTCGGTTCTGTACATGGGCTATCGCTATGGATGGGGACCTGCCGCGGTCGGGTTGATGATGGCGGGCGTTGGTGTGGCTGCGATGATCGTGCAAGGCGGACTGATCGGTCCCATAACTAACCGGTTCGGCGAACGTAGGACAGTGCTGATGGGGTTGGTCTGCGGATCGGTCGGCTTTTTCGTCTATGGCATCGCGCCGGAAGGCTGGATTTTTTGTCTCGGGATTCCCGTGATGGCCTTCTGGGGCCTGGTCGGTCCCGCGAACCAGTCGCTCATGACCCGACGCGTCAACAGTGCGGAACAGGGCCAACTGCAGGGCGCCATCGCCAGCATCAACGGCGTGACCGGCCTGATCGGGCCGACCCTCTTCACGCAAGCATTTGCCTCCTTCATCCGGTCTGATTCCGTTCCCAGCCCATCGTTCGAATTTCCCGGCGCACCATTCATCCTCGCCTCCCTCATGCTCTTCGCTGCTGCCGCGATTGCATGGCGGGCGACGAAAGCTGATGGGTCCAAGACAGGGTGAACCCACTGATCCTTTGGCAATGGAGGATGTGAGGAGGACTCACGATTGAAAAGTCGGATAATCCGACGCTCTCACCATTCGGCGGTCAACCATTGAGGACAGCTTCGGTTTAGTCGGCTCCGGTTTCATGCGTCGCATGAAGAATACGTGGATCTGGATGCAATCGGACCGTGGCTCTGTCTGCTCCTGCAACGCATCATCGAAGCCTCGAAACCATGGAGGTCGTCAAGTCGGTGATGAAGATGGGGTTCGACGGACAAAGGCCAGGTTACTGGCGTTCCCCACAGAAATTGGCTAGACTGCGCGGAGAGGTCATCAGGATGAGTATCCACCAGCTCCTACGGTCAAAGCGACGACAAATCCTCAAAATAGCCGAACGTCATGGCGCACGGAAGGTGCGTGTATTTGGGTCGGTCGCGAGGGGACAAGCTCGGCGAGGGAGCGACATCGACTTCCTGGTCGAGATGGATGAGGGGCGAAGCTTGCTCGACCATTCCGCGTTGATTTTGGAGTTAGAGCGGTTGCTCAAAAGGCCTGTCGACGTGGCGTCGGAACGAGGCCTTCGTCCCCCAATTCGAAAAGAAATTCTCAAAGACGCGATCGCCCTATGAGGGACGATCACGGTCGCTTGCACGATATCCTGGACGCCATCAAGCGAATCGAACGGTATGCGAAACGCGGCCGTCGTGCTTTTGAAGAAGACGAGCTGATCCATACGTGGATGATTCATCATATCCAAATCATCGGTGAAGCGGCCAGCCAATTGAGTCTCACTTTTCGAAAGACTCACCAGCAAGTCCCGTGGCCACAGATCATCAAGATGCGACATGTCTTGGTCCATGATTATCTGGGTATCGACCTGGGAGAGGTGTGGGCGGTGGTCGAGCGGGATGTGCCGGTCCTAAAGAAACAGATCAGCGAGATACTCAAGCGTCCTATTGGGCGTTCCTCAAAACGCTAACTGCATAAGCGTTCAAGGCGGCAATCAAGACTTTGGTTACCGCGAAGTTAGCAGAAATAAAGGTAGACCACCCCTTAACTCATCGTCTACGGCCTTGCGCCGGAAGGCTGGATTTTTTGTCTCGGGATTCCCGTGATGGCCTTCTGGGGCCTGGTCGGTCCCGCGAACCAGTCGCTCATGACCCGACGCGTCAACAGTACGGAACAGGGCCAGCTGCAGGGTGCCATCGCTAGCATCAACGGCGTCACCGGCCTCATCGGGCCGACCCTCTTCACGCAGACCTTCGCCTACTTCATCCGATCCGACGCCACTCTCAGCACTCAGCACTCAAGTCTCAGCACGGTCGGGGAATTTCCCGGGCGCCGTTCATCCTCGCCTCGCTCATGCTCCTCAGTGCCGCGATGATTGCATGGCTGGCGACGAAAGCGGGCGATTCATAGGCCAGCTGCTTCCACTGATACTCGGTGCAGTCCGTGTGATGTATCTGACGATCAAGATAAAACGCACACCCCATTATCTTCATAACCTCTTTGCTGAACAGCATCTCCGGTTCCCAGTCCTAGGTTCATGAACACCCTCCCCAACCATCTGGAAGCCGAGTGGTAAGGAGAGTGAGGAGGTGTTAGTGTAAAAACCAGAGAGCCGGACGCCCGGCTGTTGCCATTATGTAATCGCATGAGCACACAATCTATGTGCGGATATTCAACGGAGGCCCTTCCCGATGCTCAAAGCCATTGTAAGACGGGCCGTTGCATTGTCGGCAGTCTTGGTATGTATCTTCGGGATTGAGGTTCCACGTGCATCGGCAGACCCCGAGACAGATGCGCGACGGTTTCAGATCGAATTTGAAACCGGAGCGATCTGGCAGGGCCGGAACGAGATTCACATTCCTGACTCAGCGGCAGGGACGCGCTTCTCGCTCGCCGACATTCAGGACAGCACTCCGATCGTACAACGACGGGTGGAAGCGACATGGCACCCAGGCCGCCGGCATGCGCTCCGCTTCGTCTATCAGCCACTCGGATTCTCCGGGGCCGGGTCTTTCACCACGCCGGTGCTGTTCGCGGGAGGCACCTTTACGCCCGGCGCTCCCGTGGAATCGGACTACAAGTTCGATTCCTACCGAGTGACCTATCGCTATCTCTTCTACGAATCATCAACGTGGCGGTTGAGTGCCGGTGCAACAGCCTTCATTCGCGACGCCAAAGTTGAGTTGAGGCAAGCCGGCTCGACAGCGACTGATAGTAACGTAGGCTTCGTACCGCTCCTTAGCTTCAATGCAGAATATCGCTTTGCGCCACGTTGGATGGCCGTGGTGGATCTTGATGGGCTGGTGGCTCCACAGGGGCGTGCCTTCGATGCCGCCGCGAAGATCCGCCATGATCTCACCGATCATTGGTCTGTCTCTGCGGGATATCGAATGTTTGAAGGCGGTGTTGATAACGACGAGCGGTTCGCGTTCGGTTGGTTCCACTTCGGCGTGGTCTCGATTGGGTATCGGTACTGAAGCAGCTTCTCGTCCAGAGGTCCTACGCAAGGCGGTTGATGAACGACCAGCTCGATCCCTCCGTGCATGAATGGACCAAGTACGAGCGGCTGATTCTCTTCGACGGGGTCTGCAATTGGTGCAATGCCTGGGTGACTGTTGCGATTGCCCATGATCCAGATGGGCAGTTCAAGTTTGGGACCCTACAGTCCGAGCAGGCGCAACGCATCCTCCGTGCTCTGAACTTACCCGCTCATGACTATCAGACCTTCCTCTTGCTGGAAGAGGGCCATGTCTATACCAAGTCCGCAGCGGCCCTGAGGGTGATCCGACAGCTCTCCCGGTGGTGGCCGCTGTATTACGCCTGTGTGCTGGTGCCAGCTCCCCTCCGCGATGTGGTCTATGATTTTGTGGCGCGGCACCGGTACCGGTGGATGGGCCGAAGGGCGACCTGTCGTGTCCCGACTCAGGCAGAACGTGACCGATTTGTTCAATCATGAATCGAGGCATTCTGAGGCAGCGGGCGTGTCATGTTGTGTGGTCTGTGGTGCTGTCGTGCACAAGACAAAACGTGACCCCAATTGTTGACCCACTGTAGGGTGTGTTCGCTGCACTAATGTGAGGCAGGTACGAAAGGGCTGGAAGGTTTTGCTTCACGTCTGCGAGCAAGGCGATGGCGTGCATCGACAACGCTTCAGAGGTTCCCCCCGCTAATCAGGACCCGCGTAATAATCAAACATTCCCTTTGATTTGATCAATCTGCTGGGTAAGCCGCTGAATGTGACTTTCAAAGCGACTCCCGTGTGACTGGAAGATTGTTCTTGCCTCCTCCCACTTTTCCAACGTCTCCTGTGCTCGATCCAGCTCGCGTAGGCAGCCGCCCAAGTTAATGAGGGTCGTCCCTAAGTCGGGATGCAGGGGCGGGAGGCTAGTGCGCAGAATGGTCTCAGCTTCTTCCAATCTCCCCAACGCCTCCAGCGGGTGGTCCAGGTCGCGTAGACAGCTAGCTAGGTGATAGAGCGTCAGCGCTAAGTTGGGGTGCAGCGGCGGTAAGACGGTCCGCCGAATCGTTTCGGCTTCTTCCAGTTTCTCCAACGCCTCCTGAGGGCGGCCCAGCTCGCGTAAGCAGTCGCCAAGGCTGTTGAGAGACGCTGCTAAGGCGGGATGCAGGGGTGGTAAGGCAGTTCGCTGAATGGTTTCAGCTTCCTGCAAATAGGGAAGAGCGAAATGTGCTTGGTCTAGGTATATTTCAACCGATCCAAGACACGAGAGGAACGAGGCTTTAACGAGATACTCATCATTACTGGTAGCAGTATATGAGTTGAGGAGCTCCTGAAATACCTGTCGTGCATCTTCATATTGCCCGGATTCTAGTAGACAGATCCCCATGTCAGATTTCCAGGGAACGCGCCGGTCATCGGGCATGTTGCCGGGATATTCACCATAGGCTTCGAGGAGAACCAGTCGGCGCCAAGAAGGCCACGTTCCATCGGTGGCCTTAATGATGCTCCACAACCGGTCTGGGTCCAGGCGTTGCTCGCCAAGCTGCGCGATCAGGCGCTCCTTGAGTGCGGAGGCATTCCAGTGCCCAATCCAGCAGTCCAGAAGCTAGTTCATTTGGACCGATTCAGCCTCTTGGCCTGTAGCCTGAAATACGGCCGCAAATAGTTTGGCAACTTCTTCCGATGTGGGACGGACTTGTGCGGAGAGGTAGAGCGAAAACTTTCTCGCCGATTGTTGAACCAGGTCTTTCCCCAGCGCCTGTATGATCGTCGCGGAGAGCCAGGGATTAATGGGCTGGTAGATTTCGCAATTAGGGAAGGCCTTCAGTTCAACGCCTCGATAGGTAAAGCACTCTTTGAGTTCATCAGTTAAGCGATCTTCAAGCCAGTCCGCATCTTCGTCGGATAATTGTAAGCAATCGACTATCCAATCGAAGGGAATGTATTCACCACAGGCGGTGGCAAGACGCAGGAATGTGTCGAACACCTGGCCTCGTTCATCTCCCATTGTGTCGTAAACCGTCTTCCGCAGCTTGCTGATCGGCGCGTAGAGTCCCCCGTGGATGAATATGGCACCCAGCTCATCTTCAGATGCGGCGTCTGTCTCCGCAAACAAGATGTGTTCGCTTCCTTCACGGGAGAATAAATCCAGCTGTGTGCATTGGGCAAAGAGCAGGGCCATGTGCCCAGGGTATCCCCCGGTGTGTTGTGTAAACGCCCGAATGAAAGTGAGAGAGAGCGTTGCGTGCGGTACCTTCTGCTTCAAGAGGGTCGCAATGTCAGATTCTTGATAGGGAGATAACGTGATCGTGTGGGGGGTCTTTCCTCGATACGGAGGAGAGGCTGTGTCTGGCTCCAGTCCCACCACCATGGCAAGGCTGGGAAGTCGTACTAGGCAATCAAGAGCCCAATGAAAGACTTCCAGAGAGTTCCTTCCGCCATCCGGCACATAGAGGAGCAGCCGATGATTGTCCGTAATGCGTTTAAGGAAGCGATAAAACTGTTCTGCAGGCGTGAAGGTGAGATGATCTCCTGGGCGTGTGTCAGACCACAGCGATAGCATACTGTTCAGTACAGCACTGCCGAGCAAGTCAGGGATGTTCATAGTTGCCATCAGGGTGGCGGCTGTGGCGTTCACGATGGAATTCTGGTGCTTGTGAAAGGTCTCCTTTATCCTCGTCAGTCGTTCCGAATACGATGGGCTGTGAAGATACGGGTGCGTTTCTTTTAGTTGTTCAATAAACAGGGCTGAGTCGGAGCATGTCGCCGGATCATATTTATTGGGGAACTGAAGCACTGTGCAAAGCGTTGGTTTTCCTTGTTCGGATCCTCTGTATGCGGTCGCGCGGAGAAGGTACTGTTTGCCGATGCCGTGAGGCCCTCGGAGTTCGACGAGGTGGCCGTGAGGACAGGGGCTATGCGCGAACTCAATCAGCTCGTCTATGATGTGAGACGGCTGGAAATTATACAGATCGAACTGGGCTTCTTCGGTGCCGTAGTGAAGACCGTCGGATGCCAAGTACGTGATTTCAGGATCCACGTGCTTTTCTCCAAATTGAGAGTCGCTTTGTACGGGCCACCGGACAGAAAGCGGGGCCAGAGTACGTTTCACCCTTGTAGGTGTCAAGCCAACACGAGCTAAGCAGAATTTCCATATTCCCTCCAAGAGTCGGTGGGGGTCGCGTCTTGCAATTCAGCATGGGGGGCGGGCGTGGCAGGTGAATCCCAGTGCCCGGCCCGCTTATTCGGCATGTTGTACCGAAAATGTCCGCAGTCTGCGCTGTGGGTAGTCGATGCAAGCTTGGGTCCGGCGAGGTGACTGAGGATGAGGGGATTTGCACGGTGTCGGAAGGTTGTCGTTACACAGGATTAGCTGTTCGTGTGTCGCGCCGCCAGCAACGCTTTCAGAATGTCTTTCCAGCTCAGAATGCCTTCGAGTATTCCCTCATTTGTCGTGACGGGGAGGCAAGAGATATTCTTCTCGATCATCAATTGGGCTGCCGCCTCGATAGAGGTGTTGGCGTGGGCTGCAACTGGGTTCCGGCTCATGATCTGATGGGCCCGCTTGTGGAGAGTGGCTCGATCACGTTCGGTCTCTGACCAAGTTCCGATGTTGGGGCTAAGGGCCTTCAACAGGTCACGATCGGAGATGACCCCGACCAGCGTTCGTTGCTCTAAGACCAGGAGGTGGTGAAAACGGTGCTCGTGGAAGAGCTCTCGAATCCTTCCGAGTGAGTCATCCATCGTGACGGTGATGACTCGACGCGACATGATCTTGGCCACTGTCAAAGGAGTCGTTGGCGCAACGGAATGGGGGGCGTTCATAGATTGTCTCGTTCGAAAAACTGTTTGATGGCTACCCTAGCGGATGGGCAACCGCAGTCTTCATCATCTCTATCGGACACATATGAGGCGTCCTTACTCAGCAGTCAGTAAGTTAGACAACACATGTTGAGTGTGTCATAATCCGTTCTGCCATGACGCGAGACGGACGAACCCTGGATCACGGCACCCTGGAAACCATCCGCACGATGGCCGTCGAGCGTGTGCGCGAGGGCGAGCGCCCGAGTGACGTGATCGCCAGCTACGGATTTCACCGCT
>JAOUMR010000185.1 GCA_029881435.1 Nitrospira sp.
GGGATCCTTGAGCCGAATGCGTCGCAGCGGAGCCTCGAAGCCTTTGTGCGAATAGAAGCCTGTGAGGACGACGGTCTGATCGCAGATCAGCCCCGTGGCACGGTCGACGGGATGCGAGTACCGGCGTTGCGCTTTGAGATTCGATTTGCCGCGGGTGACAAAGAAGCTGCCGGCCTCGTGAAAGCGGTGCAGGCGCTCGAAGTCAAGGAAACCCCGATCCATCACGTAGAACGCGCCAGGCTCGGGCAACAGCTGATCGAGGATGTTGACCTCGTGCATCTTGCCGTCGCTGATGTGGATGATGGCCGGGATGTTGCCGCGCAGATCGAGCAGCGTGTGCAGCTTGACCGCCGCTTTGGTCGAGCGGAAGGGTGCCCACGGAAACACCGACAGGCACAGATCGATAGTCGTCGTATCCAGCGCGTAGACTGACTCCTTCAAATCGACACCAAAGGGTTCGTCGACATAGAGCGGCCGCGCGATGCCGATGAGGCTCTGCGCGAAATCGGCGTAGATGCGCCAGTCGCGCACCGCATTCGCATTGGCGAGCGTATTGCGTGCGACCGTCGAGCGAATCCCGAGGTGGTACAACTTCGAGCGCTGGGCGCGCAGACACGCCTCGATGTCGCGCAGGCTCTCCCGAAAGGTCAGTTGCGCGAACGCCTGGACCTTGCGTTCCCCGCGATATCGCGTCACACATCGACGAAACGTCGTCAACGGAAGGTGCTGCATCAACTGCGCAAAGACCAGTTTGCCGTGGTTCATCAATCACCTCTGCAGAGTCGTGCCTCGCAGGGTTACAGAACCGGCGTTCACAGTTCAAATCGAGACCAAGGAAAATCACTGTTTACCCGTTCCTAATCAGCAACTTACAGGTAATCCAAGCTCAAACGTTGGGACACTACTGTTGTGCATTGGCTGCGTATGTGGCCCAAGAAAATGTCTCTACTTTGAGACGCCCGGGGGGCCCACCCTCACCTGCGCCCGTATTCCGCCGTTGCACGTGGTACTTGAAGTCACCATCATACATATGCGCATATTTTATGAGTATGGTCTGCAGATTGGCTTGTCAAATGACTGCTGGTAATATAGTTGAAAAATATTATAAAATTCTAATTTTACCGCTTCCCAATGGCCTTAAATCTACCATTGCTGTATAGAAATTAATCTCCGCGAGGAGAGGCTTCCCATCTATTCAGGGGCATCGAGGCCCCCATCCAAAGGTGGGTTGTGATTTTCCCTGGTTGTGGGAAAGTCTAGCTTGTGTGCGGTCATGGTCTTCAACTATCGAGGAGATCTGTGAATGAAAGACTTTTTACCGTTTCATAGGTCTGATGTCGGGGAAGAAGAGGTATCTGAAGTTGTAGATGTTCTTCGCTCAGGTTGGTTGACTACGGGGCCAAAGGTGCGGGAATTTGAGCGGGAATTTGCCGCAATGGTGGGGGCAGAGCATGCCGTTGCGGTTAATTCCTGTACGGCCGCTCTTCATCTTGCCCTTGAAGCTGCTGGTGTGAGCGAGGGGGATGAAGTGCTGGTTCCGACGATGACCTTTGCCGCAACAGCCGAGGTCGTCACGTACTTCAAGGCACGACCAGTCCTGATTGATTGCGTACAAGATACACTCAATCTGAACACCGATCGTATCCAGCAGGCCATCACGGATAAAACGAGAGCCATTATCCCCGTCCATTTTGCCGGTCATCCGTGCGATCTCAAGCCGATCCACGCGATAGCAAAAGAGCATAACCTACATGTGATAGAGGATGCAGCACACGCCTTACCCGCACGATATAACGGCAAGATGATCGGAGGGATCTCGGACGCCACCTGCTTTTCGTTCTATGCGACGAAGAATATCACGACTGGCGAAGGTGGAATGGTTACCACGAACAACGCGGAGTGGGCTGCTCGCATGCGTATGATGAGCTTGCATGGTCTCAGTCGGGATGCTTGGAATCGGTACTCTGCTCAGGGCTCTTGGTATTACGAAATACTCTCGCCAGGGTTTAAGTACAATCTGACTGATATTGCTGCAGCGCTCGGATTGGCCCAATTGAAGAAGTGTGAACGGTTTTGGAAAGGGCGTGAACAGTTTGCTGCTCTCTATCATGAAGGATTCAAAGATCTCCCCGAGATCATGTGCCCTCTAACAGCATCTAATGTCCAACATGCATGGCATCTGTACGTCATCCAATTAGACATAGATCGTTTACGGATAGGTCGGGATGAATTCATCCATCAACTACAGCAAGCCGGCGTCGGATGCAGCGTACACTTTATCCCCCTCCATTTGCATCCTTATCATCGAGACAGAGGAGGTTATCGACCTGACAATTTTCCTGTTGCCAGCAAAGTATTCCAACGAATTGTTTCATTGCCGTTGTACTCGAAGATGACGGAGGATGAGGTCAATCGTGTTATTGAGACGGTTCGTGAACTTGTCAAGAGGAACCAACGGTGATGAAGCGTTCATTTGATGTCTGCATGGCCGCAGTAGGATTGGGGCTCACGGCACCCTTGCTTGCAATCATTGCCATCTTGATCAAGCTGGACTCGAAGGGACCAGTGATCTTTCGTCAGGTCCGCGTGGGGCAAGGATTTCGTCCGTTCACAATCTTGAAATTCAGGACTATGGCAGTGGATGCTCCAGGTACCTACGTGCCTCTCACGGTCGGACAAGACCCTCGTATAACAAGAGTTGGTCGGATCCTACGAAAACTCAAGCTCGATGAATTGCCTCAGCTGGTGAATGTTCTCGTAGGCGATATGAGCTTTGTCGGTCCAAGGCCAGAAGTCCCCCGTTATGTTGAACGACTACGCGCTCAATTTTCCGAGGTGCTCACGGTTCGTCCTGGGATTACAGACCTGGCCTCGTTGCGGTATATCGATGAGGCGACACTCCTCTCCCGTTCCTTAAACCCTGAAGAAGATTACCAGATCAAAGTTCTTCCGGAAAAGCTTCGGTTGGCGAAATTGTATATCCGTCATATGTCTTTATGGCTTGATTTTGCCATTATCGTACAAACACTGTTGCATATCGGTAGGATTCCTTTTGTGGCATTTACACTTCCTGAACTGAAAGCAGCCGTCGAGCCTCCCTTGACCTCCCTTTGGACGAACTTGTGGCCCTTCATAATGAAGTGGCGAAAGCCCATCATTATCGTGCTTGACCTAGCCCTTATCATCTTAGCAAACTATTTTGCATTTACCTTGAGATATGATGGGAACATCCCCGAGGGAGAGCTCCATACCTTCGAGCAAACAGTACTTGCGTTGGTCGCCATCAGAGGTGTGGCGTTTGCCTTGTTTGGTTTGAACGAAGGCTTATGGAGGTATA
>JAOUMR010000098.1 GCA_029881435.1 Nitrospira sp.
CTGTGCAGATGAACATGGTCCCGTTCCACTCCAATCTCCTCCAGAACCCAATCGGGGTGAAATTCCCGCACGCCTCGGAGGACCTTCTTCACATATTCTGCCACCCCGGGCACGAGGATTTTCCGCCGATACCGCGTCACCCACACCACATGGGCCTGTCGATGGAGTTTCATCGACGGCCATCATCGCACCAGGCGAGCAACAGACGGCGCCCAGCTCACACCCCCACCCTGCCAGGTGGGGAACTCCCGCGAAATTAGATGGGCGGTGAGGAGAAGTCGCTTCGAGATCGAATTGCCAAGAGCACCAGGCAGGGGACTCAGCCTCTTCTTTTACTTTGCCAGCGTCCGGATATAGGCCAACACCGCTCGACTGTCCTCTTCCGACAAGCGTAGCTTCCAAGACGGCATGTTGGGCTTTCCTTCATGGATGGTTTCTAGCAGCGCCACGTCGGACTTTTGCATGGTCGACGGCTTCGTGAGATTCGCCGGATCCGGCCCCAGCATCCTATACCCATCCCCTTTACCCTCCGGTCCATGGCACCCTGCGCAATGCTGGGCAAAAATCCTTTCTCCACTGACATGGTCGGCACCTCGTGAGTCGGTGTCCGTCTGAGCCGCAACTCCGTGCGGCCCCACCACGGAGATAAGAGCGAGGGTCAACACAACTCCCATAATCGCGTGCCGCATCTTCATATTCATGTCGCCCTCATTTAGCGTGATTCCGCCATCACGTCGACGGTAGACTGCCCGGATGGTGGGAGAGTCTCGGTTCACCGTTCCCTTGAGGCATCTCGAAGACTGAATCATGCGCGTCACCGGTTGCTCCTCCTTGCGAACTCTCCTCCAGCCAGCGATAGAGAACCGGCAACATGATCAGCGTCAGCAGCGTTGAACTCACAAGGCCTCCGATGACGACGATTGCGAGCGGTCGCTGCACTTCGGACCCGATCCCCTGCGCAAATGCCAATGGAACAAGACCCAACAGCGCGACCAAGGCGGTCATGAGTACGGGGCGCAATCGCAGGAGTGCCCCCGAAGTCACCGCTTCATCCAGGCTATGACCATCCTCGCGAAGTTTGTTCATGTAGGAGACCAGCACGATCCCGTTCAGCACAGCCACGCCAAAGAGATTGATAAAACCGACCGATGCGGGCACGCTCAGATACTCGTTCGTCAACCACAGCGCCACAACCCCACCGATCATGGCAAACGGTAAGTTCAAGATGATCAGAGTCGCCTGACGGAGGGAATTGAAGGTCGAGTAGAGTAACAGAAAGATCAACCCAATCGTGATCGGAACAATGATTTGCAGTTTGGCCATGGCTCGTTCCATATTCTCAAACGAGCCCCCCCATGTCACTTTGTACCCGTTGGGAAGATCTACACGCTGTTCGATTTTCTGCTGCGCCTCTGCGACCAGACTGCCGATGTCCCGTCCCAATGTATTGAACCCGATCGACACATACCGCTGCAGCTGCTCTCGACTGATACGCCCAGGCCCCTCTTCCAACTCTACGGTGCCCAAGTCTGCCAGAGGGATCAAGGCGCCAGCATGATCGCTCACCCGAATATTGCTGATCGTTTCCACGCTGTCCCGATATTGTTCTGGAAACCGCACGACGAGATCAAACCGTTGTTGCCCTTCATAGACACGCGTCGCAGCTTCACCGCCAATAGCGGTCGTGATGATCTCTCGGACATCGGAGACATTGATCCCATGCCTGGCAATCTTACCCCGGTCGATATCAATCGTGAGGTACGGCTGTCCGAATAACTGCTCCACTTTGATATCCCGCACACCTCGGACGGTTTCCAATACCTCGGCGATTTCCTGTGCCTTGTCTCGAAGGATCTCCAGATCATCACCAAATAACTTGACGGTGGCTTCCGTGCGCACACCGGAAATCAATTCATCCACTCGTTGTTGGATCGGTTGGCTGATGAGAAACGTCGCTCCTGCCACACTGGTCAACCGTTCACGGAACTTTTGAACGAGCTCTGGTCTCGTCTTCGCCGTCGTCCATTGGTCCAGCGGCCGAAGTCGGACGACCGGATCGCTTTCATTCGGCTCCTGTGGATCGTTCCCCAATTCCGTACGGCCGATTTTCGAAACGACCATCTCCACTTCCGGAAACTCCATGATCGCCCGTTGCATGCGTTTTTCGATCTCGATCGAAGCCGGCAGCGACACACTCGGGAGACGAATGGTTTGTGGAGCCAGGGATCCTTCATTCAGAATTGGGATAAATTCGCTTCCCAGAAACGGCACTAAGGCCAATGCGCCTATCAGCGCACCGACGGCCAGAACCAGCACCACAATCCGGTGTCCAAGAGCCCATCGAAGAGCCGGAGCATAGAGATGCTTCGCGTGTCGAACGATCCAAGGATCCTCCTCACTCCCCTGTCTGAGCACCAGCGAGCAGAGTACCGGTGATAACGTCAGCGATAAGACGAGAGATACCAGCAATGCAATCATGATGGTATAGGCAAGCGGCTTGAACATCTTGCCTTCCATCCCCTGAAGGGACAAGAGAGGAAAAAACACCAAGATAATGATCAGAATCCCAAAGACGACCGGCTGGCCGACTTCTTTCACCGATTGCGTGACGAGCTGAAGCCTTGGTATGGCGGCAGCCGAATGGTGCGACAGATGGCGATACACATTTTCGACGACGACGACCGACCCATCCACGATCATGCCGATCGCGATGGCCAATCCCCCCAGAGACATCAAATTAGCCGTCAGCCCGATTTGCCCCATGACAATGAACGTGGCGAGTGGAGCTAACACCAAGGTACCAACGACGATCAGCGCGCTGCGCAAGTTCCCAAGGAAGAGGAACAACACGACGACGACGAGCGCCACCCCTTCCGCCAGCGACTTGTAGACGGTACTCAGTGCCGCAGTGATCAGTTCAATACGGTCATAAAACGGCACGATCCGCAATCCATTCGGCAGCAAGTTCTTCGCATGAATGTCGTCGATTCGAGCTTTGAGGCCTTCGATAACATCCCGAGCGTTGCCTCCCCGTAGCATCAGCACGATCCCGCTGACGACCTCACGATCTGCGTTCAGCACGGTTGCCCCGTGCCTCACCGCATGGCCGATCACTACGTGGGCTACATCGGAGACGTAGACCGGAGTTCCACCGGTTTCCTTGACGACAATGCGTTCGATGTCGCTCAGTGAGCGAATCAGCCCGATCCCACGCACAATATATTTTTCGTCATGCTTTTCCAGAATATTGCCGCCGGCGTTGGCATTATTTCTGGCCACGGCGCCAAAGACATCCCCGAGAGTCAGGCTGTATTTTCGAAGCAGACCTGGTTCGACCAACACCTGATACTGTTTGACGAAGCCACCCATCGAATTGACGTCGATGACTTCCGGTGTACCTTTCAGAATGGGACGAATGACCCAATCTTGAATCGTTCGCTGTTCGATCAAACTCCCGTGCTCCGCTTCCTGGTTCATCGCCGATGCCCGAGTGTCCTCCAAATAGTACTGAAACACCTCACCTAGCCCCGTACTATTCGGCGCCAGCATGGGCTCGGCTCCTGGGGGAAGTTGTTCTTCGACTTCGAGCAGTCGTTCGAGCACCAGTTGTCGAGCCAGATTGATGTCCATCGAGTCATCGAAGACAATCGTAATGAGCGACAGACCAACCTTTGTCAGAGAGCGCATTTCCGTGAGGGAGGGAACACCTGCGAGCTGAAGCTCGATCGGGTAGGTGACCAAGCGTTCGACCTCAGCCGGCGAGAGGCCTGGAGCCTTCGTGACAACTTGTACCAAGACGCTGGTCACATCGGGAAAGGCGTCGATCGGGATGGTTCGAAACGCGTACACCCCTCCGATCCCCATCACAACCGAAAAGATGATGACGAGCATCCGCTGACGCAGGGAAATGTCGAGGAGGCGAGAGACCATCAGACGGGTTTCTTCAACAACTCGGACTTCAAGACAAAGGCACCGTGCGTGACGACCGGCTCTCCTTCATTCAGACCGCCGAGTATGGAGGTCAACGTCCCATTGGATTCCCCAATGTGGACTTCGCGCACTTCGTACTCACTCGCGCTGCGCTGCACGAAGACGAAGGTGCGGCCTTGATCGCGTTGCAATGCGGTCTCCGGTACTGCCAATCGATCTGGCTGGGCCTCTGAAAACAGGCGAATGGTGGCGAACATTTCGGGCTTGAGCCGTCCGTCCGGATTCGGCAATTCAAGCCGGAGCTGCATTGTGCGCGTGACGGGATCCAGCACATCTGCGACATAGGTAATCGTGGCCTTGAAGGTTTCCTTGGGATAGGCGTTGATCCGCACCTCGACTTGTGTGCCACCGGAGGCATGGACGGAATCGACAAAAGAGATATCCTTCTCGGGGATGTTGGCGAGAATCCAGACTTCCGAGAGATCCGCGATCACAAACAGATCTTCGGTGGTCTCGACGACTTCACCGCGTGTCAGATTGCGCCCGATGATACGCCCGGCGAAGGGCGCTACGATCGGCACGACAGACCGAATCTCACGACTCCGGTCAAGGCGACGCAGCTCGTCGACGCTCATGCCGAGCAATTTGAGTCGATCACGCGACTCATTGGCCTCGGCCTGAGTACTCAGCAGCTCCGCATGTCGACGTTGCGCTTCCGCTTCTCCGATGACCTTTTCCTCCAACAAGAATTTCGCCCGGCCATAGGCTTGCTCCGCAACGTGGAGTTTCGCCCGAGCCTTGAGATAGGCCGACTGAGCGAGACCCAATTCACTACTGTATAAAATCGCCAGCGGAGCATTCGCCTTAACCTCTTGGCCAAGCTCCCCATACACCTCAACGACGCGCCCGCGAACCAACGTCGTAATGTCTGCCATGTTCCGTTGATTGGGCTGAACGATCGCGGGGAAATCCCGGTGCGTCCGAAAGTCGCTGAGTGCCGCCGGCTGGACCACGACTCCCACCCTCGACGATTCCTCTGCTGACAGCGAAATGAGGCCTGGAGTGGACACTGCGACAGACGCCTTACTGGCCACCACATCGTTTGGAGTCCCGTCACACCCCGCTTCCATGACCATCAAACCGAACAGAAGACCACATACCCCTTGGATAATCCATAACGATGGCGCTCGCAGTGAATCGAGCCGGGCTTTCACAGCGTCCCTCCTACGGCTTGCTCAAGGCGTGCCAGCGAGACGGAGAGGGCGTGCCTGGCCTCGGCATAATCCAATAGTATTTGCCGTTGCACACGTTGCGCATCGAGCACTTCCAGCAGGCTTGACGCACCCTGTTGAAAACTGAACTGCGCAAGCCTCAACGCCTCCTGAGCTTGTTTGAGCAACCCTTTATCAAAGACCTCAATCAATTCAGCCGTGGTGCGGACATCCTGATAGTGCTGATACACGGCTCGCCCCAGTTCATTACGTGTCCGGAGCAGCTCCGCTTCATCGCGGCGTTTGGCCCCCAACGACGACGCAATTTCTCCTTGGCGCCGATACCACAGCGGCATGGGAACGGAAAGTCCTCCTTGAAACGCTTCACGCCCCAACTCGCGCCAATAGCTGCCACTGACCGTCACAGTCGGTACCCGCGCCTGGCGTTCGAACTCAATCTTCCACTCCGATCGCTCGACCGACTTCAGTAGACGTTGAATGGTCGGATGCTGCTCCATCATGCGCGCCATTAACCCTTCAATCTGCAAATCCAGCGGAACCATTTTAAATTCGCCGTGGACCGTATAGGTTGCCCCCAACGCACCTCCGGTCAGGGTATCGACGACGACGCGGCTGATCCGAACCGCATTGTCTGCACGTGCGAGCTGCTGACGGGCTTTCAGGACCTCAACCTCTGCCTTGATGGACTCAAATTGAGGCGCCTCGCCTGATTTGACTCGCGCTTTTACGATCCGTGCCACGCCTTCGACGGTATCAAGATTTTGTCGCGCAACGTTGGCTCCCTGTTGCGCCAACAACAGGTCATAGAAGGCAGCCTTGACCTGCGACGCTAAATTCAATCGGGTCTCCAGCAGGCCGACGTTGGCCGTTGCGAATCCGAGATCCGCAACTTGTTGACGGGCGGCACGCAGCGCAGGCCATTCAACCCGTTGTCCAACCGTCACGTTGTATTCGGAGAGTGACTGGGGAGCGAGGCTTGACCCACCGCCGACCCGGCTGGTATCGCGAAGCATCCCATGACCACCGGAGCCGGTAACGGTGGGGTTGGGATAGGCACCGGCCACCGTCTGCTGGCCCTTTTGCTGTTCGATATCTCCCTCTGCGAACGAGACCAAGGGGTTCTTCGCCAAAGCCAGGTCAACGATCATGTCGAGGCTGTACACCTGTCCTGCAGGTTCCGCAGAAGCCGTGACCACGCCAAGCCCTATACTCATCCCACACACAAGAACGAGCACCAGTCCCATCACTGTCTCCTACCTAGCAATCTGACAGACTCAAAACCATAGTAGGCCGAATCCGGTTCATTTTCAAATGTCTCTGCAGAGCTTTGAGGTTTCGCCACGCTCTATGGAGGAGTCACGCGGCAATCCACTGAAGTAGAACGCCGAGATGGCCACCGTTGCAGCAACGTTCAGCGACTCCACCCCATCTGCGAGTGGGATGGAAAATTTGACGTGAGATGCCTGTGCGACGTCCGGAGCCAACCCCGCCCCTTCGTTTCCTACGGCAATCACAAGGCGGCTCGAAATCTTCTGAATAGTCCTGATTGAGACTATATCAGCCGACGGGAGGAGCGCCGAGTAAATTTCGCATTGGTACGAGGAAAATGTCAGAAACTCACACCCCCAAAACACAGGAAGGTTCAAAATCGAGCCGGCCGTGGCGCGGACAACTTTGGGGCTGAAGAGATCGGCGCACTCGGCACTCAGCCACACCCCGGAAAGATTCAGCGCCGCGGCTGTCCTGATAATCGCTCCCACATTCGCTGGATCTTGAAGCCTATCCGCGTAGATTCCCAATACCCTCGGCTGCGTGAACACCTGCGCTTCGTCCCATCGCGGCTGTCGGACAACCGCGAGCATCCCTTGCGGCATCTCAACATCCGTCAGCTTTTCAAATACGGTGTCCGGACACACCCACTGACAGGCAGGCAGTTGAGATCGCACCTGCCGATCAGCATCGGTCTCAGCGCGAAGATACCGTGGGGATAGAACCAGGCTGCGAATCGAGTGTGCGTGGCGAGAAATCAGATCAAGACAGGACTTGACTCCTTCGACGACAAACGTTCCCTCCTGCGATCTGACGTTCTTATCACAAAGAAGCCGACGTATCAGAGAGCCCTGTGAGCGCGTGAGGGCCCGGAGATGCGGTACTGCATCCACTAGAGCCCCGACATCGCTCCCAAAGGGATAAGACTGAGAAGGAGAAAGCCCCCAATCACCGGCGCCTTCGCTCGGACGCCGCTTCCGCGGCGCGGATCCGCTGGGCCCGAGCCTTGGCTCGCTTCAATGCCGTCAGCTTTCCTCGCGTACGGCTTTGCTCAAACTGCAACTGTTCAAGCTGAGATTGCAGGTGGGCCTTTTCTCGCTTATGCAAACTAGCGCACTCCGCCTTTGAAAGCTGGGTCCAATCCCCGCTGCTTCTTGCACGCTTGATGCGCTCGTCTAACGATTCCCGAAGCTGCTTGGCCCTCATCGTCACGAGAGACTTGAGTGCGTCTTGACGACGCTGAACCTCTTCCTCCTCAGCCATGATGCCGCGAATGTCTGTTCCCAACATAAATCGCTACCTCCTTCACCGCAACAAAACTTGCGCGCATTATACTCGATTTGACACTCAATCGAAAACTCTGTGTAACATATTGAAATATATGATTACTTTAGAATGTCACTCGCGTTTCCACGTTTCATTGAAGCTCGCCCTCCCATTGTGTATCATCTGCTCCATGTCGATCGGCCTACGCATCCAGAATTGGAGGCATTCAAAAAGCCAGTCTATCGAGTTATTATCAGACGCAGCGGGCATTCCCATCTCTCTTCTCGAACAAATTGAATCCGGCCATACGGACCCCGCAGTGGAGACGATCGAAGCCCTCGCCAGAGCGCTTCAGATCCCTCCGTCTTGGCTGTTTGATGAGCCGCAATCCTTTACGTACCTATTCACCGACTCCGATGAGGTTGAGGCGCCAGACCCTTCTCGCACCGACCCGGTGACTGATCACATCTTAGCCGCATCACGAACGGATCGATCGCTCTATGTTCTTTTAACGACGCTCATGCAGGCCGGCGATCCAAAACTCTTGCGTGCCGCCGAGATGAGTCTCCGCAGTTTGGTAAAGCAATCTCGGCAAGCCACCGTGCCCTGGCAACAGCGCCCCTCCGGACACTTTGAACCGCCGAGCGACTAGCGCATCTGGCTGATCTTTGGGGCTGATCCCGCCTCTCATCTATTGCCAACTCGCCGCCAAGACGGCTTGGACATCCTGTGGCCGTTGATCAACCGCCTGATCCCAGGTCAAGCCAGTTTGCTCTGTGAAAGCAGCCATCGCGTGAATCAGTTGATCGACCTGAGTGTTGAGTAGAGCCTGCCCATTCCCGGCCTGGATCGTCTCCACGTGGTGGGCTTCGCCGAGATACCAGTTCTCAATGGCCACCTGATCACTGGTACCATGAATCGCCACCCTCAGATCGTTCGCCTGCCTGCTGAGAATCAGATCCAATGGATCGATTGTCGTACCGAATGCTAAGCGATCGGTATTCCCCACGGTTGCATCATGTTCTGAGATTGTGTCGACCTCATCTCCTCGAGTAAAGACATACACATCATTTCCGGTCCCTCCGACCAGATAATCGTTTCCAACACCACCAGTAATCGTATCGTTTCCTGTTTGGCCGACCAGCGTATCATTGCCATCATCTCCGCTAATGACATCATCTCCGTCACCGCCATAGAGATAGTCACCCCCACTTCCGCCAAGAATCGTATCGACTCCGTCCTCACCGCTCACGGAGTCGTCGCCATCTCCGCCACTGATCAAATCGTTGCCGGTCCCACCATAGACCGTATCGTTCCCGAACTCTCCACTGAGGTGATCGTCGCCATCGCCCCCGTTGAGCACATCATCGCCCTCGCCACCATAGAGATAGTCGGTCCCGCTCCCACCGAAAATGATGTCGGCCCCTGCATCGCCCGTGACTGAATCAACACCGGCCCCAGCGAAAATGAGATCGTTCCCGGCATTTCCATAGACCGTATCATCGCCACTCCCAGCATCGATCCCGTCATCGCCAGCAGTACCCACGACGACATCGCTGTTGTCTGTCCCATAAACCGTAATCCTCGGCCCCAATAGACTGGTAAGGAAGACTTCACTCCCATCCGAGAAGGCGAGAGTCTCGACGACGAGTGAACCGTCGGTGCCGGTTGGATCAAAATTGGTGAGCACCAGCTTGTCGGCCCCATTGCCGCCGACTTGGATTATGAGCGTGCGCGCAGATTCATCATGCGCGAACGTCAAATCACTCGGTGTAATACCCATGCCGAACTGAATCTGATTCCCTTCGCCGGTTCTCGCAACATCCTCAATGGTGTCGATTCCATCGCCGATGTTGAAGAGATAGGTGTCGTGGCCGGCACCGCCACGGAGAGTATCGGAGCCACTGCTTCCGGTGAGAGTGTCGCGACCTGCAAGACCGGATAGAACATTGGCATCCTCCGATCCCATCAGGACGTTGTCGAGCTCATTGCCTGTCCCATTGAGCGGCAGCGGAGGAATGACATTGTCCTCGTCATCAAAGACCTCTGGCGGCGAGACAAGTACGAGATTTTCGAGATGATCTCCAAGAACGTAGCTCACCGTACTCTTGACCGTATCCGTCCCCTCGTTCTCAAACTCCGTGATCGTCTGTTCCTGGCTATATATAATGTAGGTGTCGTTGCCCGTGCCTCCGATGAAGAGATCGTCGGCTAGACGAGGTACATCTTCCCGAAACTCCGATCCTCCATCGAGGAATAGCCATGGGCCGTTGCTTCCATCCAAAGGAAAGACGATATTTCCTCCATCTGCCATCAATACATCATCGCCCGCACCACCGATGAGAATGTCACTGCCGGTGCCGAGCACGAAAAAATCCTCGATCGACCTAAAAACTCCTCCCACCAAGACATCGTTGCCAGCCCCTCCATCGAGAACGTTATCTCCAGAGTTTCCGACGAGGAGATTATCCAAGTCGTTGCCCGTGCCGAATTCAGGGTTAGGAAGCACAGCGCTGGTGCTCTCAACGAGAATGAGATTCTCTACATGTGGATCCAACACATAGTCGAACAGACTTTGAATGGTGTCGATCCCGTCACCCTCTGCTTCAATGACTGCGTAGGTTCCGGTAACGCCCGAGCTCCCGAGGAGGTAGGTGTCGTCACCAGCAAGGCCAGTGAGAGTGGACGGGAAGGCTGCGGTGAGCAGATCGGCTGACATCGTGGCAGCAGGCACGCCGACGTTGAGGGAAGACCAAGCCAGGCTCCATTCAGTGCCATCGGCGAATCGCACACTTGCCTGTGTGGTTTCTGGGCCCACCGCAAACGAATCCGTTGAAAGCTGTACGGTCAGCTTATCACCACTGTCAGCAATAAGAATGTCCACAACGGAATGAGAGCGCCACGTCATCACGACATCAGACGGCGTGAGGTCCACAGCCATTTGAATGACATCGATGTCGTTCCTGTTGTTATCAAGCGTCACATGATCAATCCCTGATCCCCTCCCAAACAGAACGGTGTCCACACCGGACCCGAGAGTGAGCATATCGTTCCCACCTCCTCCGTCGAACAAATTCACTCCACGGAAATCAATGAGCGTATCATCCCCAGGTCCGCCCAACAGTGTATCGTCCCCGATTATTTGGTTGCCGAAAAATGGCTGAAACGTGACGTCCCCGTACAGCGTATCCTTACCTTGACCGCCTATCAGCACATCGTTACCGGCTGATCCAATCAACAAATCATGGCCGTCGCTTCCGGAAATCGTTTCGCTCTCGAACGTTCCCGTGATGGTCGTGCCACTCACCGCCCTCGCGCTTAAGTCGGCGCTGCTCCACACGGTGCCATCGGCAAAGCTCACTTGTTTTTGGTCATATCCGGCTGACTCAAAGAACGAGAGGAGGGTCACCTCATCTGTAGTTCCTCGAACGACCAATTCAAGATTGAACCCGTTGCGGTAGATTTCCACATCCTCAGCGGCGACCGCTGAATCGAACTGAATCGTATCGAGCTCACTGGCCGTGCCTGAATCGAACACCGTATCGCGTCCCGAGCCCCGACCAAAGAGATAGGTGTCGGACCCACCCAATCCGGCAAGTGCATCGTTCCCGGCGCCTCCATCGAGCACGTTCGGCGCCTCATTGCCGCGTACGTCATTATCCAGCGCGTTCCCTGTTCCATTGATGGAAAGAGTTCCAACCAGCGTGAGATTCTCGACATTCGCAGTGAGGCTGTAACTCGCAGTGCTCTGTACGGTGTCGAGACCTTCATCCACCTGCTCAATCACGACATCATCACCGTTATCCACGATGTAGATATCATCGCCAGCCCCACCAACCAGCGTGTCCCTACCAATACCGCCATCCAAGAGATTGTTGACCCGGCCCCCGGCCAAGGTGTTATCCAGTTCATTTCCATATCCCGACACCGACTGTTCGAATGAACTGTAGGGGAGAAGAGTGAAACTCGCGAACTCAAACGCGCGAGGATCGAGGAGGGTTAAATTTTCAGGTTCATCGCGCAATCGTGTGGGTGAATAATGGGGCATTGCATGGCTGAACCCTATGCCAATAGAGACGTTCTGCTGTTTGCAATTGCCTGCGAAACTGGCATGTTCTGCGGATGGCTACTTCACGCACATCACGCAGGCGTCTTTGGGACGCATACGCATTCCCCGGATTCCGCCCGGCGGAAACCATCACGGGTGTCTTCGGCGATCCGAAGGCACGCGTTATTCTCCTCGTTCGCCGCTCAAAAAAACGGTGTGCGGGACTTGCGGCAAGGTGCACTCCGGCTGGTACGACCGGAAGGTGCGCCGGGTACGCGACCTGTCCTGTGCCGACACGCGCATGTACCTGGACATCGAGGTGCGGCGCGTTCAGTGCCGGAGCTGCGGCAAGGTGAAACGCGAGCGTCTCGACTTTCTGGCCGACAACCCGCTCTACACCAAACGCTTCGCCTGGTTCGTCGGCAGGCGCTGCCGCCAGTCCACGGTCAAGGATGTGGCCCGGGAACTGAACCTGGATTGGCACACGGTCAAGGAACTGGACAAGCAATACATGCGCATTCAGTTGGAGCGGGCCGGCACGCCCGGGCCGAAGGTTGTCGGTATAGACGAAATCTCGATCCGCAAAGGGCACACGTACCGCATCGTGGTGAGCGATCTGGTGCGCGGACGCCCGATCTGGTTCGGAGGACAAGACCGCTCGGAAGCCAGCATGGACCAGTTTTATGACTGGCTGGGCAAAAAGAAGGCGCACGGCATCCGGCTGGCGGTGATGGATATGTGGAAACCGTTTGGCCACTCGACGCGGAAGCAGGCGCCGCAGGCGGCCATCCTGTTCGACAAGTTCCACG
>JAOUMR010000099.1 GCA_029881435.1 Nitrospira sp.
TGACGGCCATACTCATGACGCGAGGTTCAACGATGTTTGCCGCAGTGCTCATGCCATGCCTCCACAATTTTGGTCCTGTGGGTCTCAACGATCCGTCGAATTGCACTCAATTCTTTCGGAGAAAACCCTCTGTTATGGCTTAAGGAGATCGGTTCTAGCCAAAACTTACACATCAACGTTTCTCTTTGAATATGGATATGTTTCGGCTCATTGCAATCAAAACTATAAAAGAACAAGCGGTAGGGCCCAGCAATGTTCTTTACCGTTGGCATCGGTATGTCTCACGTTAACAGAATAGCCCTACTTTATGGCAAGCCATTGGTCAAGGCAACATTGTTGAGAGGTTGAGGATGTAGGGGTCTGCGGCTTGAGGCAGCGGAAAAGATTATCGGGAGATTACACGTAGTTGCCACGGACCTCAGACCTCAAGCGCCTTTACCGGATCAGAAATGCACTTCGCGTATGGCTTCACGGCTAGACTGGAACCATTGAACAGTTTTTTTTAGTCCGTCGCGCAAGTTATGTCGGGCTTGGAATCCAAAGAGCTGTTTGGCCCGGCTGACATCAAGACATCGGCGAGGCTGGCCGTTGGGCTTGGTCGGGTCCCACTGAATCTGTCCGGTGAACCCCACCTCGGCAGCAATCATGGTGGCGAGATCGTGAATCCTGACTTCTTCACCTGTTCCCAGATTGATCGGGAGATCGCCATCGTACCGTTCGGCCGCGAGCAGAATCCCTTCAGCAGCATCCTCGACATACAAGAATTCCCGAGTCGGAGATCCATCGCCCCAGAGGATGATGCATTCACGCCTTTCCTCCTTAGCTGAAACGCATTTTCTAATCAGTGCCGGAATGACGTGAGAGGTTTCCAGATCAAAGTTGTCACGTGGCCCGTACAGATTGACTGGAAAGAGCACGATCGAGTTAAAACCATATTGCTGCCGATAGGCCTGCGACTGCGCCAGCATCATTTTCTTCGCCAGCCCATACGGGGCATTGGTTTCCTCAGGATATCCGTTCCAGATATCATCCTCTTTAAATGGAATCGGAGCGAATTTGGGATAGGCACAAATGGTCCCGGTTGCCACAAACTTCTTCAGTCCCTGTTGTCGGCCCACCTCGATCAGCTGAGCACCCATCATCAAGTTGTCGTAGAAGAATCGTCCAGGATTGGCTTGGTTCGCACCGATGCCGCCGACTCGAGCCGCCAAATGAATCACGACATCCGGTTTGGTGTCGCCATACAACTGCTTCACAGCATCCATCTGAACCAGATCATAGTCTCGGCTTCGCGGCACCACGATCTGTTGACAGCCCTTCGCGCGTAACTGGTCCACAACGAAAGAACCAAGAAACCCCGCTCCTCCGGTCACGACCACACGTTTATCTTTCCAGAATGACGGCATATCCCTCTAGGCTCCCCTAGCTTCGCTTCCTAGTCCCATCCAATTTCTCTTTTTCCGCAGCCAGATCCGCATCGACCATCATGGCGATCAATTCTTCAAATTTCACTTTGGGTTGCCATCCGAGTCGTTTCTTGGCCTTGCCGGCATCTCCGATGAGCAGATCGACCTCCGTTGGCCGATAGTATTTTTCGTCGATCTTGACATGCTTCTTCCAATCGAGCTGTAGCCGGTCGAACGCCAGCTCCAACATTTCCTTGACGGTATGAGTTTCCCCTGTCGCAATCACATAATCATCCGGCTGTGATGCTTGCAACATCATCCACATGGCCTCAATGTAGTCGCCGGCATAGCCCCAGTCCCGCTTCGCATCGAGATTGCCCAAAAAGAGATCTTGCTGCGTGCCGAGCTTGATCCGTGCCGCCGCCTTGGTGATTTTCCTCGTCACAAAGGTCTCACCTCGTCGAGGTGATTCATGATTGAACAGAATGCCATTGCAGGCAAAGAGATTGTAGGCCTCCCGATAGTTCACGGTAATCCAGTAGGAATAGACTTTGGCCGCCCCATAGGGGCTCCGGGGATAAAACGGCGTCGTTTCTTTCTGAGGCACTTCCAATACTTTGCCGAACATCTCACTCGATGAGGCTTGATAAAACTTTGGTTTGAGCCCCGACTCCCGGATCGCCTCAAGGAGCCGGATGGTCCCGAGCCCCGTGATCTCTCCGGTGTACTCAGGAATATCGAAGCTCACTCGCACATGGCTTTGAGCACCTAAATTGTAAATTTCATCGGGCTGGACCGTACGCAAGATCCGATTCAGGGAACTGGCGTCGTTCAAATCGCCGTAGACGAGATGGAGTCGCCGATGGGGCACATGTGGATCCTCATAAATAGGATCAATTCGACCCGTATTGAACGAGCTGGAGCGACGTACAATGCCGTACACCTCGTACCCTTTCCCCAGTAGAAACTCAGACAGATAGGAACCATCTTGGCCGGTAATCCCGGTGATCAGTGCTTTCTTCACGTGAGCAACCTCCTTGAAGAAGGCGATTATTACTTGCTCGATTCACTTTGTCCACACATCATGTGAAAGGCCGCAACAAAAAGATTCTTGCGGCCATCACGGGTCACCGAGTACCATGGGAGCTCGCGATAGTCACAACCATATTATGGCAACAGTTTCTTCTCAACATGTCCGCTCCGCTGGTGTGCTGCTATGCATGGTGGCAGGCGGGTTGCTCGTCGCACACTCCATCAACGCGTTTGTTGCAGATGCGTTATACCTGATGCCGGAGCCTCCTGCTGGAGTCAGCGCCGTCGCACCGGGAGGATCTCCATCGCGCACGTCTTATTCGCCCTTACAAGCGGTCGACCAGATTCGTTCAAGCGGACTCTTCCTTCTTCCACCCACGGCTGACGATGGAGCAATGAACCCCACAAGCTCTGGGCGTCCAGGCGCTCCCGGTGCCGCAGTGCGGGCTTCCCTCGGTTTGGCAGAGAAGCTGCGGTTGATCGGGGTCGTGCTGGGGGATCAGCGCGGCGTCTTTGCGATTCTTGAAGACCTCTCGGCAAAACAGCAGTCGTTGTATCATCTTCACGACTCAGTGCTCGATCTCGGTGAGGTCAGCGAAATTCGTCGCAATGGGATCGTGATTCGCCAAGGCAATTTGGAAGAGTTGCTGGAACTGGCGCATGCAGAAGCCCCACCTGCCGCCAGCGATCCCGCCGGGACAACCCCATCTCCTAAGAAACCGTCGACTTCAGGCACTGCTCTGCGAAAAGTGGTCGATCGACGTGAAGTGGAACAGGCCATGAACGATCTCCCAAAACTCTTGTCGCAGGCGAGAGCCGTACCCAATATGGCGAACGGAGCGGTGAATGGATACCGACTGGACTACATCGCCCCGGCTAGTTTTTATGAAAAGATCGGCGTTCAGACCGGAGACGTGTTGCAGCGCGTCAATGGGGTCGACATCCGTGATCCAAGTACCATGCTGAGCCTGCTCCAGCAGCTCAAGAATGAACAGATCGTCAAGCTCGATGTGGTTCGGAACAACCAACGCTCGACGATTACCTATGAACTGCGATAAGTCACATCCGGTGGTCCTCGAAGTTCCCTGACCTCCACCCCCTCATCCCATTCACCATGCCGAGGTCTTCAGGGATAGTTTCGGTCCTAACCAGAGCCAGGACTCTTTTCACAACAAGCGGTTGAAGATCTGGCCCAGTCATTCGGCATTTCGAGGGTGATATCAACGTGGCTCAGCACGCACAAAGCCTCAATATGCATGGAACTCGGCTTGTCCTTGCCAGGCCGTGAGAAGGAAGAGTATCTTTACGTCGAACAAGACAGTTACCGTAGAGACTGCAGATCATGGTACCCGTCTCGAGTCACACGATATGAAAGAAATTGGCCACATGCTTGAGATTGATCAACCCGATTCCGGTCCTCGTCGTCCCCTGTTGGGACGCATCCTCGAGGAAAAATTTCATCTCTTGGAGTCAAAACTGGAGGAAGCCTTATCCTATCAGCAGGAGAAAGGCGGCCGATTGGGAGAGGTCTTGCTCCATCTTCGCTCACTGCGTGAGGAGCAGCTCCTGGAAGCCCTCGCGCAACAATTCGAGATGAAATGGATGCCGCAGCTTGATACCAGCCAGGTCGACCACGAGCTGATCAAGAAGGTCCCCATCGCCTTTTGTCGGCGATACCGCGTCTTACCACTTCGGTATGAAGAGGGCTTTATCCTGACCGCCTCGACCGACCCCCTTGAAACCGTCGCCCTGGATGACCTTCGATTGCTCTTAGGCAAACCCATCAAGCCCATCTTGACAAGCAGCGTGACCCTCCTCGGCTGCTTAAACCGCGCGTACGACGAAATCGCCAATCCAGCCGGTGCCGAGCAAGTGATGGAAGATATTGCGGCGAACCAGAGCCTCGACAAGCTGGCGCACGAACTTGACGAGCCGCAAGATCTGCTCGATGCGACCGATGAGGCTCCGATCATCCGGCTGGTCAACTCGGTGCTGTTTCAGGCGGTGCGACAACGAGCCAGTGACGTCCATTTCGAATCGTTCGAGCGTGGACTGGTCATCCGCTATCGTATCGACGGTGTGCTGTATCCGGTCCTCACACCGCCGAAGCATTTGCAAGCCAGCATCATCGCGCGACTGAAGATCATGGCCGGCCTCAATATTGCCGAGAAACGCCTCCCGCAAGATGGCCGCTTCGCCATTCGGACGTCCGGAAAAGATGTCGACCTTCGAGTCTCCGTGTTACCTACCTCACACGGCGAGCGAGTCGTGCTGCGTTTGCTAGAGAAAGAAAATCGCCTCCTGAATCTTTCGGAAATGGGATTTTCAAAAGAACGACTCGCGGTGATCCATCAGCTGATCCAGCTCGCCCACGGGATTATCCTCGTCACCGGCCCCACGGGAAGCGGCAAGACGACCACGCTCTACGCCGCACTGAGCCACATCAATGCACCAGACAAGAACATTATCACGGTCGAGGACCCAGTCGAATACCAGTTGCTCGGAATCGGACAGATGCAGGTGAACCCGAAGATCAATCTGTCCTTTGCTGCCGGATTGCGGTCGATCCTTCGACAAGATCCCGACGTCATTATGATCGGTGAAATCCGCGACCGTGAAACAGCGGAGATCGCCATTCACGCCTCCCTCACGGGACACCTGGTGTTTTCCACTTTACACACGAACGATGCCGCAAGCGCCGCCACCCGCCTGATCGACATGGGCATCGAACCATTTCTCGTCGCGTCATCGGTCGTCGCCGTCCTTGCCCAACGATTGCTCCGTAGGATTTGCCCGGACTGCAAGCGGCCCTACGCACCGAGCGAGGAAGAGCTCGATCGACTTGACTTACCATCAGACTCGAACGTGACCCTCTACCGAGGGGCAGGCTGTGCAGCCTGTTCGCAGACCGGATATCGCGGACGAACCGGCATTTTCGAACTCATGGTGTTCGACGACGAAATCAGGCGTCTGATTGGGAGCAAAGCGGACTCGACCGCCATCAAGCAGGCGGCCATCGCCAAGGGCATGGTGACGTTGAAGCAGGAAGGTGCAGAACGAGTCATCCAGGGTCACACCACGCTGGAAGAAGTCATGCGAATCACGCAACAAGAAATCGACGTCGACTAGATGACAGCCCGTTTCTCTCACCATCGTTTCCGTACTCATTCCTATCGGGTCATCGGAAAACCATGGGGTGTCCGTCGTACTCCTGGAGCCTGTTGATCATGCCGGTCTATCAATACCAAGGGTACCGGAGTGACGGTGGAGCCGCGACAGGAATCATCGACGCGGAAAACGTCAGGGTGGCGCGGCTCAAGCTCAGAAAAGAGGGTGTGTATCCGACCGATGTCGTCGAACAAAACCAACCATCGGTTCGCCCGCAAGAACCAGGCCGTTCCGCCACCGCGCGGACGACCGGGAAATCTTCTGTCCTTTCGGCATCTGACCTGTCATTGCTGACCAGGCAATTTGCGACCCTTCTGGTCGCCGGGCTCCCCCTTGTCGACGCGCTCGGCGTCCTCGTGGATCAAGCACAGAAAAAACCTCTCAAAGCCCTTCTCGCCGACATTAGAGAGCAAATTCGTGGGGGAAAAGCGTTGAGTGTCGTCTTGGAATCGTATGAGAAGGATTTTTCCCCCATCTACGTCCATATGGTACGAGCGGGCGAAGCCAGCGGAGCACTTGATCAGATCTTGTTCAGGCTCGCGGAGTTTTTAGAGAAGCAACAGGCCCTGAGGAACAAGGTCACCAATGCGATGCTCTATCCCATCATCATGCTGGTCATTGGCACGATCATCCTGTTTTTCCTCATCACCTTTGTCGTGCCCAAGATTACCCAGGTGTTCGCGCAACAGAAACAGGCCTTGCCCTGGCCGACCGTCGCGTTGATGTCGGTCAGCGAGTTCATGGCCGATTATTGGATGGTGCTGGTGGGGGTTGTCGTCGGAGGTCTGTACCTGATACGGCGATTTGCCCATACTGCACGGGGCCGCATGGTCGCTGACCGCGTGACGCTCAGACTCCCACTAATCGGCGACGTGGCCAGAATGGTTTCGATTTCCAGACTGACGAGCACACTGTCAACGATGTTGGCGAGCGGTGTCCAATTGCTCGACGCGCTGGATGTCTCCAAGCGGGTCATGAACAATCGTGTGCTCGAAGAAACGGTAGAAGGCGCACGGCAGAACATCCGCGAAGGCGAAACGATCGCTGATCCCTTGAAGCGCAGCGGAGAATTTCCTGCCTTGGTCACCCACATGATTGCCGTCGGTGAGAAAAGCGGGGAAATGGAAGAGATGCTCCGCCGCGTCAGCCAAATTTACGACAGCGAAGTCGAGCGCGTGATTGCCCGCTTGACCTCTTTAATGGAGCCGATCATGATTCTCGTGATGGGGGCCATTGTGCTCTTCATCGTCGTCGCGATTCTCTTGCCCATCTTCGAAATGGGCCAAATGATACGATGAGGACGCAGACTACACGCATCGGCATACACAGTTGAATGAAAAAGGGGGACTGATGATGAGTGATTCAGAACAGCGGAGCGAGCAGCCGGTACAGACGACGGAACCGAGTCGACTCATTCTCGTAGGCACCCGTTTGATGCAGCGGACGAAAGGAGCTTCCGGCGGCTTTACCTTTATTGAAATCATGGTGGTCGTCGCTATTTTAGCCATCCTCGCAGCATTGGTTGTCCCCCGCATCATGGGCCGAACCGATGACGCCAAGCGGACCGCCGCAAAAGTGCAGATCCGCAATATTGAAGGTGCGCTACAACTTTACAAATTGGATAACGGTGTCTATCCCACCACCGAGCAGGGTCTCAAAGCGCTCATTGAAAAGCCGGCCGTCGGTGTCGTGCCTAAGAAATGGAAAATTGGCGGGTACTTGCCAAAGCTTCCGGAAGATCCCTGGGGCAATCCCTACAAATATGTCAGCCCAGTCCAACGGGGGGACCAAAAAATTGACTACGAAATCACCTCCCTGGGGACAGACGGAGAGGTCGGCGGCGAGGGTGTGAACGCCGATATCACCAATTGGAATCTGGATAGAGAGTAAGACATCTGTGGACCGACGTCATCCAGCACCGTTGACACACTGTCTCTGGCGATCGGAGCTCGGGCGGCCCGATATCGCAAGAACCAACGTGTGTGGAGGGTCAAGATGGCGGTCTCCGGCTGGTTTCACGATTTTTGAAATGCTGATCGTCTTGTTTCTTCTCGGAGGAGTCCTGGCCATCATGATCCCTCGGATCAGCTTCGAAGAAGATCTCCGCTCCACAGGAAGAAAACTTATCGGTCTTCTCCGAACCTTGCAAGGAGACGCAGCCTCAAAGCAGACACCCTTAAGGCTGTATCTTGACCTGGATCGAGGACTCTACTGGTTGATGCTCGTGGAAGGTACAGAAGAACGCCTTCCACTTGATCCGGCCTGGAAAACTCCTCGTTCCTTACCAGAATCCATACGTTTGACTGAGATATCTATCGGGCAGGAGAAGCATATGTCAGGACGAGTCGGTATATCGTTCTTCACAAATGGGCGTATCGAACCGGTCACGTTGTACCTCATGGACTCAAAGAACAATCTGCTGGGGCTGGCGGTCGATTCATTGACCGGCGGGATTCGGGTGAGCGACGAACGGTTTGACATTCCACGAAATCGTTTTATCCCTGACCGTGTCAGAACGCTGCTGAAAGCCAGGCCACAAACGGGAGCGGCGGGGTCGGCGATCGGCGGCATTCCCAACCCCCAATAGGACGGCATAGTGCAAGGCAGACCACGAACCGAAGCCCACGACGCAGGATTCACGCTTCTTGAAGTGCTGCTGGCGATCGCCTTGCTGGCGATGGCACTGCCTGTTCTCCTTGGCCTGAGAAACTTCGATCTGGATCTCCAGGACAGAGCATCGGAATTGACCATCGCGACGTTGTTGGCCCAAGAGAAGTTGGTGGAGGTCGAACTGTTGGGGCAATATGCTATCGGCGAAACCGTCGGCGAGTTTCGGCATGTTCCCCTCGGGGCCCAGCCCGTCACCCACACCGCCCCCAGAGCAGTCGGGTACAGATGGAAACAGACCATCGCGCCGACTCCGCTGGAGTTGATTCGCGAAATTCGCATCAAAGTGACCTGGCCCCGTAGTGAACGTGAAGAAAGCCTGGAGGTGAGCACGTATGTCTTCGCCGGCCGTCTCACCTTTTAAAGGCCAATCGGGTTTTACCCTGGTCGAAGTATTGGTCGCCGTGGCACTGCTTGGCACCATCGCGGCCATGGTCTTCGGCTCGCTCATCACGACCACGCAGGCCGTCGAGGCCGGGAGAGACCATGTATCGAGAGAACAAACGGTCAGAAATATTTTGCGTCTCATGGCCGAAGAAATTGCCCTCAGCAAACGGACCCTCGCCTACCCCTGGGTCGGAATGAACGGAACACAGGAAGGACAACCGGCCGACACGCTCGCGTTTCTGGCGATGGGTCAGAGCATGAGCTCTGGGACGGCGAAGGAGGGCGAAACCATTCGTGTCGTCTATACGCGGGAACGCGATCGGTTGATTCGGTTCGTTCGCAAAAACCTCTACACCATGACCGACACCGATGAGACGCTGGAACAAATGGAACTGGCCGATCGCGTACAGGCCTTCAACGTTCGGTATTATGACGACCAGAACCGGATCTGGCTCGACGAATGGCCGACGGCCAGCAAGCTGCCGAAGGCCGTGTTAATTGAAGTGACCTTTCACCATCCCGATGCCACACCGTGGACCGTGCGGGAGTGGGTCACGATCGGCACATCATGACCATCAAATGGCCTGAAGCCTGGCGCGCAATTCTGGGATGGGTTGCCGCTGGAATCTGTATCGTGGCGATCTGCGTCCTCGCCACCTTTCCCTATGGGATGCTCCAGGCACGGGTGGTGGAGGAACTCAAACGAGCCACTGCGATGGACGTTCGGGTCGCCGATTGGACCATGGGGCTACCCTTGAGCCTGGAATGGCGAAACGTGACCCTCTCAAAGCCAAATATCACGCCAATCGAAATGGCTAGGCTGCAAGCCAAACTCGGAGTTTTGAAGGCGCTGAGCGGAACGCTCGGCCTCGATATCGTCGTACAGCTGGACGAAACCTCCTCACGGACAAACCTCGCCAAAGGTACCCTCACGGCCTCATCGTTTTCCCTGGCCGGCCCCGTAGCCATCAAAGGACAACTTCAGCAGGTGGATCTCTCAAAGATCCTGCGCCGCTATGTCACCCGGGGAACATTGAATGGAAATTTTTCTCATCGAGTCGAGTCCGGACGGTCCACCACAGCTGTCATGAAGGGTGAAGGCACATGGACAGCCGAGGCAACCGATCTCGTGATCGACCAGATTCCAGTCGGCAACGGACGAACCTTCTCGCTGACATTCAGCTCAGTTTCGGCAGGCCTTTCCTGCCGTGACCTCCGCTGTGACGTCACGCAACTGAACGGTGAAGGGATCGACGGCTCCTTCACGGGAGAAGGACAGATCACCATTCAGCAGCCGATACCGAATAGCCAACTCGCCCTCACCGTGACGGTCGTTCCCGGTCCTGGCTTTGCCTCCAAAGCCGGCATGCTGGGCCTCCCCGCTCCACCTCCCGGAACACCCATGACCGTCAAGATCGTCGGAACCTTGGCACAGGCACGGATCGCATTGTAAAGTAGCGTGGAAGTTTCAAGCTCCATGTTTCACGTATTCCGATAACATGAAACTCGAGACGCGAAATATGACACGAAGAAGGAAGCTGAATGCATGGCCATTGTAGATGAATGTGTCGGACTGGATGTTGGACAAACCGGCATTAAAGCCGTCCGGTTTCGCCGCCGCCTCAGCGGACGCGAAACGGTCGATTATTTTCAACACCCCCTGCCGTTTTCACGGCCGGAGGATCTCGAACCGGCTCGACGTGTGCAGTCCTTGCGAAGCTTCATCTGGCGACATGGTCTCTATGTCACAGACCGCTTAGTGACGGCCATTCCTTGTCAGGACCTCTTCGTGAGAACGCTCTCGTTTCCCTTTAAGGACTCGGCCAAGCTTGCGCAAGTCGTCCCTTTTGAAGTCGAAAATCTCGTACCTATGCCGCTTGAAGACTTGGCGGTGGGAAGCCTGATCCTTCCACCTGAGCAACCGATCGAAGGATCAGCACCTGAAAGCAAGGGCTCAGATGTGCTTGTCACCGCTGCGCCGAGAGACAAAGTCGCCGAGCATCTCCAGTTTTTGGCGCAAGCCGATGTGGAGCCGTCGGCTATCAATGTCGATGCCATGGCACTCTTTTCCGTCACGCAATATTTACAAGCAGAAGGGGCTGCCGTGCCGCCGGATCTGGCCATCATCGACGTCGGGGCTTCGAAGACCACGCTCTGTCTCGTCCAAGGAGGGCGGCCCGTCGTGCTTCGGACCATCCTGTGGGGCGGCAACCACCTCACACACGCCCTGGCTGTCCAACATGCCTGCAGCTTTGCTGACGCTGAACGTCACAAGCGCACGGTCGCCGTTGATCAAGTCCATGGGTTGCTGGAGCCTGTGCTGCGAGAACTTCGAATCACGCTACAGGCCTATCAAGGAAGCGAGCGTGGTCGTTTGACCCACTGCTGGGTATGCGGTGGCGGGTCGAAACTTCAGGAAATCGGGAGCTATGTGTCTCGGCAATTGGGACTCTACCCGGTGGGCCCCCGCCAGGGGTTCGGCCCCGATGCCCCACGAGCATTCTCCCTCGCGTTTGGTTTAGCAATTCATCCCAAGATCATCCGGCCACGCTGGCGATTTAAGTCGTCCCCGCACGGGCTCGCCCTTGACCTGAAGGGTGCGACAGAAGCCACGTCACAGGACGCCGTGACAACCAAACGGGATCGGCGTATGGCCCTCGCCGCTGTGCTGGTCATCGCGGTCCTGGCGCTCGTGGATTTCTCGGTTCACTTCATGTTGCAAGACCAACGAGTGACACGGCTGAAAACGGCCTTGCAGAGCCAGTATGCGCAATTCTTCGGAGCCGGTGCCGCACCGGGAGAGGAACTTGATCAAGCCCAGTACCGCATCGGGGTGCTTGATAAATCCCTGAGTCTGATTGACACCACCGACAACAAAGTCTTACGCACACTATCCATCTTCGTGAAGCAATTGCCACCCGGAACAACGGTCAAGGTTCGAGAACTGACCGTCGATGGCGCAGTGATTCTCATGGAGGGCGAGACCACTTCATTCGATGCGGTCGAACGGGTAAAGCAAACCCTCGCCGCGAGCGCTCAACTCACGGACGTTGCAGTCACGGAAACTCGTGTCGGTGCAGCCCCCAATCAAGTAGTGTTTCGGATGACCGCCACGGTGAGGCCATCATGATGCAGAACTTCCGGGAACGATGGCATCAGATGTCCAAGCGGGAGCGGACGCTCGTGATGGTAGGGGGCATCGTGCTTGGACTGAGCCTGATTTTCCTGCTCATCGTGGAGCCCTTACTCGACAAACTGGACCGCCTTGAGCGTCAGACCGTGCGGAAACAGAAAGACCTCACCGAGTTGGCAGCGCTGAGCCAAGCCTATCTCACCAAGCGGGACCGTTTGGCGAAAGTGGAAAATCGCATGCCCGCAATCGACAGTCATTTCTCGCTGCTCACGTTCATGGAAGAAGCGGCCACGACCGCACACGTTCGCGAACGCATCACAAGCATGCAGCCACAGGTTCAAACGCTGGCGCAAGGCTATGAAGAAACCGCCGTCGATCTTCGGTTGGAAGGCGTGCAACTGCAAGAACTCCTTGCCTTTCTGGTCGCCATTGACCAAGCTCCGTACGATCTTCATGTTCGCCATCTCCAAATGCGCCCCAAGTTCGATAATCCGGCGAACATGGACGCAACTATTCGGGTCTTAAGCTATGCCAAAAGCTGACGAGCGAGGCGTCGCGCTTCTGTTGGCACTCCTCGTGCTGACCCTCCTCACTGCCCTCATTCTTGAATTTGATGCCGAAGCCC
>JAOUMR010000187.1 GCA_029881435.1 Nitrospira sp.
CCCAGACATTCACGTCTTGGTAGAGCGAAACCACATCTTTCACCACGGCACGGCTCTCATCGATCAGAGCATGGAAATCGAATGGAATCACCTGGCGCAATCCCTTTAACAACGCCGCGACCGGAGCAAACCGGCGATCCACGACCAGATCCACATCAGCTCCTGGCCATTCTTCTTGAAGTCGGCTCAACAATGCACCCATTTGAACGAGATCGCCCATGCGTGTAATGTTCACAATTAATACTTGCTTCATTTCCAATCTCTAGCAGGGTAGCGAGTTTCGAGTTTCATGTTTCGTGTTCAACGCGAAACATGAAACCTGCAACGTGAAACGCCTTTTCATAGAAGATCTCTCGTTTCGGCTCGATAGCTGTCCAACATCAGAACCAACAACTCCTCTCGACTCAGTTCGCGCCCTGGTGCCCGTGCTCGGATGTCCGCGGCAAGATCTTTGAGTTCGACTCGTTGGTCTGAGGGAAATCGACTCAGCAATGGACTAAGCTCAGTCGCTGAGTCGGTTCGTCGATTGAGCTCGGTCGCAGACCGCTCGCCCCGCAAGATCGAACCAATCCTATCGGGCTGCTGCATGCCGACAGCAGCCAACAGATCCTGCAGCCGATGTCGATAGGTATGCTGCTGCAGGACTCGTCGGCGAGCCGCCTCGGCATGGGCGCATCGACCAACTGAATCTTTGAGCCATGTCCGAATCAATGACGGCACATCATCGGGGCTCCGGAAACTCACCATTTCATCTGGTGAAAAGAGTTCGGGAAGCAGCGTTCTTTCATCGACGAGTTGGAAGGCTCCGCATGCGGCGAGTTCAAACGTGCGAGGGTTGACGAAATCCGGATGAGCGTCCAATCCCGTGCCGGAAGAGGAATGGAGGTTCAGATTGACCGCTGTCGCATTGAAGACCTTTACACAGGCGTCTGTATCGATACGGGCTCCGTTTCGTTGGAGGACGCTGGAGAGATCCGTCGCGCCATCCCATTCGTTCCCCCACAACTTGAACGTCCATTCCTTAGAAAGCCACCGAGGCAAGAGGTTGCGTCGATTGTCATACCCTGCTCCCACAAACGAGACGTCCGCTCCGTATTCCTGGTACTCATCGGTTGTCAGCGTCACAGGATGATGAACTGCCGGGTCCGCCGCCATGGGAAGATAGTGAACCTGCATCGCACCTGCCCGCTTCAGCGCTTCAATGCATTCTGCCTGTTGAATCACGAACCAATAATCATAGCCTCCGGCCAGTTGTCGCCAGTAGGTGAGATGTCGGTAGTTTTCCACGAACCACATCGCCGTCGTAAATTTCTTCTTGCGCAGATGTTGCAACACCGCCAGTGTCAATGGCGCTTGAGCGATGGCCAGAACCAGATCAGGGGGATCCTCGGCGATCTTCGCGATCGTACTGAAACTCAGCACATCAGCAAATCGACTTTGCACCGTCAGTCGATATCGCTTCTCCCGAAAGAATCCAAAGGCCTCATAGCTGGCGTGATGAACACTATGGTCGATCCAGGTGACCCGATGCCCTAACTCGCCTAAGGCCCGGACGACATAGCGGGCAATCGGGAGCGAACCTCCGTAAATCGGACCGACCACCGCAACGTGCAATTGGCCCCCTGCTTTTCTGGCTACGATTCGGCGCAAGCTCGTCTCAAGCTGTTGGTGTTCCTCGGCATGTAGCCTCGCCGCCGGCCCATAGGTAAAGAAACGAAGAGGTGCCGATTGTGACGCCAACTGGTCAGCCATTTCGCTTGGTGTGCCCGTAATCCACTGAATCGTGTCGATCCACGATTCAAGCGGCCTAGCTCCCATGGCATCCTTCAAGACCGACACATCGGGCACGACGACCGCGAGCCGCGACTCAGGCGGCTTGATCCTCGCCAACGCCTCCACGTGATAGAGCAATCCGACTCCAAGCACGACACCCAGTTCGCCTATCTTCCATTCACCGACTTGTTGGTCGGCCCAGGATCCGGCTTCTTTATGCGGATCGTATGCGCTGTGAATCCATTGTCCACCATGTGTGGCTGAAGGAGCGCCTTCACGCGAAGGCGCCATCGTGAGGACACCTCCACAGTTTTCGCTTAAAGCTGCAACAAGAGCCGGGTAGCTATGGCGAAGCCTCTTTAGGTTGTGATTCAGGTACTCCACTGGATCCTCTTATGACACCGAAGACGGTTGCAGCTGCCGCCAGACCTGCTCTCGCTGAAGCGGTTCGATCGGCTCGTGCCCTGCCTCGATATAGTATGCGCCCCAGTGATCTCGATAGCTTTCCCACAGTGACCAGTCCGCGACGGTCGCGGTGGAGTGACCACACAGCAATGCGATCGTCTCAGTAATAGGCCATCGGCTCGGCTGTACTACAGCCATCCTCTCCATCTCGCCCCGTTCTGCTTGCCATACCCAATGATTCGGTCCATACGGGCCCGTTTCATGAACGCGAGCTCGTGCAAAATACCAGCCGATCACTCGCGTCCCAACTGCGGCAGCGAGATGAAGCGGGCCGGTGTCGGCCCCGATCACAATTTGGCACCGCGTAAGAAGACTGGCCAGCTGCATCAGCGACAGCCTCCCGGTGGTATCCCACACACGACCCAGAAGAGACAGAGAGAGCGATCCCTGAATACATTGAGCCCGCTCCTGTTCGTGCTGATCACCAACCAACACGATGCGACTAGCCGGAAGACTCTCCAAGCACTCGGTAATCATGCGTTCCCAAACTGTAACCGGAACCAGTCGTTCTGGATCTCCTGCGCCGACAAGCACAGCGATCCACTGCCCCTCGGATTGCCCAATGGGATCGAGGTCGATGGGAAGCGCTGTCTCAGGCGCTTGAATTTGCATGAGTCGCTTAGGGGGCGACATGCCGCACATCCCGCAAAATGCATCCGCTAAGTGAATACGATTGCTCTGCTTCCCAGTGGCCACACTTCGTATGTACAAGGCCCAGGGTGATAGTTTCTGATCCAGAGGGCTTCCGGTGACGGCTCCAAGGTTCTCCCGCGCAAGCAGCGAACCGGCCAGAATCGATCGTGGATGTTGGTTCAGCACAAATGCCTGGTCATAGAGGCTTTCTGTCATCGCTCGAAGTTCGGCATCAGCCTCTGCGATGTGTTCGGCACGTACCTCCGCCTCGGCACTGGCTGCTCGTCGATGCCATGCGGCTCCATCCCAGGTCACAACATCAGAAACTCCTGGTAGGAGTCGACCAAGTTCGGTCAACTTCGCCGAACACAAGAGGTCTATTTCCCAA
>JAOUMR010000188.1 GCA_029881435.1 Nitrospira sp.
GGGTGAACGTCTGGCCGACCGCATCACTGCGCAACTCACCGAGATGGCGCGTCGCCCCGCACTTGTCCGTTCGTTCTTCAGACATCCAAGTGTTGCCTATATTTCTGCCTGCTGAGTAAGATAGTCTCGGTAGGGCAAGCGGAGAGTGGAATCCCGTAGGCCGAGAGGTGCCCGAGGGGAAGCCTCCATGGCGGCAGTGATGGCCTGGACACGAGCTGCACTCTCCTGATCCCCCGTTAGCTGCGCTAACCGTGCATAGTGAACGAGAGCGTCCCGGGGAGCTCCGCTCCAGAACAAGGTATCGGCTAATCCCCGGAGCGCGTCTGTATTTGCACCGTCCTGCCGAAGAATGTTCTGGTAAAGCTCGATCGCGGTATCAAACTGTCTTTGCCAGGAAAGCACCCTAGGCCTACTTGAACATCAGCATCGGCGGGATGACGCAGGAGAATATCGCGGTAGAGTGAAACTGCTTGCTCTAATTGTCCCTCCCTGCCAATACGCGTGCGAGATCACCGCGTATTTCGTCGTCTTCAGGACGTTCCGCGAGCGCCTGCCGGTACGTGGCTATGGCCTGCCCGTATTCGGCAGCCCGCTCCCATGCCCGCGCCCGCGCCAAGGTCTCATCTCTTCCTTCAGAGACGGGTGATTCGGTGGGAGTCGAAGAAATCTGTTCCTGTTGGGCCATCGTGCTCCTGATCGATGCGATGCGCTCCGCAACAGTCGAATCCTTCGAAACGGCGTACGCTCGTTCGTAGTAGAGTAACGCTTCCGCTGATCGACCTTCCCACAGGAATACGTCTGCCAGTCCCTGAAGGGCCTCGGCATGGTGTGGGTCTTCCTGCAGCACTCCCTCGTAGAGTGTCTGCGCTTCCGGCATATGTTTCTGCCACGATAATACCCGCGCAAGCGCGGTCCGCAGCTCCAGGTCAACCGGGTGTCGTCGTATCACATCCCGGTACAATTCCACGGCTTCTGCGTAAATACCTTGCCATGACAGAAGCCGCGCCAGGGCCGCTCGGATATTGTCATTCTCGGGATCACGTAGCAGAATTTCTCGGTAGAGGGGAATTGCGTCCCCATACCGCTGAGCGGCTTCGAGGTGTTTTGCCTGTTCGAGCAATACGTGTGTGGAGTGTACATCAGTGTTCTGAGCATGGACGTTCCCGATTTCACAGAGGCACAACAGTAAGCAGTAGAAAAACAGTGGAATACCGCTGTTCATGAATGGCCGGTGCGAAATGGATAAGGAGGGCATGTTATTCTTGCAGCCCTAAATAGCCTGGCAGATCATGGATCAACAGTCCGGAAAGACTTGGTGTTGGAATTCTGGCAAACTTCACGTCTGGTACGGTCCGCAAAAGATAGGCGCTCGGGGCGTACGGTCGTGTGATGGTGGATGCGAAACCACAGTTGTCCCTGTCTGTGCAGATCCGCAGGAGCGGCGTTCCCCAACGTAAAAATCCTCCTTGCGGGGTCGAGTATCCCATCTGCGAGGGCCGGATTCATTTTTCGTTTTAAGACGACATGCCGTTCGGTAGTAGGCGCGTTGTCTCCATGCCAAGCCAGACAGGAATGCCTGTTAGAAAGCCATAGCGCAGAGTGTCCTCGCTGATGGCCGTCAATTCCTGAACGTCTGTTCGATAGCTCATCACGGCGACCTCATCGGCTCGATCCATAACGGCAAATGCAAGAGGGCGACTCCGATGAACCGTCGAGGTGAACCAAAACGGCATGACAACGGATAGTCGCCCTCGATCACCGAAGGCCGCCTTTACGCGCTCGATCGTGCTCAGATAGCGATCGAAGATCGTACCATCATCGGGAAAGCCATCTAGAAGATAGGGTTCGATGTCCAACTGCACCCCTGGAAAGCCACTGTTACCGACGAGTTTCAGGAGCCGTGTTAGCTTATCGGTCAGAATGGTTGGGGTATCAATCATATCTGGGGCCCCGTCGAGGGCGAACAACTCGATACCCGCTGCCCTAGTGGAGGCAAACAACGCGGCGTAAGCGGCCCAGACCTGATCGGAATCTTTCAAGTCGGGCATTTGGATCACCAACCGTCTGCAATGATGTTGCCGGCAGGTAGACAGCATTTCGGCAGGGTCGCGGATTGCAGATCGATAATCCCAATACCAAAACCCGATCGAGCGGGTCGGATGAATGGTCGGCTCTCGAGTCAGCCAGACGATTTCATCCAGTAAAACGTCCGCCTCATTTTCTGCAAGGAGCTGCACCTGGGTGAGTTGCCGAAGATCGAGTGTGTGGGCGCTCGGTGCGAGTGGGAACTCGACCTCAAAGCGACCAGTGACGTGCCCTGCCACCGCGCGGTCCTGCTCCCGATTAGCGGATTCAGCAACCAGTACGATCGCCAAGGGGCTTGAGCTAGTCCCGCACACACGGAGTCTGTGGAATGATAGTGCGTCAAAGCGCTTGTTCGTCGTCTGAAGAGACCAGGCAAAGCCGCAGGGGGATGTCCCATTACCGACAAGCCGGATTCGAAAAGGAGCCTTGAAACCGTCTTGTTGAGATTGGCAACGACCAATCGAGGTCCCGGTGCTGGTCAGCAAAAAGAGGTCCAGGCGTAGATCAGGAGGCCGGTAGGAAGAAACCACAAAAGGATTTGCTGGCTGCCGACCGCGCACTATAATTTTAGGGACGGATTGATTACCCGTATAAACCAATTCGATTTCCTCGATTTCAGCAAGAGAAGTCTGTCCAGGAACAGAGATTTCTTGGGCAGTTGACGGAATAGGCCATAGCCAAACCGCCATCATCATGATCGATGTTGTCCATGCGATCAGGTTCATACAGGAAAACGTCCGGACATCACGAACGGACCCAAATGCATCCAGATTCCACGCTGTGGGACTCATGACGCCGGAAGATCTCTTTGGCCTTTTTCAATCGGGGTTTCTCGTGTACTTAGCTGCCCTGACCGGGGGATATCTGGCGCTCAATGTCATATCGATCTTCTCGCTCCGACAGTATTTCGACGAGCGAATGAACGAAGGCTTTCCGGGCGCATTTACGGGGTATGAGCCGCAGATCAGCATCATTGTGCCAGCATACAACGAAGCGGCTACTATCACGAATTCTATTCGATCTTTGTTACAGCTGAATTATTCCGAATCATTGGTGTCCGGTTAAATGACCCGCGCCGAGGCAACGATCAAGTATTGGTGCGGTCTGTAGGCTGTTTTTGTTTGGTGCCGACGTGAACTTCGTTTGCCAAAAACCATGTACGTTCCCCGGGGT
>JAOUMR010000189.1 GCA_029881435.1 Nitrospira sp.
CGAGCAGGGCACATTACGACCCGAAGCCTCGATCTACCGAGTGACGTTGGTCGTGGATGATGTTGGAGAAGCGTGGACGCAAGCCGTTCGGGGGTTGGTCCATGTCGAAGGAGAATCTCGTAGCGTTGTAAGGCAACTCTGGGAGCATGTCGGGGCAGTCCTTGTTCGAGAAAGTGGCATGTGAGTGAGGACGTGAGGCGTGAAGCGTCAGGGGGTGAGGAGTAGGAAGTGAAAAGGGAGAAGTGGGAAGAGAGGCGCGAGGTGGAAGGAGTGAGACGTGAAAGGGTGGAGGAAGTTTACCTGGTTGAGTAAGTCTCGAACACCTCTAACATTGTCATCCTGAGTGAAACGAAGGATCTGTGCCCGGAACTATCAGGTCATGGCTCAGCCAGATACTTGGCCTTTGGTTCAGAATGACAGATTAGGAGGGAAGTCAGAAATAGAATCTCAGATTTTGCTTGCGTTGTTTCCTTCTTGATAGTTGTCTGCACGGTGTCCAGAGAGATGGCTGTTTGGGTTTTGGAATCAAGCCTTTCAAGACCCTGACATCAGGGGTCACGGGCCACAACGTCATCCGCCCATCCGTTCCTGCCAACAATTCCACTCGATCTCCAGGTTGTAGCCCGAATTGTTCAACTATTTTTCTGGGAACAGTCAAGTGTCCTTTTTAATTCAATGTCGCAACCGCCATGATGGTATTGTTTCGTTTAAGTGAACGTGGGATTTCTCGTAGCTTTCTCGAGGGGAACGGCTCGTATTCTCTCTTTGAAAAATGAGGGTAGGGGATGTTTAATCTCTTTATACCTTTGAATACCTCGTGGTCTTTCCGCGGGGATCTCTCTTGGTTTCCTTTCGAATAGATACCTGCCACCAGCCTGCAGGTATGACGGAGGGGTGTGAGATTTGTGTCACCAACTTGCAGGTAGAGGATACACGGCACAACTCGTAGGTATGACGGATGTGGTGAAACGCGCGTCACTCATTGGTTGTCTGAAGTCCATCCTGTCATTCCCACGGGTTACTGGTGGGTCGCTCCGCACGTTGGTCATTCCCAAGAGTTGTTGTCGGGAATCTCTCTTGGGTGCCGTTCGGATAGATACCTGCCAGCAGCCTACAGGTATGACGGATCGGGTATGAGATCCTGGGAACGAATTTTCCTTCTGACCAACATCGGCACAGCGGTCACAACGCGACATAACGTTTATCAACTGCCAGCATCCATAAAATAACGCGGAAGAAACTTCCGCATTTCGCGTCAAGGGATTGGAGAATTAGACGACAAAGGAGAGAGGACGGACCCCTCTCTGGTGGGGTGTGTTTTGTGAACGTGGGACTTGTCAAATCAATATGAGATTGAAGCAAGGAATCGTGTGATGAGCAAACTGATTTGCAAACCGGCCACGTTGGATGCCGTCAAAAAATCGGATACGGCTAAAACGAAATCCGGCCATCAAAAAAAGCACAAGGCCAAGGCCAACGTTCAGGAGGAAGTCGAACCGGTAAGCGGCATTGGTTTGCTCGTTGCGCTTGAGCCACGGATCATGTTCGATGGTGCGGCGTTGGCCACCGGAGCCGAAGTTCTCCAAGACACCACGACCCAAGATCAAACTGAAATTCCCGGCATCGACGGCAGTACCTCATCGGATTCTTCTACCTCCGATTCTTCGGGCAATGATGCGCTCTGGTCCTCAGGGTTATCCCTCTCTGCACCATCTGATCGAAAAGAAATTGTCTTTATTGATACAAGTGTGGATGACTATCAAGCGCTGATGGAAGGCATTGATCCCAATGCCGAAGTTATTCTCCTAGATCCTACCCGAGATGGAATCGAACAAATTGCAGAGATTCTTGGCGAACGCACGGACATTGATGCGGTCCATATTATTTCGCATGGGGATTCAGGAGAACTGCAATTGGGGACGGGCAGCCTCAATTTGACCTCCATGCAAGGAGAGTATGTGGATGAACTGTCCATCATCAACCAAGCCCTCTCACAAGAAGCCGACCTGTTGATCTATGGCTGTAGCTTCGGGGAAGGGGATGCAGGTACAAAAGCCGCCAATTTGTTAGCAGAACTCACCGGAGCTGATATTGCTGCCAGCACCGACCTGACCGGAGCTGAAAGTCTGGGAGGTGATTGGGACCTGGAAGTGCAGACGGGCACGATCGAGACCGACGTGATCGTCGATGCGGAAGCACAGGAAAGTTTTGTTGGGGTGTTGGATATAACAACCGGCTTGGTTGGCCATTGGACGTTTGACGCGGATGCGACCGATTCTAGTGGCAACAATTATGATGGGACACTGGAAAGTGGAGCATTCATCGATCCTGATGACAGTACGGACAAGCTCGGAGACGCCAAGCTTTCGCTGGATGGTGTAAATGATTTCGTTGATCTGTCAGCTCATGTGAGTGAATTTTCGACCCTTACTGAGGGCACTATTTCAGCTTGGGTTCGAACCGATACCGTTGGTGACCAGGTGATCTTCACCTACGGGGATTCCGCCGACACTGACACGTACATGTCATTGCGACTGGATACGAACAACGAATTGCATTGGGCGGTTCGCAATAACGGAACGCTTGTGCACACAGATTCCATTGCGACGTTATCTGTTGGCACATGGCACCATGTCGCGGTCACTGTAAGCAACACAGGGCACACGCTTTATATTGACGGTGTTGCAGTGGCGACGAACCACATCGTCGGCACTGCCTCAAGTTCATTCTTCTTTGATGACGTCGCCAATGCTGACGTTATGCTAGTTGGCCAGGAGCAGCCATCCGGAGGGCCGCAGAAGCACTTCGATGGTCTGATCGATGACTTCCGAATTTACGATCGGGCATTGGCTGCTGATGATATTGCAGCGCTGGCTGGTGAGCCGGTCAACACGGTGCCGGGCCCGCAAACGGTGGCGGAAGATACGCCGCTCAGTATTAGCGGCGTGAGTGTGACGGATGTGGATGGCAATCTGTCGACCGTCCAGCTGGCCGTAACGAACGGGACCTTGAACGTGACGCTCTCCGGGGCCGCCACCATCAGTGCCGGGGCCAACGGCACTTCGACGCTGACCTTATCGGGAAGCCAGGCCGACATCAACGCCACCCTGGCCAGTCTCTCCTATAAAGGGAACCTGAACTTCAACGGCAGCGACACCCTGACCATTACTAGTACCGACACCAACAGCGCCACCGATACCGATACGGTGGCCATCA
>JAOUMR010000100.1 GCA_029881435.1 Nitrospira sp.
TATACAGTCTGTCGCCATCGGGTCTCCTCTTCTCGGTCTATCGAAGCGCCTGAACACCGCTCCTATAGCACAGATGGGAGGCCTGATGGCTTTTTTATCTCACCAGTCGTGAATTATCCGGGCTAGGTCCCGCCCCGTCCCGCGCCGACAACTGGCTTGTGGTTCTGCAGCACGGGGAGGATATAGCCTTTGAGCTCGTTCTGGATGTCTTCTGGCGATTTTCTTGCGTCGACGACATTGAAGCCGAATTCAATCGCCATTTTGTCGAATTCCTCGATTAAGAGGGATTGGTATTTCTTGAAACTATCATAGAGATCGGTTCCCAAGCGAAGATCCATGCCGGATTCCCAGTAATTCATACCAGTGGTTTCGATGACACGAAGCGCCAGGGTCTCGACATCAATCCGCAAGTAGCACACAAGGTCTGGAATCGGCGCGAACCCGAATACATCGCGAATCCATGTGCGATCGGCGCTGCGCACGAAATCGCGCGCGAGCGCCGTGTAGATGTACCGATCCGCCAAGACGACAAACCCCGATCGGAGAGCAGGAATGACCTGGTGCTCCAGGCGGTCAGCAAAATCCGTTGCATAGAGCAGGCTGAGAGACCATCGGTCGACGATATTGCCGGCTTTGGCCATTTCAATTGTTTTGGACATGAGATTGGATCGAGTCCATCCGGTCGTGATCACCCCATACCCTTGGACCTCCAACCATTCCTGTAAGAGCTCAATGTGAGTCGAGCGGCCGACTCCGTCGGTCCCTTCAACGGCGATCAGTTTTCCTTTGAGCTCACTCGGATTTATGTACGTCAAACCGTCGCCAAAAAAGCGTGCGTCGACCATAGGTACCTCGTTTGGGTTTGTAGCCACGCAGGGTATCAGACACCAGCGTCCGCATGAGCTCCTGTTGCGTCTCGATGTCTTGGGTCGCATCCATCGTTAAGAGACCGAATTCGTCTACGATCTTGTCGTATTCTGTGAGAATCCGCGACTGGAAGATCTGAAAACTCTGGGTCAGGTCGGGACTCAGATTCATATCCATACCGGCTTCATAGTACTTGAACTGACCACGTGTCCCTCGCAGGAGTCGAGAGATGGCGACTTCAATCGGAACCTTGAAATAAAACGCCATATCAGGTTTGATGGCAAAGGCATAGAGTTTGCGGACCCACTCAGCCGACACACCGCGGACGACATCGCGTGCGAACGCCGTGTACATATAGCGATCAGCCAAGACAATCATCCCGGCTTTCAGGGGAGGAAGAATATGATGATAGAGCCGGCTGGCAAAGTCCGTGGCGTGCAGTAAACTGAATGTTGTCGGGGTAAGGCTTTTTGATTTCTTCCCTCGTTTCGTGGTCTCCTTCACCAATTCGGAGGAATTCCACTCGGTAAAGAAGACCTTATAGCCTTTCGACTCGAGCCACTTGTGCAAGAGTTGTAGTTGCGTGCTCTTTCCTGATCCATCGATGCCTTCGACGATGATCAGCTTGCCGGGGTAAGGGTGAGATGCCGTCGTGATGGCGTGAGGTTCATTCATGATTTGCTGGTTCTCAACAACACTTGTGAGAATTGGATCCGTCGGTGGAATATCTGTTCGAACAGATCGGCTCGACTCTTCGCCGCCCACAACTCCATCTCCGCATCGCCTGTGAGGTGAACCTCGATCATGATCTGTTTTCCAAACCTGACGTTCACGGCTCGGACCAGAGAGAAATGAGTGCGATCAAGTCCGTCGGCGATCCGTAATAAGGCCGCAAGAATCTTGACTGCCCGTTGGAAGCGAGGTGTGAGCCGGTCAAATTCTTTGTGTTTGAGGGTCGGCAGGGCGCGCCGGTGGTAGCGGGCGACGGTGGCAATCACGTCGATTTCTTCTGCAGCCAACCCGGCTAAATCGCTATGTGTGATGAGGTAATAGGCATGCTTATGATGCTGCCGTGGATTAATAAGATATCCCACGTCGTGCAAGATCGAGGCGTATTCCAGCCAGGTCCGTTCTCGCGGCCCTAAACGATGTACCCGCTGCATCTGATCAAAGAGACTTAGGGCGAGCTCGGCCACATGCAGCGAATGCGTTTCAGGCGCATGACAACGGCGCGCGAGGCCGATCACGTTGCGACGACGAATGTCGGGAATCTCGTTTTCAGCCTTCAGACCCTCGCGATGTCGCACGATGAAATCGTAGATCACCCCCTCGCGAATAGCCTTGTCGCATAACGTCAACTCATTGAGACCGGACAGCTCCAAGAGGCAGCGGAGTAGGACGGTTGCCGGGAGGAGGGTATCGACACGTTTGGGGTCCAGGCCTGGAATGGCCACGCGAGCCTTCACTGACGCTTGAGCCAGCTCTGTTTCGAGGGCACGGATATCTTTGAGTGACACCGTCGCAAGATTGTGCTGTGGCAGTGGTCGTCCGGTGTGGCGCAGATGGATCACCTCACCGATGTTGCCGGCCATACCGGAAGTGGCGACGAGCGAGAGAAACTTGTTCGTCTTAAACGATGTCACAGCCTCGCGCAAGTGAGAGAGCACGGCCTGCTTAAGGGCGCGCATCATCTGCTCTGACGGTGGAGTTTTGGGAAGGTACTGTTCAGCTAATCGGATCGCACCGAGTTTCAGGCTTGTTCCATGCATCATTCCTTCGCGATTGCCCACGATCAGTTCTACTGAACCGCCGCCGATGTCGACGACCAATGTGGGCTTGTCCGTGAGTGCGATACTGTTTTTGACCCCTAGGAAGATCAACCGAGCTTCTTCTGTCCCGCTGATCACGCGCACTCTCAGGCCGGTTTCTTCCATGATCATCGAGATAAAGTCACCGCCGTTTTCGGCCTCGCGCACCGCGCTGGTGGCAACGGCGATGACACGGTCAAACCCTTTGTTACGGGCGAGCGTCACCAACGTCTTCAGAACTTCTAGCGCTCTGGCCATGACCTCGTCGGCGAGTCGTTTGCTCGCAAACGCGCCGTTACCCAGTCGCGTCATGTCTTTGAATCGATCAAGAATCTTGAAGCTGGCATCCGGCAGAATGTCCACCAGTACCATATGGATGGAATTTGTTCCGATATCGATAACGGCAAGTTTAGACAAAGAATACCCTACAAGGTAAGACGGATGAACCTTAGTGAATGAGTGAGGAACTGTCAAGAAGCCATGTGTTAAATGTTGCGTTGTGATAGGTGCATGCGCCAGGGCAGCACAAAGAAGGTCAGGCCTCTCATCTGTGTGCAGGAAATGGTACTCGAGGTATTCACTCCAGGAAGGAGCAGAACTACTACAAGATCTTCAAGAATGAAACAATGAGGTGAGCGTCACCGAGGCAGCTTTCTTGCGGCTTCATAGATGGGCTGGATCTCTTTGAGCGGTTCCCACTTCAACACGGAGAGGGTATCCTCAACATACCGAGGCGTCCGCATGCCGTTCAGAACGCAGGTGACTCCTGGCGTGCTGGCGAGGAGCCATAGCGCCTTCTGAGAGAGAGAGGAGGCTCGGCGCGATGCTGGCAAGAACGGGTCAATTGCTTGGGTGACTTGGTCGGTTTGGGTTCGACTTCGCACGGTCGCTTCATGCCGGAGGCCGCGCAGCAGGGTCAGGAGCTCAGGAACATAGCGCTGGCGCCAGTTTCCCCACTGTTCAGCCGTATCTCCTGAAAGTCGCTGGTCAAGCAGCTGGAATACTTGGTTGATGCGGGGAGCGATCATGCGATGTTCGATCTGTTCCCAATGTTCCAGTCCCTGAATCTGGGGACGTAGCCGTTGCAGTTCGATCGACCAATTGAAGAATTCCATTGGTGCCACTTCAGTCCCAGTGCCTTGGATATGGGGCGCGATGGAGTTCCGGTATTCCTGTTCAAGCGCACCCAGTCCCCCGAGATGTGTATTGAAATCGATGGGATGGTCTTCGAGAGGCAGATCGGCAAGGCGTAGCATTCTGTTCGGCCCTAGCATGGCATTTAACGGTCGATTCACCAAAATCGCGATATGGTTCTGCTGAGCATGTTCAAGGACAGTTTGAGCATGAGAGGGGCCGGTATTGGCGGTCAGCGAAGGGCCGGATTCGAAGAGATTCATCGGGCACTGAAGCACCTGGAAATGATGGTGAGCCGACCCCACTGATGTCGCTGCGAGCTTCGCCGCATAGATCATGCGCGCGAGTGAGTTCGCTTCCGGATCGTCACTGGGAGAACCGATGGTGTTTGAGGAGACCCCATAATACTGTAGTCGCCCCTCCGAAACCTGAGATTCAAAGTAGACAAAGGCTCGTTCGAGTCGGGTATAAAACTCTGCACGGAGTTTCTCCAAGTCTGTTTCGCCGCGATGTTTGGCTTCCGATAAAAAATATTCAGGATTGTGGAGCAGGCAGACATCCAGCGTGGTCAGGCCAAGCCGATCGAGGGACAGTGTGAATTGGTCCGCGAGAAACTCCGGATGGATGCAGTGCCAGATCCCATCTCCGGATTTGACAACCGCAGGGTAGGGGCGGCCACTTTTTTCTCGGGACTCTGCAAGCTTTAGATTCTCTCCCTGCACATACCCGATTTTCGAGATCACGATGAGGTCCTCGCGTCGGATCTCGCCTGATGCCACAAGTTCAGCCAGCACGGATCCCACCAACCGTTCGCTGTCGCCGTCCATGTAATTCGTTGAGGTGTCGATCAGATTGCACGATGTCCGTAAGGACTGTTTCAGAGCTTCGCGATGTTCCGCGTTGTGCATATCGACTCGGTACGTGCCGAATCCTATACGTGTGGTGGTTAGACCAGTTGTGCCCAATGTCGTAAACGCGTGTATTAAATCGGATGCCCCGTCTCGCGCCATTGTGCGGGAAGCATAGGCCGCGGTGCCTTGGCTTGTGGCATGCCCTGGGAGGGCGGCGCCCTGCAATAATTTCGGTTCGTCATGGCTGCCCGGCATGGTCGCCAACTCCTTCGCCAATGCGTCTTTGACTACGCGAGGGTCGGTGATCGGTTGGCGGCAGCTATAATTCCGGCACACGTACAAAGTTGCGTTGCCGGAAATGGCTGATCTGTTCTTCAGGAGGGGAAGAGAAGATGGTTGCCCTGGCAATCCTGTTGCCACGACGCGGTTAGGAAGGTAGCATTGTGCCACAGCTTCGCGAAGGGCACGAAGCTTCTCGGCCGATTCGCTCGCCACGATGGCCAGTTCCACTGGTCCTTCCGTGAGGAAATCTACCACCGCCAGACTCTTGGCAAAGGCCCGTGGATAGCGAGTCATGTGCCGCCCATAGGCTCGGACGGCGGAAATTGCAGCGTTGCGCCATTCGTCGCGATCGAAGTGGAAGGACAGTCTGGCAAGGGCTGAGGCGGCGACGGCGTTCGCGCTGGGAATCGCTCCGTCGGTACCCTCCCGGTGTCGAAGAATGAGTGATTCATGGTGCTTCGCCGTGGTGAAGAAGCCGCCTTGCTCCTGATCCATAAAGTCCGTGATCAAGAACTCCGCGAGTCGCGCTGAGGCATGGAGGTACGATTCGGTGGCACCGGCTTCATAGAGGTCGATGAGCCCTTCGGCCAGGTAGGCGTAGTCTTCGAGATAGGCGTCGAGGTGTGCGCGCTCGGCACGTGAGGTGCGGAGTAGCCGGCCATCGGGCTTGGCATGACGTCGTAGCAAGAAATCGGCGGTTCGCATGGCACTTTCGAGATAGCGGGCTTCCCCGAAGACGCGCGCCGCCTCGGCCATGGCCGACAGCATCATGCCGTTCCATGCCGTGATCACTTTGTCATCCAACCCTGGAGGGATGCGCTGGCGTCGGGCTTCATAGAGCAATGGTTTTACACAGGAGGCGGTCTCCATCAACTCGTCCGGTGTGAGGTTGAGTTGTCTCGCCACCTCTTCAATGGGTCGTAAGCGATTGGGGATGCTCTTGTGTTCCCAATTACCTGAAGCTGTGATGTCGTAGAGCGCACAGAAACGTTGGGCATCCTCATCATTCTTGAGAATGTTCTCGACTTCGTCAGGTGTCCAGACGAAGAATTTTCCTTCGACACCTTCGGAATCGGCGTCGGTGGAGGAATAGATTCCACCCTCAGGTCCGGTCATTTCCCGTCCGATATAGTCGAGGACCTCGGTTGCTACCTGTCGATAGAGCGGTTTCTTGGTGACTTGGTAGGCCTCGACGTAGACACGAGTGAGGAGCGCATTGTCATAGAGCATTTTTTCGAAGTGAGGAACCAACCATCGTGCGTCGGTCGAATAGCGGGCAAAGCCACCACCGATGTGGTCATAGATTCCTCCGGCCGCCATCATATCGAGGGTCTTGGTCACCATCGCGAGTGTCCTGGGATCGTCTGAGCGTCGGTGACTCCGGAGCAAAAACGACAATCCCATGGCCGGAGGAAACTTCGGGGCCGTTCCAAATCCACCATGAGCTTCGTCGAACTCTTCCTGGAATTGGCCCACGGCTTCTTGGAGGAGTGATTCACTGATCGAGATGGGGGAGGGGATCTGGCGTGCTCCCTGTAGTTGTTGGGTCAGTTCCTTGGCCTGGGCTTGAACTTCCGATGGGCGTGTCTCCCAATAGTCGGCGATCTTCTTGAGAACCGAGGCAAAGCCTGGGCGCCCCCATCGATCTTCCGGTGGGAAATAGGTCCCGGTGAAAAAAGGCTCTTGATCCGGTGTTAAAAACACCGTCATCGGCCAGCCCCCATGACCGTGATTCATGGCGACTGTCGCAGCCATGTAGATTTCGTCCAAATCAGGCCGTTCTTCACGATCAACTTTAATACAGATAAACCAGCGGTTCATGAGTTCGGCGATCGTCTCGTTCTCAAAGGATTCCCGTTCCATCACATGGCACCAGTGGCAGGCGGAGTAACCGATGGAGAGCAAGATGGGGCGATTCTTGTCTTTGGCCAACTGCAACGCTTCCGGACTCCAGGGGTACCAGTCCACCGGGTTGTGGGCATGTTGGAGCAGATACGGGCTTGTTTCGTGGATGAGCCGATTGGGATTTCGCTTTTCGGAAGAGGGCGATGACATCCGATTAGCCTAGCATCGCGGCGAGAACAGCGTCAACGTATAGCAAAATGAAAAAGAGGCCTATGCATGTGTGCGGCTACGTAATTCTTGCCAGTAGTCGTTGTTGTGATAAGCTACAAATGAGCAACATCTATGAGCGAAATCGGCCCCTATTCGAACTACCGATTGACGGTTCGTCTGGAACTGTCGAACACGCCTGGCATCTTTGCCAAGGTGGCAGCACTCCTTGCGGAGGAGCAGGCGAATCTTGGGGCCGTCGATCTTGTCTCCGCAACAAAAACGCGCATGGTTCGCGATATCACCTTCGACGTGCAGAGCGAGGAGCATGGGGAAAAGGTCGTGGCTCGTCTCGGCGAGTTACCCGATGTCACCGTGCTTTCTGCTTCTGATCGCGTTTTTCTGCTTCATCTCGGAGGAAAGATACGAGTCGGCAGCAAGTTTCCAATCAGTACCAGAAACGTCCTGTCGATGGTCTATACCCCGGGCGTTGGTCGTGTGTCGCGAGCAATCGCTCAAGACAAGTCCAAGGTCTATACCTTTACGAGCAAGAGCAACAGCGTCGCGGTCGTGTCTGATGGGTCCGCGGTGTTGGGGTTGGGTAACCTTGGCCCCGAAGCGGCGCTTCCGGTGTTGGAGGGCAAGGTGATGCTCTTCAAAGAACTTGCCGGTATCGATGCGTGGCCCATCTGCGTGAATACCCAGGATCCGGATGAGATTGTGCGGATCGTTCAAGGGATCTCACCAGGGTTCGGCGGAATCAACTTGGAGGACATCAGCGCGCCGCGCTGCTTTGAGATCGAGCAGAAACTAAAACAATCGCTGGATATTCCGGTGATGCATGATGATCAGCACGGCACGGCCGTGGTTCTACTCGCTGCGTTGACCAATGCCCTCAAGGTCACGGGAAAACAGCTGGACCAAGTTCGTATCGTCGTCAATGGCCTGGGTGCCGCAGGTACGGCCTGTTGCCGCATCTTGCTGGCTGCCGGGGTGACGCATCTGCTGGGCTGTGACAAGGAGGGCATCATCCTCTACGGAGAAGCGGAACAACTCCGCGCCTGCCGTACCGATCTTCGTGCCTGTTTGACCCGAGACAACCCAAGAGGGACGTTGCGTGATGCGTTGAAAGAGGCCGATGTCTTTATCGGACTTTCGGTCGGTAATGTCATTATTGCTGAGGTTCTCGACTCGATGGCGCAGGATCGAATCGTATTTGCGCTGGCTAATCCGGACCCAGAAGTTCCGCCGGAGCTTGGGGTCTCTCATGCCGCGATTTTCGCGACGGGACGGTCGGATTATCCCAACCAGATTAACAATGCGCTGGCATTTCCTGGAATATTTCGAGGCGCGCTCGATGTGCAAGCCAGTGAGATCAACGAAACCATGAAGTTGGCTGCAGCCCAGGCCATCGCCCACGTGATTCCAGAGAACACATTGAGCGAGGAGTACATCATTCCCAGTGTCTTCGATAAAGAAGTCGTCCCTCGTGTCGCTCGAGCAGTCGCTGCCGCAGCCCGGGAGACCGGAGTCGCCAGAAGACGGGCCAAGCCAGACGATCCAGTCGAAATCGAGTAGCTCCTCCGCCGGTGACCTATTCTACCGCGACCTGTTTTTGTAGCCTTCAGACCGCAGCGGTGGCTGTGGTAGAATGCAGCCCCTGAGGAGTTAGAGGGGCTCGATGCCATTTTCAACTGCAAAATTTCTGAAATTTCGGAGCGGGATGCAAAAGCGCATCGGTTCCCTACGATCGAAAACCGAAGAGAGTTTGGAATGTGCGGTTGAGACGATGATGGAAGAACGGGTAGATGGGTTTTTTCAGGTCGAACATGGACTGGAGGAAGTCATCAAGTCGCTGATTGAAATCGAGGAGGAACTGGAGGTTGTTCGGGACCTCAGCGGCGCCATGCGGCTCGAGTCGAGGCTGGAGTTCGTGGAAGATCGTTGGGACGAGTTCGATAGCGAAATTCGTGAACGCCCGCGACGCCGGCGGAAACGAGTCAGTCTTGCGGATATGCTCAAAGCTGCCAGTGGAAGCGGAAGTGGAAGTCTTTCAGAGAGTCCGAGCACGGTGAATAACGCGATGGATGCCTACGCCATCATGGGTGTGGAGTTCGGTAGTTCCCTCGCTGATGTCACGGCGGCCTTCCGCACCAAAGCCAAGCAACTCCATCCTGATTCGAACAACGGCGACCGGAGTTCAGAGCCTGAGCTCCGTCGGATGCTGGAAGCCTATCAATTCCTCAAAGAATATCTCAGTCTCAGCAACACGGAACCAATGCGACCTCCGGATCGACCCTATTCCCCTTCTGAGTGACAGGCCTGTGACACTACCCACTCCGCATCACCACATTACGAGTGCGACCGGGTTGAGCGAGTTGTGCGAACAACTGAAAGATAGCCCGCGTTTGGCATTAGATACGGAATTCGTGGGCGAAGACAGCTTTGTGCCGAAGCTCGAACTCATTCAAGTTGCGACGGAACGCACGGCAGCCATCATTGATTTTCCTGCCGTCCAGGCGAATGGAGCGCTGGATACATTCTGGGAGATCGTCTGTGATCCGGGAGTCGAAAAAGTGGTGCACGCGGGACGACAAGACCTCGATCTGTTTGCGGTCCATGCCGGCCAGATCCCCAAACCCTTTTTCGATACCCAGATCGCCGCGGCGATGGTGGGGTTTGGCTCGCAGGTCGCCTATGCCAATCTCGTCCAGCGAGTGCATGGGAAGAAGTTGGAGAAGGCCCATACCTTTACGAATTGGAGTGCCCGCCCGCTGTCTCATGAGCAACTGGCCTATGCATTGGAGGATGTGACCTTTCTCTTGGCGATTCATGATCATTTACACAGCCGGTTGTCGAAGCTTGGACGGCTGCCATGGGTGCACGAAGAGTTTGCACGTCTCGAAGGGGCGGTCGGCGAGGCTCGGCGCGAGACGCAAGAACGGTATCAGCGTATACGAGGGTGGGATCAGCTCAAGCCAAAGTCGGCTGCGATCCTTCGTGAACTCGCGGCCTGGCGTGAAGGGGAAGCGAAACGTCGAAATGTGCCTCGCAGTCGGGTCGTCCGGGATGAAGTTCTGCTCCAGCTGGCGCGGCATCCCCCACGACAGACGGACGAATTGCGCAAAGTAAGAGGCCTCCATAGCTTGGAGGCGGATCGCAATGGAGAGATTCTGTTCAGCACCATTCAGGCAGCCCTGGCGCTTCCTCCCTCCGCCTGGCCCGTGCTCTCGAGAGAGCGCAAGCCGGAACCGGAGTCGACCGGGCTGGTCGAACTACTCCAGGCGCTCGTGAAGGCCTGTGCACTCAAGGCAGAGATCGCGCCGACCCTGCTGGCAACTACGGCGGACCTGCAGGCATTGGTCGATACGAAGACCGATCGCGATGCTCTGGAGCTATCCCTCCTAAAAGGATGGCGACGCCTACTGGTCGGAGATGTCCTGCTTGACGCGCTGGATGGAAAGCTGGCCGTGACGGTCGATCCAAGTACACGGGCCGTCCTGTGGGGATCCTTGGAAGAAGCACCTGATTCCTAATCTCTGCAGCGCCCCGCTCGGTGGTGTGGCATCATCTGAAGCCGGTGCTCCGCGCTTCAGAACCTATAGGAGTTTCTTGATCGTATCGGCAGGTCTCGCAAGCATCGCCTGGTCGCCCTTTTCGACAATCGGCCGTTGAATAAGGTCCGGGTGCTGGACCATCATATCAAGGAGCGCGTCATCGGAGAGTTGTTTTTTCCCCAAACTCAGCTCCTGGTAGATCTCCTCTTTAGTCCGGAGCACGTCACGAGGGGACAAGCCGGCCTTCTTGAGAAGAGCTTTGAGCTGTGCCTTGGTAAATGAGCGTTCGTAATAGTTGATCGCGGTGAACGCTTGACCGCTGTCTTTGAGCAGCTGGACTGCTTGCCGACATGTCGTACAGGTTGGTTTGTGATAGATCGTGATATCCGCCATTGTAACTCCTTGGTGAAAAAACGCGCCGTGACGATTTTTTTCAGTCTATGATTAGATCCCAAACAGTACCTATTGTGCCATAGGATTGTCTATGCCGTGGGTTGGAACCAGCTCAGCCGGTCAGTTTGCCTGCACCACTGCCTCGCAGCGGACCCTGAAAGATCTTCGGATCAAACGCAAGGGGCAGCCGGTTGTTGTGCTCGGCCATGTTCTCGCGCGCAAGGGGCAGGAAGCCATCTTCGAAGCTTTTAATGATCGCCTTGCTATCGTGAAGTTCAATGATGGAGGGCTCATAGGGTACGATCCGAGCGAGCTGCTCCTTCCTACAGAGATCGATGAACATGGCGTTCCCTATTTCGAAATTCGGCCCTGCCAATCCTGCGAGATATTATTCCCGTTGACGATGGACGAAAGCGATTCAGACCAGGAGCCCGAGCGTTGCCCGGACTGCGTAATCTGATCGATGAGGCCCCAGCTCTCAATCGACAAAAGGCGCGATCTCCAAGGCCTTTCGCAGCAGGCAATCTCCTGCAAACCCCTGTAACACCATTGGCAGCATGGCCGCATCAATGGCCCGGACCGACCGTACGTGGAAGCCATCCGGAGACTTGAGCCCTTCCAGTTTGAGCGCATGACAGATCTCCAGTTTCTTCCAAATCAGGTTGGACAGGATCTGTTCCGATGCCAGCAGTCTCATCTCTGAAACCGCACCGTCGATGGCGATTCTGGCGGACACTCGTGCCGTATCCTTGGGATCCTCGCTGACCACCGCGAAGGCCACAACGCCATCATCGGCCATGACAGAAGACGGCCCGAGGAATTCCGTCACCAGAATGAGCAGGCAGACGATGACGGTTGCTCGTCGCATCCACGTCTCTCGTACCTCATTCGACATTGCCGGATGGCTTTCGCACGTTAGCTGTGGTCAGTATGCCAACCACGATTTTCCATTGCAAGAATGACACGGAGCTATGATAGGGTAACAGAGCGTATCAACGCAGTACCTCGTCTCTATTATTTATTGATGGTGGATTATGCCGCATGACTTCATGCCGGGTTTAGCCGGCGTTCCGGCCGCCACGTCAGCGATCAGCGATGTCGACGGCCATCGCGGGATTCTTGAGTATCGCGGGATTCGAGTGGA
>JAOUMR010000190.1 GCA_029881435.1 Nitrospira sp.
TCGGATACTGCTCATGGGCGAGATGAATATTCAAACCAACCGTCTTGGCACCGACATCATAGGCTCCACGGTTCGCAGCTTCCATAATGCCGGGGCCGCCACCGGTCACCACCACAAGCCGATTATTTCCCGTAGCTTCACTGCTTCGTGCCACGAGCCGACCAAACTCGCGGGCCACGTCGTAATAGCCGCTTTTGGCAAGCAGACGTTCTGCGACACTGAGGCGGCTGGCCAGTTCGCGATTAGTTGGGTCCGCTGATTGGGCCTTGCGCAATACCGTTACTTTCTGCTTCGCGGCAACAGGCTCCGGGATACGAGTGCCACCGAAGACGACGATGGTCCGCCGGACATCGTGTCGGTTCAACAGGATCTGGGGTTTCAGGTAGTCCAATTGAAGACGCATCCCCCTCGCCTCACCGCTCTGGAGGAACTCCATGTCTTCATCGGCTTCCCGATAGGTGGGACTATCGAGAATCGCCTGGATGCGCTGCTGCGCCTCCGGGTCTTCCTCGACCGGCTTGGGCCGTTGCCACGGCAGTGGCTCACGCCGTTGTGAGGGATGCGGCGGCGCGGGAATCATGGTTTTCTTCAACATGTCAGACATAGAATGCCCTTCTTCCTCATTCGTGCGGCTATAGTCGATGAATTCAGTGCGGCTAGAGCATGTCAGTTATTCAAACTAGGCACACTTATAAATCAGCCGGCTCTCGATCACCAGCCCTCTTCTGCTTATCTCTGTCCACACCGACTAGAAGCGAGGCCCCGCCCCTTTGTGAGTATGATGATCCCACCCGTTGTTCAGCCGAACCCCGCCGATATCCAGAACCAACGTCGTGACCTGGATCTCCCTTTTCATGTGGCCGCCTCAACACCCTCAACCACCTTGCATAGCTTGTTCATCGAGCCAACCGTATGATACGCGACTTGGGAATCAGGTGGTACATGTGAGAATCTCCCCCAACCGGTTCCTCGCCCGGCGCAAACAGATCGTCTGGCACGTCACGAGAGGTGTTCACGTACTTGTAAATGATCGGTGGTCTCGTGCTATCGATCACTAACATCAATCGGCGCTGTTTGAGCGGCCGCTCCGGATCGCGCTTGTAATGTGAAGGATCTTCCGACACGATCACCCGGCTCAGCGGAACGGCAATCCGCTGTTTCATATGAGTCACACGCGTCTCGATGGAGAGATCAACCGACTGGTCGCTACAGCCCATCACTTCGGCGTTCAGGTCCTGGGCGTCCAGGAAATTCACCGTGATCCGTTCTTCCGGATTAATCCACGGAATAATCTTCTTCGGCTTTTCTTGATTGGTCATCATGCGTCCTCATAATTTGTCATGCAGTGCTGTTCTGAATGATCGGTGCACCCGTTGACGTCCGGTTACGATCACAGACCAATACCAAGGACGAACCGCTACGGCTAACAGCCGGTCGACAACCTATTCTTGGGCCAAGCAAAAAGAGCACCTCCAATCAATGCTCAATTGACGCATGCTGTTGATCGCACGAATGTTTTACGGAGCAGACTATGTGCCAGAACCCTCCTGCCTGGAAAGCAACAATCTTCACCCATAATAGAAGAAGGTTTTCGGAACGAGCCTAGAGAATTAGAAATGGATCAAAAGACCATTCATGTGGGGCATTTCGCATCTGGACAAACTATCCATTGACGCAAAAAGGAACAAGATGCTCGTCGAGTTGCGCCAAGACCTCAATGCAATTGTCCCCTCCTTCGCGTGCAGCAACGAGTAGATAGGCGGCAAACGACCATTAAACTGTACATCGACGACACTGCCGCGCACCGAGAGGACAGTGCCAAGGTTCGAAGGACTGGTTGTGTACTTCATATTTTCCTCTCGCCGATACACCGTCACTTTATTTAAATATACGCCTTTCCAGCCATCACTTTCTCCTCCTACCTACCTGCCATCCCGACTCCACTTCCAGTTCCAGATTTCCGGCATGTCTTGGCCGTGCGTGTCGATGTATTGCTTGTGCTCGATGAGTTTGTCCTTGAGTTGCTGCTTCCGATAGAGGTCCTTATCTCCGGTCTGCCGCAGGCGGTCAATGGTGTCCATCACGAGATGGAAGCGGTCCAGATCGTTCAGCACCGTCATGTCGAAGGGCGTCGTGCCCCGGTGCCTCAGCAACATGTGCCTCACCTCTACGACGTCAGCGGCCGCTTCAGCAGCGGATTGTCGCACAGATCAATCTGGCCGACCGAGAGATAGTTTGCGGCACGCCAGGAGGCATCCAACTTGTGGAGCAGTTCCGGAGAGAGCGCGTTTGTTTTCTTTTGTAGTTTCATGGGCCGTCTAAAATTGGACGATCGTAATAAGAATGAGCGGCCGGGTCACGGCGGATCATTCAAAGTAGCAATGCGGAGGAAGTCGGCTTGTCCCGGGGGAGAGTATGGTGCCCCGGCCACGATCACTACCTTATTTCCGGCCATCACAATCCCTTGTTTGAAAGCCAGGTCCATTGCCGCCTTTATCATTGCATCAATCGATGTGCATTCTTCTAACAGGAATGGGTGGACACCCCAGACCAGCATGAGCCGCCGCACGGTTTGGGGCACAGGGGTAACAGCGACAATCGGCTGGGCCGGCCGGTATTTCGCAACCAGCCGAGCCGTCTGGCCTGTCCGAGTACAGCAGATAATGGCTGTGGCTTTAGCCTGATGGGCCACGAGACTTGCGGCGTGGGCAATAGATTCAGAGGCGGAAACGCGGTCGGTAGGGCAAAGAGATACGAAGGGTCGCCGGGCAACAAGTCGGTCCTCCGCTACCTCAGCAGTTTCTGCCAGAACCTTGACTGCCTCGACAGGATAAGCGCCTACGGCGCTTTCCTCGGAAAGCATCAAAGCATCGGACCCATCGAGCACCGCGTTAGCAATATCGGAGACTTCCGCGCGGCTGGGTCGAGGGTTTTCGACCATCGAGCGAAGCATCTGCGTAGCTGTGACCACGGGTTTGGCGGCCTGGTTCGCTTTGGAAATCAGTTCCTTCTGGATGTGAGGCACCTGCGTGATCGGAACTTCAATACCGAGATCACCGCGGGCAACCATAATGGAATCAGCCACAGCAAGAATGTCGGCTATTATGTCCAACGACTCGAGCTTCTCGATTTTGGCCATTACGGGAAGGTTTGCTTGGCGGCCTGCAAGGAAGCTTCGGGCAGACGTAATATCAGCC
>JAOUMR010000018.1 GCA_029881435.1 Nitrospira sp.
CGTGGAACCGACTTTTCCGGTGCAACCTCTTTATGCTCCGTCGACGTATCACTCTTCTGTGCCGGAGCGGCTGGCGGGTGTGGCTTGGCTTCCGGTACCGGCTTCGGTGGCGTAGGTTGACTGTCGGTCGTGGCTGGAGATTGTTGTAGCCGTGGAACCGACTTTTCCGGTGCAACCTCTTTATGCTCCGTCGACGTATCACTCTTCTGTGCCGGAGCGGCTGGCGGGTGTGGCTTGGCTTCCGGTACCGGCTTCGGTGGCGTAGGTTGACTGTCGGATACGGTCGGTGGCTTGGCCTCTGGTGACGGTTTGGGTGCCGAGGACTGACTGTCGGTCGCGGCCGGCGCCTGTGTCGCACTGGACGCAGGCTTTTCTATTGCACTTTCCTTTTCCTGTGCCTCAGATGCCTCAGAGCGTGCGCCCATCGGCCAGATCAAGAACAGACTCAGAACGATGAGCGCTCGTGATGACTTGGTCATCTCGCGATTCCTCCTCGTAAACCTCACCCCTCGGAGTTCACCCATGCATTCTAACCCGCTGCCGCTCCCCTGTCATCTGCGCAGGTCACGAGACAGCCCCCTATCATTAGGGGGCTGCTCTTATTCTGTTCAGCCGATGTTGATGGAGACCGTTCGGTGTAGATCTACGTCTGAGCGGGGCTGGTTTGAGCTGGAAATGGGCCACCCGTGGCAACTGTTACGCCTTGTGCATGCGATTTATAAAAACTGAAGAGCCATGCAGTCGCGGCTGTCATCAGAAGAATGACGCTGATACCCCCTAAGCTGGCGGCAGGCCCGATCGTATCCGCGGCCCATCCGAAGCCTGCCATTCCCGCCATCGATGAGGCCATCCCTCCTGTTGCAAAACTTGTAAAGACTCGGCCGAGGAGATGCGCCGGCGTCAATTCTTGAAGCATCGTCCACACCAACGGCGTAAACATGGCCGTGCTTCCCCCGATCACCGCGATCAGAGCTCCGGCAGCAACTGGGGCTTCAAGAAAGCCAAGTGCAGCCACAGCAATACCCCCGATCGCGAGCGCGCCAGACATGAATCGGAGACGCCACGGTACGTCTCCCTTCGAGATCGACGTGAGAAAGAGGGACGCGAGTAACATCCCGACGCCTAGCGCCGACCAGAGCCATCCAAGTTGCATCGGACCTGCTCCAAGCACCTCTTTCGCAAAGACGGGCAACAAAAAGATGAAGGCACTAATGCCGACGCTATAGAGGGTGGCCGTCAACATGAGGAGCATGACGGTCTTTTGTTCGACGAACACGAAGCGGAAACCAACCAGCAAATCGCTGATGATGCCCTCCGTCAACCCTCTGCTCGCGGCACGCAAATGATCGAACGATTCACGCACTCGAATGGGGACTATGCACAGCGCAGAGACAAAGAACGTGGCTGCATCAACATAGAGCACGTTTTGAGCTCCGATGAGCGCAATGCCGAGACCGCTGAGGGCGGGACCTACCAGAAGTCCCACATTGGTTGTCGTTTGCATCAGAGCATTGGCGGCAACAAGCCGATCTTTGGGTACGATCAGTGGGACCGCGGAGGTCAAGGCCGGCCCGAAGATGGTGGAGAAGATCGCGGTAGCGAACACAAGGACATAGAGCCGATCGAGCGTCAGGGCCTCCATGGCATAGAGCACCGGGATCAAGAGCACCATCAGGGTGCGAAGCAAATCGACCCCGATCATGACCGGCTTCTTTCGAACGCGATCCAGATACACACCGATCAGGGGACCAAACAGCAAGGGGGGGAGGGTTTGAAGCAGTCCGACCATCGTCATCTTGAGCGCCGACCCGGTCATATCATAGACAAACCAGAGCAACGCCACTTTATTGAGACTGTCACCGATCTGCGAGATCGTCTGGCCCGCGAACAAGAAGCCAAAGTCTCTTGTCTTGACCAGTTCCCAGCCTCGAGCACGATTCGGAGTCGGGCGGGTATCGGTCAAGTCAGCGGTCGTATCAGACATGTCGGCCTCGTCCAAAAACTTTGTGCGACTCGGTCTTGAAAGACTCACTATTGGACCGCTCGAATGGCATGCTTGGTGTGGCTTGCATCGCCCCATCGTCGAGCAGCAGCCGTTCATACAACGCCACGTAATCACGGGCCATCCGATCCGCGGTAAACCGTTCGTCAAACGCAGCCCGGCACTGCTTTCGATCAATACGAGAAACCTGGCCCACCGCGTCCACCATCTCGTCAACGGTTTCGCAAATAAAGCCGGTAACCCCATGATTGACGATTTCTGGAATCGAGCCACGCCGATAGGCTATCACCGGGGTTCCGCAGGCAAACGCTTCAATCAGCACCAGCCCAAACGGTTCCGGCCAGTCATAGGGACACACGAGCGCCATCGCATTGCCGATGAACTCATCTTTTTCAGAGTCGGAGATCTCTCCGACAAACTCAATCAAGGGATGGTCGAGTAACGGCTCAATTTCAGCTTCAAAGTACGTCCGGTCTGCACGGTCCACCTTTGCCGCAATGCGCAGTGGAATCCCAGCTCGTTTGGCGATCTCAATCGCCTGGTCTGGCCGCTTTTCAGGAGCAGTCCGTCCCAAAAACGCTAGATACCCCCCGGATTGGGGTTGAAATGTGTACAAATTACGCGGAAGCCCGTGATACACAGTGCCGGCCCAGCTGGCCCAGGGCAGCGGCCGGCGTTGGGAGTCAGATATGGAGACCAATGGCATTTCAGAAAATTCGCGGTAAACCGGCTCAAGCTCCGGAAGATCCAAGCGGCCATGCAGCGTCGTTACGACGGGAACGGGATTTCTCCGCGCCAACGGAAATCCGTTGAAATCCAAGTGTGAGTGAATAATATCGAAGTCGGTTGCCGATCCAAGACCCCGTTCCTGCAGCATCATCAGTGGAGCATCGCGGTTGAAGATGCCGGTATTCAACCGGAGAGCTTGCGGGCAAATCGCTTCAAGCTGCGCGGTCGTTTCCGAGTCGCCGCTGGCAAACAATGTCACATCATGCCCTAAGGCGACCAACTCTTCCGTAATGTACGAAACGATTCGCTCGGTTCCACCATAGAGTTTCGGCGGAACGCTTTCCCAGAGCGGAGCCACTTGTGCGATTCTCATGAGTCTTCCTTTCTTTCTCTGGTAGTCGGCCGGGTCATTCGATCATCAACGTGTTTAGGCGTTAGTTAGTGAGGTGGGCCGGGTTGATCGTGACCACCCAAAGATGTTTGAGGGTTGAACTTTGATGCGCGGTTCGTTGAGACATTCATGCTGCTTATATTTCCTCTCCTATCGAGCGTCATCCTACGCACCGCATGTCTTTGAGCTCAACGGACAAAACCTCTTGAATCCAACCGAAATATGTCCAGTCGCCGAAACTTGACTTGCCGTTCGGCCTTACAACGGCTACCCGTCCGATAGGGGAATGATTCCTGAGTTTTCGTGGGGCCATTTGAACCTGCATCGGACAAGAACCCTCATACATAGCCATAGCGATCACTGATGGGGAGAGACCTCGACCTCTATGGCCGTCGCGGCGTACCAAGTCTTCCGCAACGATACAAGGGCAACGCCCATCGTGCGGAGCGATCTCTTACTCAGGGATCCGCGCGGCCTTTACGATTTTCTCTCCTCTGATTTGCTCAAGAAATCGATCGGGAGGGACTGCCGGGGGAACAATCCGTACTTCCTGCCAACCTTCGTTTAACACTCCTTTATGACCCTTCTTTTCATGGACCCACTGGTCGATACTTTCCTGACTGGTTCCCTCACTGAAAGTGACCCAGAAGAGGAACGGCTGCATCGGAGAGTTCTGTAGACTCTCTGCCACCTGCAATGACTGATTTGTTCTCGCCACATCCCCTCGAGTCGCCAGCAAACGCTCCGGGTTTGGATCGACGGCCTTCGATGCGTTCACACTCGCCGTGTGAAGCTTGGCCGCCAGAGTCTGATTATGCTCTTCCAGACTGGCCACCTCTCTTGATAACTTGGCATTGTCTTCCGTGAGGCTTCTGATCGCCACTTCAAGCTGCTCTTGATCCACCACTCCCCTGTTGGCAGGATGATGAGGTGTCGTGCGAGCCGTCTCAGGTTCAAGGTTTTCCTGGGGCTTCTCCATCTCTTCCTTGACCATGACGACCTTGGACGCCACAGACTCTTGGCTCGACGACAGTTTAGCCATGGATAGGTGGAGTTGCGCCATCCCTTTCTGCTGAAAATCCAAAGCCTCCCCAACCTTCTGCTGCATCCGCGCGAGTTCACCCAACTGCTGTTCCAGCTTTTCCATTTCAGTAACCGAGACGGTCCGGAGCGCTTCTGGTTGTATCCCCGTAGTCATCATCTGTTCCGGGCCCATCCAGGTCGCTACTCGATCAAGCACCAGTCCAACCACCATGACCGCCAACAAAGCTTGCGTGAAGGCGACCGTCCGCATACTGTGAGCGATCGCTGCGTCTGGACGCCGAATCGCTAGTCTGTCGGCTACGTCGGTAAGAGTTTTCCCCATCCGACTCCAAATCCGACTCCAAAAACTCGGTTTAGGAATAAATACGGCACTAAGCGATCCGCCTTGGGCTGTATTGTGGACACACAGCTCGACCGCATCGGACGAAAGCTGAATGCGGCTCGTCCGATACCCATATTCAGATGCCACTAACCCGCCTAGGAGAGTTCCGTCTTCCGTTCGGAGCTGTATCGTCTCGATGTGATCGAGACTCTTGGCATGCAGCGTCGCATCCATCCCGGCGCCCTCAAGCTCACCAACCCGCCGTTCATTCACATACACCTGTATCGGGTCCAACACGCCGGAGACCGAGCGGTTGGGTCGGCTGCTCAATGATTGAAGGAGTTGTGATCGATACGCTTCCAAATCCTCTTCGTAACCCATATCAGCCTCCTGACTTCCTTTTCTCTATACTGCAGCTTCATGCCCGGCACTGCATACACCACAGACCCAGCCTAGGGTCGTACTAACAATTCCAGACGTGGCTTTTCTTCGGTCAACGACCCGTTGGAACCCAATCCCCAAGCAGTTTGTATACAGTCTAGGCACAGCGCGAGATGCCAAATTCGGTAATCACACCCGTAGCCTTGAGCGAACATTTCTCTCCATTGTGGACGCGAAAGACAGGGATAATGATCCGGTTCACTTTTTCGGTAATGTGCCTGGGCAACCCTGATCAGGCGTTCTGCTTCGCCATTGAATCGTTGCCGATGGCGTTGTTGTTGACCGGCCAATTCCGCCAACTCTGTCTTCGTGAGACCGATCTCATCCATCGTTCGTTGCCATCCACTCTCACGCCATCGCCGAAAATTCTTATAGATGCGCTGGCTTTCCAGCCCATTGAGCCCAGTCACCGCAATCACTTCCCCAGCACCCCACCCATACGAGTGGTGATACAACGCAATCAGCGCATCACGGCTGACCACTGCTCTTGCAACAAGCCCATCGAGAAACCTTCCAAGCGGTCTCAGGAGGTCCGGGTGATAACAAAACGGCTCCGGCTTACTGTGCTGCTTGGCAACCAACGAATCGAACAGAAATAATGGCCGACAGGAACTTCACTACGTCCACAGACCATGAACCGTTCAAGATATTCGGAACCCCAACGGAGCGCAAATTTCTCATGCTCGATATCATCATTCCACTGGCCGGTTTCCCGTAGAAACCGCTTGGTATAGCCCGTGGCCCGATCCAATAAAACCGGCAAGGCCTGCGAGACGACTCGATCAAATTCATCCGCCGTCGAGACAACCTCTTCAAGGCGACTCACCGTGACCGTGTGATCAGCCATCACCTGGCTCTTGCTGACTGTATTCTGCATTGCCTTTATTTATATCGTGAGGTTATTGTGCCTTCGGCAATATCTGAAGCGCATTGGACAAATATCCCACCGTGCCCGCTGATTTTGTCCGTTGTTTCGATCATCTCATCCCTGGTAGGGAATCATCGTTTATCGATCTCCCGGATTGAAATCTCCACTACAAAGTTCATCGATCCCATTAGCCCCATTCAGTTCAATTCGTCTGCGCGTGTTTCTTAGGTATAGAGAGAGAAAACCTCTTCGGCAGAAGCACCTAATCTAACCATCATCACTTAATCAGAATAGACCCGGAAATTGCTAGTGGTTTGACGCGTTATATTTGCTCATGCCTCAGGAACCGTGGCTTACTCTGCAGACGATCTTCTAGACAGACTCTTTCCGCGCCATCAGATTCGGCAATTACTTCTACCCATATATGCGGCTCATGGACTCTCATGCCCCAACATGCTGTAGACAAAGAACCCTCTTCAGCTTTCTGATCTATAGCCAACTGGAGCATCAAAAGCTCTCACCCTATTCATGGAAGTCGGTGTAACGAGATCAGGCAATGGCAAGGTTTCGACGAATGTGGGGAGCCCACACTCTGTAGAGCTTAGTAGAGGAAAAGCTAAAAAGACCAGTCGGAGACCACCGTCACGCTCCTGCCAAGGCAGGTGTGCTCACCACTGGTCGTGAAAAAACAGGAAGTACCCAACGGCAACCGCGATCGCCTGGAACAGGATCAACCAACCCATGCGACCCCATTTGGCCTCGGACTGGGTGTCCTTCATTCTCCGAAGCAGCGAAGGTTGCGTCAGGAGAAAGCTCCCGATCAGCTCCCTCGCTTCCTCTCGGCTCATGCTTCTCTCAAGCATAACCTGCTTGATCGCTTCGTCTCTATCGCCTTGCGACAGAGCTTCTAATGCCTTCTTAGGAAAACTGTGTTGAAGAGATTCTTCGGTCATAATGGAAGGGGAGTGTACCAGAAACGACCTGCTCACGTCTTCCTGATTTCAATGGCCCACCTCCGACAGGCGTGCTCTCGTAAGAGGTGATGCGTTAGAAGAGCGGGTGGTGCGGCGCAGATGCGAAGGGGGCGCCAGTCGGAACCTCGCCGGCATTCCCGAGGAATCGCCAAACACCGTCTTCTTTCACCAGATAGTGAATTTCGCGAAACCAGCTGTCGAGTGTGATGCGATTCTCCGTGCGTTCGTCGGTGCCATACAACCCGCCCGTACAGGTCACTTCCAGGCGCAGTTCATTATTCACCGGTACGACCTTGATATCGGAGAACAGATGGAGTGACTCCAGAGCCTTGTAATGCTCAAACACCTCGCTCCACACACGTCGGACATCGGTTTCTTTCAACCCATGGTAGTCATAGGTCGACGCATAAAATTTCATGAGGGCATCCATATCTTCCTTGCGCAATGCCGTTTCAGCCCGTTCGAACGAGGCAAGCAGCTCTTTCACAACCGGATGGCCAAGCAGGCGTTTTTGGCCGGTGAGCTTCTTCCCCTCCACCAACAACGTCGTCTCCGGCAACACTTGCACCTTGGCCACGGCCACCCCAACCCCCAACACCGAGCACAAGACCAGGCCAAGACCAATACGCACATTCACCTTGCCATATCGCCGCATCGGCACCTCCATCAACGAAGCACATCACCCGCCATGCGATAAGGCGAACAATGTTGTCTGCACGAGTGTCTTTCCCGATTGTGTGAAGGCTTAGGAGCGAAATGGCTGGACATCACCCGACTTGCGCAGCATCTTGTTCACCTCGTCAAGGTGCAACTCTTCGCCAACGATCATTTCTCGTGCAAATTCTTCCAACAGGACGGACTTTCCTTCAGCGATCTTCAGCAGTTCGTAATACGCGTCGATGGCGCCCTTCTCGTGCTCCAAGCTTTCCCGCAGAATATCCCCCACGTCATGCTTCTCAGTTTCCAAGAGCGTCCCAATTTTCAGCGATGGGTGGCCACCAAGTAAGGTGACCAGTTCTCCGGCTTTATGTGCATGGGCAAGGCTTTCGTCGGCATTACTCTTGAGCCAAGACACGATAGGAATGCGGTTATAGCCGTAGATCATGAGTGAGTAATGCATATAGCGCACGACTCCCGCTAACTCGTGCTCCATAATCCGGTTGAGAATCCCTACTGCACGTTGTGTGTCTTGATCATTCATTAGATGCCTCCAATTCCGCACCACCGTCTCGCCTGAGGAAGCGCGAAGGGTACTGCGCCTGTGATGTTTACCGAGGCCGGGCTTCATACCACGGCAATTTCCTCTTAGCCTTTGTAAGTGAGTAAGTGTACTGCAAAACCTCCCTGTGTATCCATTGCACTCCATTTCTTCGCCATCCACTGCCTCGCTTACTCAGAAGTCAGTAACTTAGACAACATAAACAGCCCTGTAACCCGCATGAATGTTGGATGTGCTGTCGTTCAAATTGCTGACTTCTGAGTAAGACCGCCACCACGCAGCTTGAATCCTTTGCTCCGGCTGTGCCTCTCACGACAGTAGGATCGTGTGACATCTTATGGTCGGAAAAGAGGTGAGGAATGATGCATAGTCTGATTGAAGGATCGATCGCAATGGGTGGGTTGTTCACAGCCTTCCTGGTCTCCTACTGGACAGTGAAGGCCTTTGGGCCAAAAGAGGCCATCGTCCCAGTAACCATCGAGTATCGACGCTACAGAAAAGAAGCGTAAGCCAACCCGATCGAGGTCAAGCTGGTGTAAGCCCACACCGCTCGGCCTCGGGCGGCTTCAGGGCGCGTCACCAGATAATCGACACCCCCTTCCTCCCCATGACTCATCGGGGAACATCCGAGTGCAACGCTGTTTTTCGCGCTTACGCTTAGCAGGCTGAAGTCAGGACAGAAACACTGTCACGTGCACTGTTCGTTCGCGCGGACCGTCCAGTTCGACCAACATCACGGATTGCCAAGTGCCGAGTACCAGCTTGCCGACTGACACCGGAATCGTGAGGGATGGGCCCAGAATCGACGAAGCCATGTGGGACCAGGCATGAGAGGGATCATGGGCGTGCCGAAAGTGAATGCGCGGAATCATCTGCTCCACCACTTGAAGAAAATCCTGTTCCGTCCCCTCCCCGATCTCCCCCGTCGTCAATGCGGCAGTCGTGTGGGTGATGAAGAGCGCGCAGAGCCCCTCCTGCATCTTCGCCTTCCGGATCACCGCCTCAACCTGCTCCGTCAGATCCATGACCTGTTTGCGAGCGGTGGTACTGACGTGCAGGACTTCAGCCATATGCGCCACGGCTCTCTCTCACGAAGACAAATTGAACAAGCTCAGACCACTTTTATCTTCACTCAACACTCAACTTGATAAAAGACCAGCCACGAACCCGACCCCATTCCTTTGCGCCATTGCGCCCGTAGCGAGCCATCAAGCCTATGGGGGCATTCAATAATACGAACCCTACCTCTACGCTCAACAATTTTGAGTGTCGCCGTACGCGGATTCATGGTCCTTGCATCACGAGATACGCAACCCCTGCAGCCAGCACCAGTATACTGACCAGCCAACGGATGAATCGCTGTTGCGCCGTGGCTAGCACCTGGTCCATCTTCTTCTTAAGCGCTGGTTGGGAGGCGAGATAGGCCTCCACCACCCCTTTCGCCTCTGTCAGACCGATATTGCGTTCCTGACGAACGACCTTGATCGCCTCGATCAGGTTCCCATGCCGCAACGCCTCAACCGCCGCCTTGGGAAGATCCGGAGAACGTCGTGGTTTGTTTGACATACCCCTTGACCTTATCCAGTTCCTTTTTCCTAACCCGCGTTTTGTCTCATAGGGTGTGGTTGAGATACCTACGACTTCTTGTTTTCTTGCACAAGTCGCCTCTACGTGCCAAGAGCAAAAGAATCCATCTCCCTGGATAGCGAGATCCGTTGAACCAGTTGTATCTGTCTCTTAAAGGGAGGCATGATTCGTTCCAGTACTTCGACCGCTATGCCGCTTTCTCTTCAGATCTTTATCGCGATCTTCGTCATTGGTGCCTTCCTTCGATCCCGTGCCATCCTGAGCAAGAACCATGCAGAACGATTGGCGACGTTCGTGTTTTCGGTCAGTCTCCCAGCGACGATTCTCGTCTCGCTGGATCCTGTACCACTCGCACCCACAGTCTGGAAAATCCCGTTGGCCGCCTGCCTCATCACCCTCCCGATGGTTGTTTGCGCCTGGTTCCTTGCCCATTTATTACAGCTATCTCGCAAAACGCAAGGCGGGTTCCTATTGGCCACCGGTTCGATCAATTCTGTGTACTTTGCCTTTCCCGTCATCCTCGCGGCGTTCGGCAACGAAGGATTGACTCAAGCCGTGCTCTTCGACCTCGGACAAACCACGCTGACTCTCACCGTCCTCTACGGCTTAGCCGTCTGGCATGGCGCACACGCTGTCACACCAAAATCGGCCGTACTCCGCTTCCTTTCTTCTCCACCCCTCTGGGCACTGATCTGTATCATCACGGTGAAAGTATCAGGCTATCACCTGCCTTACTGGCTGGTTGAAATACTCAGGCCCCTGCATTTCACCACCACTCCACTCGCCAGTTTAGTGCTCGGACTGTCGATCAGTTTCTCCGCGATCCGCCGAACTGCGTGGCTCGCAACATTAGGTGTTGCGGTGCGAATGGGTGGCGGACTATTGCTTGGATTGGCGGCAGCTCGCTGGCTGGATTTGACGGGACTGGAACGAGCGGTTGTCATCCTCGTGGCAGCAATGCCATCGGCGGTCAGCTCTGTCATCCTGGCCGCAGAAACAGACCTTGATGAGGAGCTGGTCGCTTCAATCGTTGCTCTGTCCATTTTTCTAGGTGTGGTGATACTCCCCTGGTTGCCTGAGCTGGCCACCCTGCTCATGGAGTGAGCGCCAGCGTCCGGCTATTTCTTAGCGAGAAATCTAGGCCGATCCCTGATGGAGACCATTTTTACCAAGTCCCGTATAGAGAGCACCCCGACGATCTTGCCGCTTTCCGTCACGGCCAAGTGACGTACACTCTGTTCGGCCATCGCTTTACTAGCATCGCGTATGGTGCGATTCACATCGATGCCCAGTAGAGGGGAACTCATCACCGCACTCACGTGAGTGCTATCTGGATCTCGGTTGCAAGCGAGCCCTTTCCAGACCAAATCGCGCTCGGTTACGATGCCGACGATCTCGCCAGCCTCGATCGTCAGCGATGACCCGATCCGCTTCTCCCGCATGAGCTTAGCGGACGCGCAAAGAGACGCGTCGCTCTGGATTGTCGCGAGCCCGGTCGCCATCAGGACGCTCAGCGGGCGATACACGTTGTCAAGGTCGCAGACGGGACCGCTCTCCGCATCCACAAACGATCGCACGAGATCCCGCACCGAGACGATTCCGACAATCTCACCGGCTTCCGCCACACAGAGATGACGCACATGGTGGGTTTCCATCAACTGGCTGGCATCCAACATGGAGTGGGCCCCATCGATCGTCAAAATCGGATTCACCATGACATGATCCACCATCGTAGCCATAGGATCTAAACCCACTGCGAGCACTTTCCGTACGAGATCCGCCTCCGTCATAATCCCAACCGGTCCCCGCTTGGGATCCTCCGAATCCACCAACAGACAGCCGATCCGCCGGACAGCCATCCGCTCGGCTGCGGCTGTAACCGTCGAGTCCTGTGGAACTACCTCCAAGTAGCGATGCATAAAATCTTTAACAGCTCCACCCGCATGCTTATCCATCACAACTCCTTGCTCCATAGACAGACTGCTCATTCGCTCAATGAATCGTCACAGACCACTTCAGCCCTAAGTCCTTGGCGACCACTATACCCGATTGTGACGGAACACGCACGGGCACCATTACGTCGATCCGAATACAGTGGCCCATGTGGAAGGGCCGTTCATGTTTGAATCCTTACTAACCCTTGTGCTCCCAGGCCATCAAGCTAGGGTTTTACCTAGTATCATTATGAAACACTAATCTCTGCACCCTTCACCTCCTACACTTTCATCGACTACTCTGGTATCCGCACTTCTTATTGTCACCGACACGGCTCTTGACGGTAACTCGTTACAATTACGTACAAACCTAACGAATGAGGTGAATCATCACGATGTGTTTCTCGGATCTTTCCTCTCTTGGCATTCAACTTGCCTTTCCGACTTGTAGGCAGCCTGGAATACCTAACAAGGGTGAAATATGGAACACACAACAAACTCCATCACTGTTCGCATTGACTGGTGCCGTCGCCAGTCCGCACAAGCCAATACAGATCAGGAGGCAGACGGATGGCGCGCAGAAGAGGACGGGTTGCGCGATGCCCTGATGCGTGGTGACCACAGTCATGCCTATCGGCTATGCCCTCCAGAGATCCAGGAGCGGTATTCCCGTGGCTTCCAAGATGGAACGGTGTTGCTTCACGCCGCGCGGATGGAGCGCACAATGCATGCGACTGGAACCCAGGACCCGACTCCTCAGGTTGAAAGGGACGACCCCCAAGGAGATGAACAATGAATTGCCTACGATGCAACGGTCTTGCCGTCAGTGACGACAGTATCGCGGTTGAGATTGGGTCGTCGTCGGACTTTCATGGTTGGCGCTGCGTCAATTGTGGAATGATCGTCGACGATGTGATTCAAAATAATCGGCGTACCCCCCAAAGATCGAGAAGATCCAGAGACTCTGAACAGAGCTGCGAAGCCGCCTGAACGGCAGTGTGTCCTCTATTGACCGTCTGTCCCAGGCTGATACATCCTTGCGTCAACGTCGCGCCCGTGGGAAACAGCGACTGCCGAAGCCGTCTGGTCTGGTCTGGCCACGTCCCGTATCAGAGATTCTCCTAGGGAAGAGGAACGCTCTCGGTTTCATTCCGCTCTTGATCCTGCTTCCGATCTCCTGAGCGCAGGAGCTTGTCTCCGAGTCCGACGGCCAAGTTGCGGTAGATGATCACGCCGATATCCGGGCGACGTCGAATGAGATCCTCCAGGTCTCGCCGGAGTAGTTCAGCGACCTCGATCTGATTCACGGCCGTTGCCGTGGCGGAGTGGGGTCTCGCCGAGAGAAGCGACACTTCCCCGCAAGTCTCTCCGGTATGCACGGTACCGATGATGCGCGAAGAAGATCCACTACTGATCGTAACTTGCCCCTGAAGCAGCACGTAGAGCCGGTCTGCTGGATCATGGCCGTCAAAGAGCCGTTCACCCGCTCGTATGGTCTTCACGGTGCAGACTCCAGCCAGCCTCATCGCCTGTTCGGTGTTCATACCATGAAACAACGGAACTTCTTGGATCGCCTGTGCCATGCGAGGTGCGATGACGCACGTCGAAAACCCCCGCATCACGATGTCGGCAACGGCTTGCACCGGTTCAGTCAGACCGAGCGGTCCCAAATCTTGCAACTTGTTCAAACGCACCATCTTCACAATATCGAGCCGCTCCACGTGATAGAACACCATGGCAGGCACATACGCGACCGGGAGAAAATTCAGTTCCAGTAATGTCCGTTGCATGCGAGGCGCGTACGCACTGACATCGATCTCAGTGTACTCGATCTCCATCTCCTCCCGACACTTACGTTCCAGTTCGGCCAGAAGAAATCGCACCACGTCGTCGGCCAGTGCGATGAGCTCGAACACTCGCACAATGTGTTCAACCGAGTCCATGGTATAGCCGACCGCCCCGACGATTTGGCCGCCGGATCGGGCAAGAAAGTAATTGGTCTGACGAGCTTGCAGCTTGAAGAAGCCATAGTCCAGCCGCATGGGCCCAAAAATCTCGCGATTCCTCACTCGACCTCGCTCAATACGCAGCAAAGCTGGATAGCCCTCCGCTTGCAGCTGTTCGAGTCGATAGTCGCCGCCGGTCGGGTAAGATGCCGAGTCTTCGTCCACGATAAAGTCCGGTGTGAAGGGTGGCTGGCTCATCACGAGATTGGCTAAGGCATAGACCTCAGGGATGATTCGAGGATTATTGCGACGCAGGGTCAGGGCGTCGGCGAAATATCGAGCCAGCAGTGCGAAGCTCTCCCGGTGGCGAAAGAAGTGCTTGAGCGGCAAAAAGCCGGTGGCAATGAATCCCTGGGCCAGACTGATGCGCTGAGCATATGGATGCACGGTGCGTGCGACGACGAGCCCCACATGCAGACGGTTCTTGATGGCCTCGAGCCGCTTGTCCATGAGGAGCTTTCCGACCTGCATCCGACGATAATCGGGATGCACGGCGAGGCGGCCGAACTCTCCGACTAGATCGGAGTGGGCCCCGAAGTCGAACAAGACGGACGCCGTGCCCACCACACGTCCTGCATCCTGGTCTTCAGCCACAAGAATCAGTGCGTCATCTGTGAAGACGGAGCGCTTCAGCCAGAGTTCGTCATAGAGTTCGCGATGCGGGTAGTCGACGCCGTACACCGCCAGAAAGATCTCGCGGATCTGGCCCACATCTTCTTCGCGGGCTTCTCGGATTCTAAGCATGATCGCACCGTTGCGGCGGATCAGATGGACGCCGCTTGCTTCTGGAGTTGCCGGCCGGCGATCTTGGCGATGGCCTGATAATAGGCCGCGCCTACGGCCAAAGCTTCTTCATCGAAGTCGAACTTGCTGGAATGCGCCGGAAAACCTTCCCGGCCAGGGACTTGGCTGCCGAATCGAACATAGGCGCCTGGAATTCGCTCTAGGTAGTAGCTGAAGTCCTCCGCTCCCATGTTGGCTGTCTTCAGTGGTAGTACATTCCCTTCCCCGACTGCGTCAACGGCCGCACGACGCGCAAGGCCGGCCAGCTCTGGAAGATTGACAAGCGGCGGCGTGCCTTCTGTGACCACAATGTGAATCTTCGCACCATGCAACTGCGCGATCGACTCCGCAATGCGGCGAACCGAATTGAGCAGTTGTTGGCGAACCGTCGGATCTTGCGCTCGTACCGTTCCTTCCAACGTAGCCTGTCCTGCAATGACGTTCGGTGCGGTCCCTGCGTGAAACTGGCCGACTGAAACAACTGAAGGACGGGCGGGATCGACCTCGCGTGAGACGATGGTTTGCAGCGCCATGATCATCAGGCTCCCCACCACAACAGCATCGATGCTCTCGTGAGGCCTGGCGCCATGAGCTCCTTGTCCGATGATCTCAACTGTAAAGTTATCGGAAGAGGCGTTGACTGCTCCTTCGCTCACCACAATGGTGCCGGGACGGTAATGGCGATCCAGATGCCCGCCGAAAATGAGACCAGCCCCCTCAAGCACGCCTTCCTTGATCATGGAGATGGCGCCGGTCCCTTTTTCTTCAGCCGGCTGAAAAAGCAATCGAACCGGTGCAGGTAGGTCTTTCTCTTGGGATAGTAGCGCAGCGGCGCCGAGCAACATCGTGGTATGCCCATCGTGGCCGCAGGCGTGCATGATGCCGTCATGCACCGAGGCGAACTCGAGGCCGGTTTCCTCTTGAATGGGGAGCGCATCCGTGTCGGCCCGCAGCACCACACAACGAACTCCGGCCTTTCCAGGGATGTCCGCAACGACGCCATGACCCGCCACATTGGTACGGCATTCAATGCCGAGACCCTGAAGAAATTTGCTGATCACGGCGGCGGTGTTCGTTTCCTGTCCGCTCAGCTCTGGGTACTGATGGAGTACTCTCCGGAGTTGAATCAGGCGGTGTCTGAGAGCTTCAGGTATCAGCGACATGTTTGTGACCTTGGCGATGAACGTATGACGGCCTGTCGGTACACCCTTCGCCGGGTCCGGCCAGACGGGCGACCTGAAGGAATCTGGCCTATGCTAGCACAGAAGGGAAGGGGGTGTCCGCAGCCGGATGAAGGCCCGCGTTCGCCTTGTCTTGTATAAGATTCACGAACCTCTTCCTACACAGAATCGTGTCGGTGGCTCTCTCACCGCACCCCTTCATGTAACGACAGAACTCGTGAGACGTAAAGTGTGATTAGTGAAGTATCATGGACCGGTGGTTTCTCTCGATTGTATGGTTGAACCAAAAAAACCAAAGAGACCTGATGGATCAGAGTGCCTTAGAAAAACACACACGACAAGAATCGAGTCGGTAAACAGCTGGCGTCAATCAGAAGACTGTCTATCGTTATCGGTTCAGGATAATCTGAGCGAAGACGCCGCTATGGTCTGATACTGACGGTTCAGTTGGATTGATCGGACCAGTTGCATCATTGCCTGGATTGAAGACTACCCTAGTGGTCATCACAGTATCCGTACCCGACATGAAGAGGTAATCAATTCGTTGCGGCTTGGGTAATGCCGCGCCGGTTCGGCTGTCGATAAGCCCTTGAACGGGACTTGTTCCAATCGTGCAGTGGACATCAGCTACACCCTGCCGGCAGAGTGCTTCAGGCGCCTCGCCGAATTGGGTCCGGCGATAGCCCGCGTAGATATCTCGAAGGCCGGCTCTCGTCATGGTCTCGTACACGGCCTGCTCTGGTAGTCCCTTTGCGAGATCCAGATTGAAGTCTCCTCCGAGGACAAGATGATTCCCGGAGGACTTCCCCTCCACCTGCTGCATAAACGCCAAGAGCGCATCAACTTGCTGTTGGAGCGCCTCAGTCGCACAGGCCGAGCAGAGGTGCGTATTGTAGATATGGAAATTCCCATATCCCGGAATAGTCAATTGAGCCACCTGCACATTGCGGGTGATCTTGACTGTGACTCCCTCAAAAACCTCCTCCGACTCGATCGGTAAGAACGCGGAAAAGTGGCGCGTGATGTTGCAACGACTCAGCATCGCATTGGCCGTGGACAAGACGAACGGGACGCCGCTTTCCCAGGCGACGCGTAGTTCGTAGGGCTCGGCACTACGCTCGTTCAGGACTCGCTGAAGGTCTCGGGCGCTATCGGCGGTTCCCAACAACTCTTGCAGTCGATCGACATCAGTCAACACCGCTTCCTGCAACATGAGCACATGAACATTGTTCGCCACGGCGAACTGCGCGATGTCAGTCCAGCCCTTGGCCCGAATAGCGGCCGGAGCATCGTATAGACCATTCAATGTGAGGACGTTGAGCCGCCCGGTTTCGGCAATATCAGGACAGTCAGCGGAAAGCGGTTGCGCTCGCTTCGCAGCGCAGCCGGACACAACCAATGCCAATGCCAATAAGCCCATGCTGAGATGGCGTTGATCCATACGCATCATCTATTCCCTCCCTGTGTAGCCAATCGTTCTATCTACGTTGTGACGAGAAGCATCGCGCCACCCTCTGATCGAGCAACTCCTGCTTTCCTCTGAGGACATGCCAAATAGTCACCATTGCGGATGTCCAATGAGGACCTTCCAAGGAGACGCGTTCCGCAATCGTCGACTCGCCCGATCAAGCCACTCCGACCGGACAGCGAGACTTCATCCCTCCGTTGCATGAACGCCTGGTTGATAGGCGCCATACACATAGACCGGAATGGACAAGTGGCCGAGATGTTTTTCAAGCAACGGCTTCACGTCCTTCCAGTCAAGTCCACCAACACCGGTCGCCAAACGAGGGAGCGCAAGGCTCTTAACCTTCTCCTGTTCAACAAACTTGGAGAGGGCTTTGAGACAGTGATTAACGTTCTCGATCGTGGCTTTCCCAGGCTTGGCTCCATGGCTGGGAGCTGGTTCCTGAGTAAACAGACTCACGATTCGCACTCCACCGGCGCCCGCCCAGGCCCACAGTTCACCGGTCTTCGGAGTATAAGTCTGACAATAATGCCTGAAATCTTTATACATGGCGGGCCACTGTTGCCTCAGTGACAACGCTAGACCGTTCGTGTAACCATCGTTGGGGGCCACACCGTGCGCCACCATTGCTGCCCCTGTGTGCAAAATATCTCCTGCCACTTCTTTCAGCATAGAACCTCCATTAGGTATCCGACCGCAATAGTATGGGGCGGCACGAGATGCCCCGTCTCACACCTATCAATATCGAGTCAATCGTCCTTGCGAATCTCGTCTCCTTCCGCTATGAAATGGAAAGCGCTTCGCGAACCCAGGATCTCTGTCGTGGTTCATATCAGACCGGCAACCGAGGTAGATTTTCCTGCACTCCTCCAGGTGCAACGGGAGGCCTTCGAAGCATATGCCGGCATCTACACTCTCAGCGGTTGGACAACGGAAACTCTTGAAAGTCTGAAAGAAGATGCGAGAGAGAAGCATATTTTCGTGGCCGAGGCGGAAGGAGAGATCGTCGGCTCCGTACGTTATTGGACCGTAGCCGGTGTCTGTGTCATCCGGTTGCTTTCCGTCAGTCCCACGTACCAGGGGCAAGGAGTCGGGAAGGCGCTGATTCACGAGATCGAACGAGCGACGACCGATGTCCATAAGTTTTACGCCTGCACTATGCTGCGCACGGCCAAAAACATTCAGTTCTTCATGGACCTTGGATACAAGGCCGAAACTCTTCTCCCAAACCATTATGACCACCTCGACTTGATCTGCTTCGCCAAATATCGCTGAGCCACGCCTCGTGAGGCAGACGCTGTCCACTCGTCACACCGACCGATCGGCGGTTACGGAGTCTTCGCGCAACGGAACCCATAGCCGAACTGCTGACCGGATGGATCGGCATTGAAACGGAAAGAGGTGCGTAGAAATTCGGGAACATAGAGCCACGACCCGCCCCGCACGACCTTCGTGTCGCCTTTTGCCGGCCCGATGGGGTTCTTTTCAGGACCTTTCTTATAAAACTGATTCCCGTACCAATCGAAGACCCATTCCCAGGCATTACCGGCCATATCGTAGATGCCATAGGGACTTTTCCCGGCCTCGAACGACCCAACGGGAGTTAACGCCTGGTGATCATCCCAATCCTTTCTTCCAAAATTCGCATGGAGTCGAGTCGGCGCTTCATTCCCCCAGGGATAGATCCGCGCATCTGTTCCTCGCGCCGCCTTCTCCCACTCCGCTTCCGTCGGTAGGCGCTTACCGGCCCATTTGCAGTAATTGACCGCATCCTCCCACGTCACGTTGACGACCGGGCGTCTTTGATGTTGCGGTTGATTCATAATGCTCCAGTCCGGTGGCTCCTCCATGTCCGTTACCTTCAGATACCTGGCATACTGTCCCACCGTCACCTCGTACTTATCCATGTAGAAGGCATTGAGGTAGATCCTCCGTGCGGGTTTTTCGTCATCCGCGTGATTGCTTCCCCTCGTGAACTTCCCGGCAGACACCAACACCATCTGCTGATCCAGTGTATCGGCCTGCGATCCACTTTCTGCGGCATGTGCAACCTCCCCCGAAGCCATGAAGAGGCACAACAGAGTCATTCTCACCAGCATGTGTCTCATGGACCCCCCTCCCAAATTATGATCACCAGGTACATCCGATCTCACCCGTCTGAAAACATAGGAAGCCTGAACATGTCCTGCACGCTTACCTGATAACACTTACAAGATTGATGCCTGACCTTCCATGCAACGAACACTCGGACGGCCGTAACTAATACTCCTCCCAAACACTTTCATTCCAATTGGGAGCGCGGTATCGTCGACCCCTGACTGCGCGCATGGAACGATCTGTACCTAACAACAGCACGCCTTCCCTTCTCAACTCCACTTCCTTAGCGGGTGGAAGGATGGAGCGTTTCCATGACGCCATAGCACGTTTGCACTCATCTTGAGGTCATGTAGCGTGCGACGGCATTGCGCCACCCTGGCGCAGCCTTATAGGAGCACGCGGCGCTAACGTACCTGTTCAAAATGTTGTTATGTTATCTGCGCATCATGGCGCCATAGAAATGCTTCACCTTTCCAACCGCTCTCCCTCACTCCCATTCCGGTGCCTCCTCTTTTCCCACCTCACGCCCACCAAACACACTATAGAGTGCTGGCAGCACCACCAGCGTCAAGGCCGTCGAGGTAAAGAGCCCGCCGATCACGACAGTCGCGAGCGGCCGCTGCACCTCAGCCCCGATCCCTTGAGCCAGTACGAGCGGCAAGAGACCAAGCAATGTCGTCATCATAGTCATGACGACCGGTCGAAGACGCAGGCTGCAACCGGTCAGAATCGCCTCGTCCATCTGCTTCCCTTCGTGGCGCAACTGGTTGATATATGAAACGAGCACGATTCCGTTCGCTACCGCGAGTCCGAACAGCGCGATGAACCCGATGGAGGACGGCACGCTCAAGTACTGCCCGCTCAGCCATAGAGAAACCACACCGCCGAGCAATGCGAAGGGGAGATTGAGGATGATCAACGTGGCATAGCGCAAAGAATGGAATGCCCAAAACAGCAGAAAGAAGACGAGTCCCAGCGTGACGGGCACCACGACCATGAGTCGTGCGTTAGCCCGTTCCATGTTCTCGAATGCTCCACCCCACACAACGCCGTACCCCACCGGTAGATGGATCTGCGTCGCCAGCTTCTTTCTGCCTTCATCCACGACGCCGCCGATGTCCCGCCCGACGACATTGAAGCCGATGTAGATGCGGCGCTTCACCTGCTCGCGGCTGATGCGGGCCGGACCCTCGCGCATTTCGATCGTGGCGAGATCGCTCATCGGGATCAGTGCGCCGGATGCTGATTTCACCCGAATCTCCCCGATAGTGCCGATGCTGTTGCGTTGCGGTTCCGGAAACCGAAGCGTCAATTGAAACCGCCGCTCGCCCTCGTACACATGAGTCGCCACCTTGCCCCCGACGGCGGTTGCGATAATCTCCTGCACGTCGGCCACATTGATACCGTAGCGGGCGATCTTTTGCCGATCGATGTCGATGATGAGATAGGGCTGGCCGGCGATCTGTTCGACCTTGATATCCTTCACGCCCTTGATCTGCTGCATCAAAGCGGCAATCTCCTCCGCCTTGTCACGAAGCACATCGAGATCGTCCCCGAACAGCTTGATGGCACATTCGGTCTTGATGCCGGAAATCAGCTCATCGACCCGTTCCTGTATCGGCTGACTCATGAGGATGGAAATGCCGGGAATCTCCGCCAGCTTCCGGCGGATGGCATCGGTCAGTCCCGATTGAGTCTTTGCCGTCTTCCAGCTACTCCGGTCGTGTAATGACACGATCGGATCGCTCTCATACAGTTCTTCCGGATGGTACGGAATTTCGGCCCGCCCGATCCTGCTCACCGCCATCTTCACTTCCGGAAATTCCAACATGACCTTATGGGCTTGCTTCTCCAACTCGATGGACTCGGCGAGTGACACGCTCGGAAGCCTCACGACCTGGGGGGTCAGGGCCCCTTCTTCAAGGAGCGGAATGAATTCCCGCCCCACGAATGGAATGAGGGCGAGGCTGCACAACACGATCACCACGGAACCGGATAGAACAAGGCTTCGGTGCCGGAGCGTCCATTGCAACACCGGCAGATAGCGCCGCCTCATCCAGAGCGTCAGGCGCGTCTCTTGTAGGTGATCTCCGCGGAGGAAGAGCGACGCGAGCACCGGTGAGAGGGTCAGCGTCACCAGAACCGAAGCAAGAAGCGCGATCACCAGCGTATAGGCCAACGGCGCAAACATCTTTCCTTCCATTCCATGCAAGGTCATGAGCGGCAGAAACACGACGCTAATGATTAGAATGCCAAAGAGGATCGGCCGACCCACTTCTTTGGTCGCCTGAAGAATAACTTCCAAGCTGCTCTTCCGCATGGTGCCGTGGTTCTGAGCGAGGAGCCGATAGACATTTTCCACCACGACCACCGACCCGTCCGCAATCACGCCGATGGCGATGGCCAGCCCGCCCAGCGTCATCAAGTTGGCCGATAGCCCTAGCCATTCCATCACGATAAAGGTCATGAGCGGAATGACGATCAACGCGACAGTCACGACGAGGGCGCTGCGCACATGGCCCAGGAAGAAGAAGAAGACGAAGACCACCAGGACAATTCCTGCGATCAACGCGTTGCGTACGGTCTGAATGGCGGCATTCACCAGCTCGGTCCGATCATAGAAAGGGATGAGCCTTGTGCCAGCCGGGAGGATATTGCTCTGCTGCAGATCATCCACCTTAGCCTTAACGGCTTCGACCACTTGACGGGCATTGCCTCCTCGAAGCATGAGCACCGTGCCTATCACCACCTCCCGCTCTCCATTAAGAACCACCGCCCCATGGCGTACGGCGTGGCCGATGCGGACTTCGGCGACATCCCGCACGAACACCGGCGTGCCGCCGACCTCCTTCACGATGATGGACTCGATATCGCCCACGGTCTTGATCAACCCAAGGCCTCGAACGATCGAGCGGTCGGCATGCCGTTCTAACACGTTGCCCCCGACGTTGGCGTTGTTCTTCACCACCGCCTCGTAGATCTGGTGAAGCGTCAGATCGAACTTGCGCAGCCTGGCCGGATCGACCAGGACTTGGTACTGCTTCACGAACCCGCCCATGCCGTTCACATCGATCACTCCCGGCACGCTTTTGAGCAGAGGGCGCAGGACCCACTCCTGCATCGTACGTTGATCCGTCAAGGCCCTTTCGACCACTGCTGGATCGGTCGCCCCGGCCTCCGGCCCTTCCATATAATATTGATAGACTTCGCCCAGCCCCGTGGTGACGGGGGCCATCACCGGGTCGAGCCCCTCCGGTAACCGCTCTCTTGCCGCCATGATCCGTTCGAGGACCAACTGGCGGGCGAAGTAGATGTCCACGTCGTCCCGGAACACGACGGTGATCTGGGACAGGGCAAATTTCGACAGGGATCGGATTTCCTCCATGCCCGGCAGACCCGTTAAGTAGAGTTCGAGGGGATAGGTAATGAAGCGCTCCACTTCGATCGGGGACAGCCCCGATGCCTCGGTCAACACCTGCACCTGGATGTTTGTCACGTCTGGGTAGGCGTCAATCGGGATCGATTGGAAGGCAAAGATCCCGACGACAGACAACAGACAGGTCAGGACCAGGACCAGTATTCGCTGCCGCAGTGAAAATTCCAGAAGCGAGGCAATCATTGGGTAGGCTCAATCTTATGCCGTTCCATTTGGGACTTAAGGGCAAAGGAGCCCTTCGTCACAACCTGCTCGCCCGCCTTGACCCCTTCCAGTACCCTGACCACATCTCCCTCTTCGTTCCCCAACTTGACCGCCCGTGCCTCGAAGGCTCCCGGCTCCCGTTGAACAAACACCATCTTGCCGACAGGCCCGTCTTGGATCGCCGCAAGCGGCAGGCTCAGTGTGTCCGGGCCGGATGCCGCATACACACGGACGAGAGCGAACATTTCCGGTTTCAAGAGGCGATCCGGGTTCGGCACGGTCACCCGCAGGGTCATGGTGCGAGTGGCCGGATCAAGTACATCCCCTATGTAGGTGATGGTCCCGGTGAAGATCGCGTGCGGATAGGCGGCCAGAATCACGTCGACTTTCCGGTCTTTCCTGATGAATTGCACGTCCTTCTCCGGCACGTTGCCGATTACCCATACCTCGGTGAGATTCGCCACAGTAAACAGCTTCTGTTCTGTTTCGACTACTTCTCCCCTCGTGATATTGCGTGTGATGACTCGCCCATTGAACGGCGCCCGCAAAGGCACGTCGGCCTTGATCGTATGTTCCCGGTCCAGCCTGTCGATTTCTTCTCGCGGCACACCGAGCAGCTCGAGACGGTTCTTGGTCTCACGGGCTTCGGCTCTCGCCGCCTTCATGGCCGCCTCACGCCGCTGCAGTTCTGCCAGACTCACGGCCTTGTTCTCGTACAACTCCTTGGCCCGCGCGTACGATCGTTCAGCTTCCTCCAGTCTGGCCTCAGCCTTGAGGTATTCGCCCTCGGCCACTCCAAGGTCCACACTGTGGAGCATCGCCAACAGCGTACCTTTCTTCACATCCTGTCCAACATCGACATGGACCTTCACAACTCGACCACGGATCAGGGTCGTGACCTCGGCTAATTCGTTTTGGTTGGCCTGGACGGTTGCAGGAAACTGACGATGTGAAAGAATCTGCCCCTGCGTCACCGGCACCAGTTCCAGCTCAATCCGGGATAACTCTTCCGGTGTCAGGCGCAACCACCCCGGTCGTGTGGAGGATGAGTCCTGTTTGACTGTGGAGGTATCCGCCGGTTTGTTCTCGCAGGCAACGCCCACCGCTACGATCACACACGCCACGAGACCACGCATAATCTGAGACAGGAGTCTGGTTGTGTTCTGATTCAGGCGACCGCCACCCATCAATCGATCCCAACTCTTTAGCATCATGCTGTAAGCTCAGTGCTCCCCTGCACTCCTGTTAACCTTCTCGCACGGGGCATGCCTCTCAAATACATTGTGTTTTAGCACAAATCCGAGTATTCGTTGCCTATTGCTACTCTGTGTATTTGATGCCGTGACGAAATGCAACAGTCCTTTGCTTGGACCTCTTACCACGATTGATCGATGATATGAGATAGTGATTTCGAAAGGGACCGTGTCGGATGGAGATTCAGGCCCAATTCCCCGACGAACAATCACCAGCCGGTGAGTTTACGCGCCAGGCGGACCTGTTCCGAAACCAGGTGACAACCGACGGTAGCTCTGGCTACCCATCTGCCGCCGCCCGCTATCATCTCTACGTCTCATTAGCTTGCCCTTGGGCGCATCGCACCATCATCGTACGGCAACTCAAGAAGCTTGAAGGTGTGATCGGGATGACCGTCGTGGATCCCATTCGTAACAAGCAAGGATGGGCCTTTCGCGAGGGACCCGGTCATTCTGTCGACGCAATCAACGGGTTTCATTTTCTCAGTGAGGCCTACAGAGCCACAGACCCGCACTTTCGAGGTCGCGTGACTGTTCCAGTCCTCTGGGATACCGTGACCAAACGCATCGTCTCCAATTCCGACGATGACCTGATGAGAATCTTCAATGGCGCGTTCAATCGCTTTACCGAGAGTCAGATCGATTTGTATCCGGAAAGACTCCGGCCGAAGATCGACGAGCTCAATAGGTTCATCTATAAGAACGTAAACGACGGCGTCTACCGGGCTGGATTCGCCACGTCCCAAAGCGCCTACGAACGGGCGGCACGCGGCTTATTCGAAGCACTAGATCAACTCGATGCAAGACTTGCAACCCGCCGTTACCTATTCGGCCCTGAAATTGTTGAAACCGACTGGCGGCTCTTTGTCACGCTGGTTCGGTTTGACGCGGTGTACTACGGTCATTTTAAGTGCAACGTACGGCGAATCATCGACTACCCGAACCTCTTCGGGTATCTCAAAGACCTCTACCAAACCGACGGCATCGCTGATACCGTGAATTTCGACCACATCAAGCGGCACTACTACATGACGCACGACGACATCAATCCGACTCGCATCGTCCCGATCGGACCTGAGCAAAACTTGTCGGCACCGCATGGGCGAGACTATCTCGTCTAGTTTCGGCTCTTCACCCCCACACATTCCTATTCGAGTTCGAGAGCAGAGTCCCCCCAAGGAGTTGTCTAACCGAATGGACAGTCCTGATGATATTTTCCCCAACGCTTCTGAGCCACTCGGTATAGAGGTGGCCGTCTACGACTGTTTCTGCAGAGTTGAGCGACTTTCATACTGTGATGATTCGAGCACAAGAGTTGCTCCCGTCAAACAGCGAGTGCTTGTGATCTTCAAAACAGAAAGGAGCCGTTATGGATATGATGTGGTTGTTCGCAATCGTGATAGGTGGACTCCTCATCGGAGGGCTAGTTGTGTATAAGAAGAGTGCATAGCTTTAGTCGAGGTAGTTTCCGCTCCATTTCTCCACTGAGTGATCTTCTGTTGATGCGGAACCCGTTAAAGCGGAGAATCTGTTTCAGTGGAGTGAGATGCTCGATTTTTGCAAGCCCTGGGTGACTGCGATCTTGCTCGCCTCTTGGGAGGCGAGCAACGACTCGCCGAGTGGAAGGATCTCTGCCAGAAGTGATGGCCTTACCTCACGGCCAGGAGAAGTACGCACTCTGCTGAACCAGTTTTATTGAGACGCTTCCCTGGAGAAAACGGGCTCCTGCGCCCCGTCCTTTTGCTCCGGTTATTGTCATGTCCGGCTGTTCACAGTTTACCACCTTCATGGTCTCTTCTGCGGCTGGGCCTACACGCGGGAATTGTCCGACTCGATACCCAACTTTCTCGAGCTTGTCGGCATCCTGTGCAAGCAATTTTTCCCCCGCTTCCATCACGACGATATAACGCAGAAGCGGCATGACGTGGACCAGTAGAATTATGATCGCCTCGGCGTCTGGCTTGAGCTTGAATTGCTTGGTCAGGAACTGAAACGCTTTCGTGGAGGATGGAGAGCCGTCCGTCGCAAACAGAATCCGCCGAATGGTTTGTGCCCGTTCCTTGATGATCAGGATGGGAGAGCCAGCACGAAGCCTTTCAAACCCTCTTCCGCCAATGCCCTTGAAACAAAGAACCCAAAAATAAATGATTGGCGGGTAACTCGACTTTTTTGGTAGAGTGCGCCACTACTGCCTCGATACTCGTTTTATTAATTTCAAGAGGTATCCGAAGGATGATGACAACAGCTGGATGTAGGCCGGCCTGCTTCGGGCAACGTGAATATGGTTTCGTTCTTGTCGTCATATTAATCGTGCTCTCCGGTTGCGCTGCTCAAAAAGCCGCAACCAGCCCACTCACCCCAAACATCGGACAGAACCCACAGCCTGTTCTTCTGGCTGATGCCGATCCAAGGACCATCTCGTCAGCTGCACCAGGCCACGACGCGTCTTCTGAAGAGCCTTTTGATCCGTTTTCCAAACCGGGTGAAGAGGGGGTCGAAGAGTACGATCCATGGGAGCCGCTTAATACCAAAGTATTTGAATTCAACCGGCAGCTTGATCGCTGGCTGCTGAAGCCTGCGGCCAAGGGTTATAACTTCATCGTCCCCAACATCGTCCAGGTGGGCATCAGCAACTTCTTCTACAATATTCGTGTCACGCCACGCTTCATGAATAATCTTTTCCAGGGCAAGTTCAAAGGCGCGGGGATAGAAGCCGGTCGCTTCCTCATCAATACGACGGCCGGGGTGGGTGGATTCTTTGATGTGGCCCAACACTTCCACCTGACCACGCCGGAAGAAGATACCGGACAGACACTCGGGTTTTATGGAGTCAAACCCGGCCCTTATATCATGGTGCCGTTTCTGGGACCGTATACCGCTCGAGATCTTGTCGGGTACGTTGGAGACTTCGCCCTGAATCCCGTCTATTGGTTGATGTTCCCGGTGATTGAGATTGATGCCATTCCTTCAGTCATCCCCCATGCAAATAGGACGACGAGTTCTCTGATTCTCCTGACGGCGCGTGGAACGGAAATCGTGAACGATCGTTCCTTGAATTTGGAGAAGTTCCAGGGGGTGGAGGAGTCCACCCTGGATCTCTATGCGGCGGTCCGTAACGCTTACCTCCAAAAGCGAGCCAAGGCAATCCGAGAATAATTGATCGACGTTCTTTGAGCTCTCACGTCGCTGTCTTGACGTGCGCGTGGTGTCTCCACAAAAGACGGCCCCGTTTTGGATGACCATCGAAGTTGGCTTGCCTTCCCCGCTGAGCCATGATCACACATTGCGGAGTGGTCGAGTGCCGTTTACACGCTCTTGTTGTAGATGATAATGCCAACAATGAAGATCACAAGCATCACGGCCGCAAACGTTAAGAAGGTACTATCCATAGTAGTTACTCCGTTCGCCTGGACCCGTTAGCAGCGAAATGGTACGCCACAGCACACATCCCAAGGATGAGACCTATGGACAGCTCTTGCCTGAAGAAGACCGAAAAGGACGATACCCCAACCTCTGAAGTCAAACAACAACGCGTCTCCATGGACATTAGGAAACCAAGATCTTCCAAAACTTATTCCGCAGAAAACATGCTGTCAAGTAACTTGGACGGAATGCCCAGGGCAAATTGTTCGGCGCAGAATATGAGGTGGCCGCAAGGTCACTCCGGTCTTTATAGGTACACAAAGACCGATGACAGGATTATAGCGACGCCGTAACCGTGAGCAGTAGGCTCACCCGCCAGTGAAGCAATAAAGATGTGGAAAAAACAAGCCGCGCAAAATTATGAGGATTGCGTATCTTTGTCGAAACGAATCCGGCGGAAAACTGGGAAGAAAATTATTAGACAGCAGTCTGAACGCGACCGTGTCTTGAAGAAACGTTGGAAAGCTCACATGCTGGTGGATAAGCCTGAACCGAGTAGGTCCGATCTGGGTCGAGCGTAACGCAAACCTTACCTGTCTTATCGAGGTAATCGATGGCCAAATATACTTGATTCCAGGTTAGGTCAGGACACAGCCCAACCACCTCTTCCATTGAACAGCGAGCCCCAAACTCCTCCAGTGCTCGATGAACATGGTCTATAATCGCTGAAACTTGCATGAGACCTTCCTGCACAATATATGATATGAACGAATGATATGAGTTCGTACGACGATTGTGAACTAGGAATGTCCCTAGTAAGCGGAAGGTATATTACTAGCGGTTTGAGGTCGTACTTAGTATAAGCTTCGGTCTCTATCAAGTACCTGGCTCAAGAGCATCCCTACGTCGACACGCTCACGAGGCCCTCAGCAATTGCGTACTTGATTAGCTCGGCGGTGGAATGTAGATCGAGCTCGCCCATGATGCGAAACTTGTGGAATTCTACGGTCTTCACGGAAATATTGAGAATGGAGGCGATCGCCTTGGTGCTTTTTCCTTCCGCGACAAGCTGGAGCACCTCACGTTGCCGTTGCGTCAAAGACGACACCAACGGCTTGCTTGGCTGCCCATCTGGAGATTGGAGCGTCGCCGCCAACACATCCTTCGTGATCAGCGGAGTCATGTAGTGTTGACCCGTCATGACCGCCTGGATAGCTTGCTTGAGTTCCACCGCCGCTGAACGTTTGATCAGATAGCCTGCGGCCCCAGCCTTAAAGGCTTCGGTGGCATAGGTGGGAGTGGCATGCATAGTCAGAAAGATGAGCTTGCTTTCCGGCACCGACTTGGTCAACTGGCGTGCCGCATCCAGCCCGTTGAGCAGCGGCATAGAGATATCGAGCAATATGATATCTGGGCGTAGCTGCTCAGCCATATCGACCAGCGTACGCCCATCTTCCACCATCCCAACCACTTCGCCCTCAGCTTCGACCAGCTTCCGTAGCCCAGCCAGAACAATGGCGTGATCATCTGCCATCAAAATACGCGGCCGTTTCATGTGACCTCCATCTCAAATGGCACCCAGGCACAGACCTTCGTCCCATGGGTCGGTCTCGATTGAATTCGGAAGAAACCATGCAAGCGCCGCAACCGTTCCTCCATACTGCTCAAGCCCAAGCCTTGTCCTTGGGTGCTCTGGTCATCGAGATTAAATCCCTTTCCGTTATCAGTGACAGAGAGGCCGAGCCCTGTGGAAGACCCACGGAGCCGGACGGTCACCAGCGTTGCCTGCGCATGTTTCACCACGTTCTGGACGCTCTCCTGCATCACCCGGAAGAGACAGGTGGCGTGATCGAGGGGGACGACAGTCGGAACCCCAAGAATCTTCAGACGGATCGGCAGGCCCGTGCGCCGGGAAACCTGCTGGACATGGTCTTCAACAGCGGGGCGCAGTCCGGCATGTTCCAAGAGCGACGGATGAAGACGGTACGCAAGGCTGTGCACATCATCAGAAACCTCTTCCAACCCTTGGCGCAAGGTTGTCAGCCCTTTCGCAAGTTCAGTGGGTGCGATGGAAGGATGGTTCTCGAACGACGCGACTTCCAGTACCAGCGCAGCCAGTCGCTGGCTCACATCGTCATGCAGGTCCCGAGCGATGCGTCGCCGCTCCTGTTCTTGCGCCGTCAGGAGCTTGGAGTTCAGCTCCTCCAGCTGCACCTGATGCTGATGCAGCTCCTGCTGGTTACGATGAAGCGCCTCTTCCGCCTGCTTGCGTTCGGTGATGTCGCGATTGGACTCCAGCGCGTATTCCGTACCGCCATAGGTAACCCGCACATGCCGACTCTCGACGATCAGCCGCCGACCATCCTTGGCCATGTGGGTAATCTCACCATACCACCGGCCTTCTTGCGCGAGGCAGGCCTCCATTTCTTTGATCGTTGTCGGAGGGCTCGTGTTGAGCAGCGTATGGCTGCTGCGCCCGATCACCTCCTCCGATCGCCATCCGTAGAGCTCTTCTGCCCCGCGGTTCCAGTACACGATGCCGCCACCGATCTTCCACACAAAAATGGCATCGTGGGATTGATTCAGCAGGTCCGCTTGCTGTCGAAGCAACTCCTCCGCTTGCTTACGTTCTGTGATGTCGACCGCGACACCTCCGAACAGAACCGGAGCCCCTTTATGATCGACAATGGGGAATTTACTGACAACGGCGTGCCGAATCTCTCCATGTTGGATGAACGACTCGACGGTGTGTAGCGGAACTCCACTTTCCCGCACTTTCCTATCGTGTAGCTCATACTCCTCCGCAACATCAACCGGCCACAATTCATAGGCAGTCTTTTCCTTCCAATCCAATCCTTTGAGGACAGATTCTTGGAAAAGTCGATTGACGTAGAGGTATCGTCCTTGACCATCTTTGATCCACGCGAAGCCATGCAAATTATCCATGAAGGAAGCGAATTGACGCTCACTGAGCTTCAGTGCCTCCTCGGCTTGTTTGCGTTTCGTGATGTCGATCATCGCCCCCAAGGTTCGTGTGGGGCGACGCGCAGCTCCTTCGTTGTCGAATAACGTCCATGATCGCAAGCTCAGCCAGCCGATACTGCCGTCAGGCCGCACCACACGGTGCTCCATCAAGTTCAGATCGTCACCTGCAGAATTATTGGTCAGCTTCATCGCTGTCACGACCGCTTCGCGATCATCCGGGTGGATGAGCTTAATGTACCCCTCTACAGAGGCCGGTTCGCCCAATCCCACTCCATAGAGTTCTCTCATCACCGGTGACCAGTAGACGTTCCCAGTGCGATGGTCGTGATCAAAAATACCAAAGTTCGCCAGGCGAACGACCTGATCTGATCGCTCCTCGGTCTCATGGAGGACGCGCTGTGCCTCCACGCGAGCGGTCACATCTTCCGTGGCGATCACGATACCGCCGACTTCGTTCCCGCGATACCAGGGGCGAACATTCCAGCTGATCCACTGTACGGAGCCATCAGATCGGACGAACAGGTCCTCGTCTTCGCTGAGAATTTGTCCGGCCAGACCTCGGCGATGAACCTCCTTCCATCGAGCTGGAATATCGGGAAACAGGTCATAGTGGGACCGACCGATGACACAATCTCCTGTCAGCTGATACTCCTCCATCCAGCGACGGCTCGCCCCGAGATAACGCATGTCTCGGTCGAACATCGCGATGGCGGCAGGAGCATGCTCAATAAATAACCGCAAACGCTCCTCGCCTTCCCGCAGTGCTTCGCTCGCCCACTTCTGACTGGACACGTCGACTTGAAATCCGATGAGTTCGAGCGGCACACCAGCATCATCCCGAACCAGACGCACTTCATCACGAAGCCAGCGATAGGTCCCGTCCATATGAAGGAACCGGTACTCGCGTATGTTACGACCGTGTTGAAAGGTTCTCGATAGGCCAGCCAGCACATACGCACGATCATCTGGATGAATATGATTGATCCAAAAATCCGAGTGGTCGGTGAAGTCCCGCGCACTGTACCCAAGCTGCTCCACCACGTTCTCACTGACGAATGTCGCGCCATAATCCCCGCTTGCCCTACAGGCGTAGAGCACCACCGGGGTGGACGTCAACAAGATTTGCTGTCTCGCCTGCACAGTTCTCAATGCCGCCGTGCGTTCTTCGACGCGCTGTTCGAGTGTCTCGTTGAACCGGCGAAGTGCGTCTTCCGCCTGCTTACGCTCCGTGATGTCATTGCCAATTGTGAGCATGCAGGGCTTCCCGTTGAGCTTGATTAAGTTCGTGGCAACGAGGAACTTCCGGAGTTCTCCGTTCCGCATCCGCATGGATACTTCAAGATTCCTGACCGCTCCTTCTGAACGAAGTCGATCGATCAATCTCGCACGCTCCTGGGGATCAGGCCAGATCCCCAACATCAACGTGGTCTTTCCGATGACTTCGTCCCGCTTAAAGCCGAAGATCTCTAGGCATGCGTCGTTGATCTCGAGACAGAGCCCGGTCTCGAGGTCCGTGATACCGATCGGGTGAGGACTCAGGCGGAAGGCTTCGGCAAAGAAGTCGTCCGTTGCCGATTGGACGGCGTTTTCTTGCCGATCTCCTGCGTGAAGTGCGGGTGAAAGCGGTCGTGCCCTCACCCAACGCGTTTTCTTGGCGGCTTTGGGTGCCATGGCGAGAAGTTGATTCTAGTCTACTTAGGTAGACCCCGCAAGCCAAAATTCCCCGCAAGGACATATTTTCTGCACATGATGAATTTTGGCGAATGCTTGCCGCTTCGTCGTGTTGTCAGAACCGAAGCCCTGGAAAGAGGAGCCCGCGGCCACGTGGATTGCATGGAAGTCGTGCAAGGCAGGGCCCATGCCAGCGCGATCCCCATCGTGCGGGTGTTTCACCCGGAAGCCAAAGTCACCCACGAAGCCGCCATCGGCAGTGTGGACAAGAAAGAATTAGAAACCTTGATGGCGCGTGGGCTCTCACCGGAGCAGGCAGTAGAGATGATCGTGAGCGGGATTCTTCGCTGACAGGTCGTCTCGCTTAACGCCTTGATCCCATGGCCGACGCAGAATACTTCGATCATGTCCGATCACGAATCGGTGCGGACACGGAATCGCGGTTCCAGCGCCTTCAGGTTTTCCATGATGCCGGTATACTCCAGTTCCGCCATGGGCAGCATCGCAGCCCCAAAGAACCCCTGGCGTCGCATGCCGATAGCTTTATCGGAAACGGTGTCCCGCACTCGGCTCCAGAACGGATGGGCAAACGCGTCCGCCGGTTCGGTAAACCGTCCTTCGTGCATGGCGAACGCGGCACAGGTGATCACCGGAGGGCCATCGAAGTAGCTGATCCCCGACTGAAGCGGGACCGGCATCAAGGGCATCTGGTGAGAGCCACGCATACCACCTGCCACATACGCACCGACTGCATAGGGCGCTAAGACCTCGCCCGTCGCCGGAAAATCCTTCTGTACCCGCACCAGCATCACCGGGTCGTCCTTGCCGGTGTACTTCCCGGCAATGTTATGCAACCGTGAGGTGGATGCCACCACCGCTTGGTCGCCGCTGGCGACGGACCAAACCGATTCCACGACGTAACGTTCGGTGTCCCGCAACAGCGCGGCAATCTTGTACAATTCTTTCGGGGCATCGAGCTCGATGAGCTTGTCACCTTCCGTATGGTTCACGTCCATGATGACGAAGCGAAAACCTTGTGCCATGTTGGGCGCCAGTATCAAACCTGGTGTGTTCATGGGGTCGGCGAAGGCCAGATAGAGCGGGAGATTAAAAGCACCGGGATCGGTCTTGTCAGCCGCGAAGAACAAAAAGGGCTCATTCGGCCGCTCGTTGAATTCCATCTCCGCCACGGCCGGTCCCATCCCCCGCACGTTGCCTGAAAAGGCGTCTTTCAACAAATCCTGACCGGCACCGTACAGCCCCTGCTGTTTGGCCACTGCTGTCCCGGCGAGGAAGGCATCCCACGCCAGTTTATGGACGGCTTCGTGTCCCACGCCATGCCTGTGACTCATCAGGATCGCGATATCGTCACCGGTACTACTGATGTAATGGTCGATCAACAGCGAGGAGCCCTGCTTGGCAACATGACTCCGCACGCTTTCCAGCACTTGCCGCGATGGACAGATATGGCCGCCAATGGAACCGATATCGGCTTTGATGATGCTGAGGGTGACTTTCATGGTGATACTCCTCTTCTGGAGGACAATGAGCGCAGTTCTTGCCTGAACATAAACTACGCAATCCCGATGCCACAGAGATCTTCGCGAATCTTTCATACATTCCCATGGCTGGTTCATGGAGGTACGAAACACGGGCAACGAATCAGGTAATCGGTTGGGGTAGGCGTCTACAGCGAAGTGAGGCACGATGAGGCAAGATGCAACAGTGGACGAGTCCCACACCCAGCCTTGCAACAAGCCGATAACTCCATCCTTACGATCGACGGCTCTCGCGATTCTGGCAGCGGCACCATCGTGCACCTGGCGGTCGCGTTCTCCGTGCATACAGACCAGCTGATCCATCCTGAACCAGTATGCCGCAGATCAGATTATTCCCTTTGCGGCCATGGCAGCGGGCGACAGCCAGTTTGTCATTCCCGCGATGGGCGACCCCTTCCGTGCGCAGCTTGTCCGTTCCTTCGCGCTTTGTTTAGAATGTTGTATCCCCGAGGTAATTATGCCTCAGATCCTCGCTTCTGGCCTTCTGCTCGGTTTTCTGCTCGCGCTGGCGTCGTGTGGAGACTCCAGTTACCAAGTCCGTCAACCCATGGGCTATGGCGTGATGCCACCGGGAGAAACCTGGGTAGCTGTTGACAGCACCTACCAATCCCCGGCACGTAACATGGTGTACTTCGACCCAACGACGATTCGCCGAGACGGAGCTCGTGTCACGCTGTGGCAGTTAACCGACTATAAGGTGATGCAAGGGAACGCGCCGTTTGGGCGGTTCATGCTGGGGCCTCACCGGTTTTTCTCGACGAAGTCGCACAAGGAATTGGACTGCGTCAACAACCGTGTTCGGTTGTTGGCGTCCTCTGAGCACTCTCAACACATGGGCACCGGCGCCCAACATGCGGTGGCGGTTGCCCAAGGCTCCGGACTTCCCATTGAACCAGGCAGCATCAACGAGGCACTGTGGAACGTAGCCTGTGGCAAGACAGGAGAAGGTATCGATTATTCTTCATGAGGCGCTCTCGATGGGCATGCCCTGTCCGCGACATGTGTCCTCTTGCTACAGATCGCAGTCGCTCCTTGTCGCAGAATTCCCCCAATCTTTCGTCCGTCGTTTGTTCCATCCCGCCTACCCCTCTGAGATATGGCTCAAGTGTCAAGCTTCCGGCTGAAGGAGTTCCGGCATCAACTTTGCGAGATATTAAATGGTTTAGAAAACAAAATGGTCGGATCCCATAATGGCCCGCTCGTCTTTCTATTTACGGCACCGTATTTTGTCGAGGTGGGAACCATGAGACGCGTTTTCATTGTCTTTATCGGTGTTTCCTTCCTAGCAGGTCTTCTTAACCTGCTACCTGTCTTCGCTCAAACGGAGGAAGCCATACTGCGCGGGCAGAATGTCTTCAAGACAAACAAATGCAGCGTGTGTCATTCGATTGAAGGGAAAGGCGGCCGAATGGGACCAGACCTCAGCCAGGTCGGCTCACGCCGAGAAGCGGCATGGTTACATACGTTCCTCAAAGATCCTCGTTCCGTCATTCCGCAGGGCAAGCAGCCGCCATTTAAGGGAACAGACCAGGAGCGAGAGGAACTGGTGACGTACCTCTCTTCGCTACAATGAGTTTCGACGTAGTAAGGACCATGCTCGTGCGAGATGCAACAGGCCTGCGGCGACGCCTATGGATCCGGCTCGTCGGATTGTTCAGCATCCTGCTGGCTTCCACCTTGTGGCAGTGCTCGCTTGACCAGCGACGCAACCAAGCGGTTTCCCCTCCCACCATCGCAGATGCCGCCTACGTGGGTTCTCAAACCTGCCTGGAATGCCATGCCGACCATCAACAGAATATGGAATCAAGCCTTCATGGGAAGATTCTGCTCGGGTCGGTGGCTCGCACGGATCTGCAGAGGCACGGGTGCGAAGCCTGCCATGGCCCAGGAAGCCGACACCAGGAGGATTACTCCGACCCTTCCGCAATTATCACCTTCGGCTCAGGCTCCCCACAACCGGCTGTCAGCCAGAACGCCGTCTGTCTCCAATGTCATATGAAAGGCCGCCGACTCTTCTGGCAGGGGAGCGCGCATGAAATACGAGATGTTTCCTGCTTATCATGCCATTCGGTCCATAACGCGCAAACCCGCCATGCGAATCTGAGAGCGCCCTCTCAATTTCAGTTGTGCAGTCAGTGCCATGCGATCAAGGCTGCCATGGCATTCAATTGGGCGCACATGCCCGTCCGTGAGGGCAAGATGCAATGCGCCGATTGCCACAATGTCCACGGATCACTGACGGAATCACTCATTCAGGAAAACAGTGTGAACGAGAACTGCTATCGATGTCATGCGGACCGAAGAGGACCGTTTTTGTATGAACACCCGCCGGTCCGTGAAAATTGCATCTCGTGTCATGTGGCTCACGGCAGCAACAATCCGCGGCTCCTGCGCATACGGCCTCCGCGGCTCTGTCAGCAATGCCACAATGAAGCCGGTCATCCCTCGACGGCATTCGGGTTACCGGGTGGCTTGGCCGATCGGCGAATGCTCGGACGCTCATGCCTGTCGTGCCATATCAATATCCATGGCTCCAACCATCCTTCGGGCTTCGCCCTCACACGCTGATGTCTATGAGAGGACTGGCATGTGATGACCCCACATCGCCATCGAGTTAACACCCTTGCCGTGGCGATGGCTGGTATCGTCGCATTCACGGCCTTGTGCGGTGGAGGGCAGGTCCGCGGTGAGGAAATCGGGCCGCCGCCTCCCCACTGGAAAGAATCCCTGCCGTTCCGGCTGGAAGGAGAGGTGGAAGCGGGATTTCAGACGTTGAGCGGGAACACCGGTTCGCCGACGTTCTTTGAATATCGCGATCTCGCAGGGAAGCCCACCATCCCGAACCTGCGGTTGAAGGCAGAGGACTCATTGGGAACCCGGTTTCTCGAACTGGGCGGGAGAAACATGACCAGAACTGATGGGTCTTTCTTTCTGCATGCGGGACAGTACAACGCGCTTCAATTTGACTTCGGCTATGACAGGCTCCCCCATGTGATCGGCTTGAATCGAACAACGATCTACAGCAATCAGGGAGGCGGTAAATTCGCTCTCCCCGGCGGGCCCCTTGATCCAGTTACCGAGGGAGCGTTCAATGCCGTGCCCGGCACGACGGTCGGCCAACGAAATGCGATCGCCTCGTCCGTGAACAGCCTGCTTCAGCCCACCAGCCTCGGCTTTCAAACCGATACGGCTCACATGGGGTTGCGATACCTGCTCACCCCTGACCTCACATTGACGGCCAACTATTCTCGGAGAGAGAAATCGGGCACGAGCCCATTCGGGGGTGTGATCGGCACCCCCGGCGGGCCGGTCGTGGAATTCGCCGCTCCACGCGACGAGCGCATTCATGAAATGGGAGCCACCGCCGAATACGCCAAGGATTGGTATCAGCTCCGCATGAACTACACCGCGTCGCTCTTTGAGAACGGAATCAATCAGGTTGAGTGGGACAACGTGTGCGGGAACGGGGCTCCCTGCGGAAACCTTTCAGGCTTCGGTCGTGCCGCGACGATGCCGAACAACCTAGCGCACACTTTTTCCGGCGCCGGTGGCGCCAGCCTGCCCTGGTGGTACACCCGCCTGACGGGAAACGTTTCCTACGCACTCTGGCGGCAGGACCAGACATTTATGCCGGTTTCGACGCTCTCCTCGCGCAATTTTTCCGATGCGGGAGCGACAAGTCCAAAAGCCGCCATGGACGTCCTGCTTGCCAGTTTTGGCCTGACCAGTCGACCTGTTTCAAGCGTCACACTGACGGCACGGTACCGCTACTACCATCTCGACAACAACACACCGATACACACGTTCACCAGCGCGCTGTTTCCTGGCGATACCGGCGTCGGACAAACGAACCGTACGACGCCGATCAGCTTCCGCAAGCAGAATGTGAGTGCCAATGCGGCCTGGCGGATGACGAACCACCTGACAGCCAAGATCGGCTACGAATGGGAACGCTGGGGCCGTTCGTTCCGGGAAGCCGCTGAGTCGGACGAGCATATCGGCAAGGCCGCGCTCGATTATCGGCCCACCGGCTGGGCGATCAGCCGGCTGACCTATAGCCATGGTGTTCGCACGATCGGTGCGGACGGCTATGTGCAAGTCAGTCCGATAACCGCCGTGGTGCTACCCCAGTTCAGAAAATTCGACCAGGCCGACCGCACACGAGACAAGGTCGAGTGGTTTCTTCACGCCACCCCGGTTGACCCGATTTCGTTCTCTTTGCAGGTCTATGCCCAGCAGGACCATTTTTTTAATACCAGCTATGGTCTGCAGCAATCTCGAGCCTATGGCTATTCCGGCGACGTGACTTGGACGCCGTTCGACCGGCTCAGTTTCATCGGGGGTTATGCCCACGACGACTACCAGTCACGCCAGCAAAATTGTCATGTGGCGTTCAACCCCCTTGGCCCCGGGCCCTGCGATCCGACGAACACCTATTTCAGTCGCCCGCGCGACTTATTGGATACGTGGCACATGGGGATGTACGTCATCGCAATCCCTCAGCGCCTGGATCTGAGCCTAGATTACCGCTATACGTTCGGACGGAGTAAATACGGTATGAGTGGGACGTCAGGGGGGGCCGTCGCCGGCGATCCCGTCCCTATGCCGGATATCAAGAATGTGTTCCACGTCGTCCAGGCTTCAGCACGCTACCGAGTGACGCTCCACTGGACACTCAAGATGGTCTATCTGTACGAACGCTACCGCGAATCCGACTTTACCGTGGACAATGTGACTCCGTCACTGGCCAACGTAGTCGTGGACGGCTTCACAACTCCGTCTGCCTCGGATGTACGATCGGTCCTCATCCCGATCCAACACCCAGCCTATGAAGCCCATTTCATGGGGTTCAGCGTGGCGTACCAGTTCTAACGACGGCGAGCCCTCGTCGATTCTTTCTTCACGCCCTTCTGGATGAGCATCCCCTGCCCGTGACTTGCGCATTTCGCTACAGCCTGCGGTTTCACCTTGTAGCAGAGTTCCCCAATCAGCTCAGCTCTCATTCCTCTCATCCCGTCTAACTCTTTGAGATATCGCTCAAATACCGAACTGCTGATCGAACGCGTCCTGGCGTCGACCTTGCTGGATATCCGATCAGTCATCTTGAGCACAGGTTGTTTGACCAGCAAGCGCGCCTATGCGCATCACATGAAGGGAGGAGTTCTATGTCCGTTGCCAAGATCATCGAGATCAGTTCTGATTCGCCTACGAGTTTCGAGGATGCCATCGCCCAAGGAATCGCCCGAGCATCCAAGACCATCCACGGGATCAAGTCGGCGTGGGTGGCAGAGCAACATGTCGTGGTTGAAAACAACAAGGTCACCTTGTATCGCGTGGATCTGAAGGTCACGTTCGTAATGGATTGACGACTCGCCGAAAGAGTATCGACTCGTGTCACCGCCTGATTAGGAGGCGATTCGACGGTGCCGTGGCGACATCGACAGACGCGGGTGTAGGGGGAGGGGCTGTGTGCATGGCGAGTGGCCACAACCAGGGGTGATCCGAGAGCGGCTGCGCGCGGCTGTGCGGGGCATCGCCCTTCACGCTGCAGTGCAGCTCGTTCTCGTCTGGCCTGTCCTCCTTGCAGCAGCAGCCGGATCTGAATCACCTACCGAAGCAGTCCGCGGAACAGTTAGCCGAGTTCTCAGTATCCTCGAAGACCCGGCACTGAAGGACCCGGCGAAACTCAAACCTCGCCGTCGCATGCTGGAGGACGTGATCGCGACACGCTTCGACTATGCAGAAATGTCGAGACGCGCGTTGGCCGCCTACTGGAAGCCTCTCACCACGGCCGAGCGTACGGAGTTCGTCGAGCTCTTCAAACGGTTTCTCTCCGACCGGTACGCCGAAAAGATCGAAGACTATAGCGGAGAGCAAGTGGAGTACCGCTCGGAACGGATCGAAGGGACCTATGCGGAAGTCCGAACAGAGCTACACTCAGACAAAACGACTATTCCTATGGACTATCGCCTTTTGTTGAAGGAAGGTCGGTGGCATGCCTATGACATCATCGTGGACGGCGTGAGCTTGGTGAAGAATTACCGGAGTCAGTTCCAGAAGATCATTCGTGAGAGCTCCTATCAGGAATTGGTTAACAAATTGCGAGGACGAACCCTGACCGAGGCAAGAAAAACGAAACCATGACCAGTACCCATCCCCTGTCTCCCGGACACTCATTTTGCGTTTTTGAACGGCGTGTTCAGGGGGGTGACCGCAAGCCACGACCATCGACTTTGTATGAAGGTCGTAGCGGAAGGCGGCAGTATAGAAAAGCGAATTGCCCCGAATCGCGACAAGGCCTACCAAGGTCCGTTATTCGCGTACCGCTCATGATGGCAAAATACTTGCCATTCGACAATGACCGATAAGGCACGATCGTTGCTCATCTTCATTCTTGTATCTCTTCATGCGGATGACCTTCCATCCATATCGATAACTGCTCTAAGGAGGATCTCAGAGCCATGAACGTCGAACCTTCACGCCAAACCAAAAAGACAAAGCCCCGGCCACCATCGAGCAAACCAGCCAAGGCCGCGGCTCCAACTGCTACACGCACGCGTCAACCGGTGTCGCCCTGCGATGATCCGCATATCTTGATCGCGAAGCGAGCCTATGAGCTCTACAGCGAGCGCGGCTATCGGCATGGGTGTGCACTCGATGATTGGCTGGACGCGGAGCGGGAGATTATCAGTCAGATCCCACCGGTCTGAGGGGTCGATTCCCGGTCGATTCCCCCAGTTTCTAGAGGGTCTGTATGTCGTACATCGGCGTGAATATCGGCGCCCTTACGGTGAAGGTGGCAGCCCTCCGGGGCAACACCAGAACCGCTACAGTGCTGGCCCATCAAGGCCGACCGCTCGAGATCCTTGACGAGGTGCTGGCCCGTCCGGAGTTCGCGGACGCAGAGCATTTCGGTGTGTCCGGCCAGCTTGGTCATATTTCGGAAGTGGCCGCGGTGCAGCGGGCACTCCGAGAGAGCGACGGCACATTTGATGCGGTGGTATCGCTCGGCGGGGAATCATTCCTCGTGTACCTCCTGCTGGACGGGAGGATAAGCAATGTCGTGTCCCACAATAAGTGCGCCGCTGGCAGCGGCGAATTTTTTGTGCAGCAGATCGGCCGGATGGGACTGGGTATGGAGGAAGCGATCCAGCGATCCTTCAGCGGCAAGGTCGTACCGCTGGCGTCACGCTGTTCGGTCCATTGCAAATCGGACATTACCCACAAACTGAACCGCAACGAAGCCACACCCGAGGATATTCTCCACACGCTGCACGACAGCATGTCCAACAAAGTGATTGCATTGCTGGAGAAAGGCACGCGCGAGCTGAAACGAGTCCTCTTGATCGGCGGCGTCACGCGCAACGACGCGATGCTGGCGGCATTGCGCGCCAAGCTGCCCGCCACGGAGTTCGTGGTGCTCCCCGAAAGCCCCTGGTTCGAAGCCTGGGGGACCGCCCTGCTCGTGCAGGACTCACCAAACGAGACATCTCCGATGATTGCCGCACAGCCAGGCCTCGGCCGTCTCCCGCCACTCCATCTCTATGGCGAACGGGTGCAAGTGATCGCCGCACCACCTCCACAGGTCCCTCCCGAAGGGCCGTTGATTCTGGGGGTGGATGCGGGGTCGACGACGACCAAGGCCATTTTGATCGACCCCGCGACGCAGGCTGTGGTGGCGTCGCATTACGGACGGACTAAAGGAAATCCAGTCTCGGCAACCCGTGAGTGTCTTCAGGCACTTATCAGTCAGGTGGGCAATCATCAGATCGGCTTGATTGGCACAACCGGATCGGCGCGTGAACTCGCCGGCGCTTACCTTGGCACCGAACATGTCTATAACGAGATCTCGGCCCATGCGGCAGGCGCAACACATTACGATCCGGACGTGGACACGATTTTTGAGATCGGCGGACAGGACTCCAAGTACATCTATCTGCGCAATGGAGTACCCATCGACTATGCGATGAACAACGCCTGTTCGGCAGGCACGGGCTCCTTTCTAGAGGAGAGCGCCCACAGTGACCTCGGCATTACGGTCTCAGACATCGGCGACCTGGCATTGGCCGCTCCGTCACCGGTACACTTCAAGGCGACCTGCGCAGCCTTCATCAATTCCGACATTCGTCTTGCCCAGCAACAGGGCCACCCCCGGGATAACATCATCGCCGGACTGGTGTATGCCATTGCTGGCAATTATCTGAATCGTGTCAAAGGACCGCGCTACATGGGAAAGAAAATCTTTCTGCAAGGAGGCGTCGCGCTGAACCGAGCCGTCGGGTACGCGTTCGCCCACAGTGTCGGTCGGCCAGTCGTGATCCCGCCTAACCCGGAATTGCTTGGCGCGCTGGGGGTCGGACTCCTGGCCCTGAAGCGGTCCGAGGCGATGCTGAGCCACACCGTCGATCTACTTACGCTCGGCGCACCGGAGATGGAGCGAGTCGGCCGGTTCACTTGTGGCGCGTGCAAGATGTACTGTAGCATCGACCGGTTCGAGGTCGCTGGACGCCGGTTTCCTTTCGGAGGCCGTTGCAGCCTCTATGAAAATGTCTGGAAGCGCAAGGCCCGAACCGCAGCAGCTCAGGACCTGGTCGAGAAGCGAGCCGAGGTGCTTTTCCGGATCACCCCCGCGCCACCATCCGCCACCCCGAAATACGAGCGTGTAGAGCGCACCTCTTGGGGCGTGGGACCAGCCTATGAAAGCGCGAAGGCGTTTGTCCGCGAATCTCTGGGTCGTTCAACCGCGACCCCGATGGCGAGTGGCACGCGCATCGGCATTCCCAGAGCCCTGACGACGCACTCATTGTTTCCGCTGTACTCTACGTTCTTTTCCCGTATCGGCATGGAAGTCGTACTCTCGGATGTCGACCCGCGGGGCGATCTGAGTTCACATTCGGGATTCTGTTTCCCCGCGCAGATTGCGCACGGCGCCGTCTTGGACCTGGTGAAGAAAGGCGTAGGTCTGATCTTCATCCCGCACGTCGTACGCATGCCCCACCCAAACCAGTGCAAAGATTCGTACCTCTGTCCGATCACACAGGCCGGACCCTATTTTCTGGCCAAGGCATTTCCCGATCGCCGCTTACTCTCGCCCGTGCTGGAGTTCATCGACGGCTACGAGACCTGCTCTGCCTTGGTCGACATGGCGGTGGCGGAGTTGGGGGTCAGGCGCGAGGTGGCCGCCAGTGCGTGGGAAGCTGCCGTGCAGGCTCAGACGGAAGCCGAACGCACGCTCCGTGAGCTCGGGAAACAGGCGCTCGATGCAGCCATCGCCGCTGGTAAGCCAGCCATTCTACTCGCTGGCCACAGCTACAACGCCTTTACCCCGGAGGCGTCACAATCTGTAGGCAAGAAACTCTCGAGTATGGGAGTAGCCGTGATCCCAGCTGACTGTCTTATGTCGGATGGGGAGGGGCCGACCTCCTGGCACTTTGCCAACCAGATCTTGAATGCCGTCGGCATCGCAAAACGCCATCCCAACTTGTTCCTGCTGAGTGTCAGCAATTTTAGCTGCACGATCGACGCGTTCACCCACTCTATGCTTGCCTCGGAATTGGGCTCGAAACCCTACCTCGTCCTCGAAATCGATGCGCACACCGCCGATGCCGGGGTCCAAACAAGGCTGGAAGCCTTCCTGGACATCATCCACAATTATCGGGACGTGCAGAGCGCCGCTGCCAGACCCTTTGCCCCCTGCCGTCTCGTCGCAGGTGGCCGCGTCATCCGATCGAACGGCGAGTCCGTGTCGCTGACGGACCCGCAGGTGAAGGTTTACTTTCCGAACTTCTCTCCCTACCACACGAGGGCCTTTGCCATGGGAGCCGGTTGGCTCGGGCTCCACCCCGGCCAAGTCATCCCGTTGGACCGCGCCCAACTCGACAAGGGGCTGCAACATACCTCAGGCCGCGAATGCCTCCCCCTGCCGATCTGCATCGGCCAGCTGCTTCAGATCCACGAGCAACGCCAACCAGGAGAGATCGCGGGCTTCTATATGCTCCAGGGTGGCGCACCCTGCGTCAGCGACGCCTATATGGGATATTTTGAACGAT
>JAOUMR010000191.1 GCA_029881435.1 Nitrospira sp.
CAACACAAACCTGAATTTTTTCAACGCGACGCTGAACGGTTACGTCAGCTTGGATCGATGGGTAGATCAGTATGTCAGGGGGGCGAAATTGCGTGTTACTGAACAGTTTCGATATACGCCACAATCCCCTGGCTTTTTGACAGGAGTGAGGGACGTAGTTGTCCAAGACAACACTTTCTTCACCGGTATCCAGGGGTTTCGGGCAAACACCTTTATCAATACAACGGCAGTGACTGGCTCATATCCGGTGTCGAGAGATCTTGCGTTGGCGGGCGGCTATACGTTCGCCCTTCGAAGGGTGGGGAGAATTCAGGGAGGGAGCGTCCCCGGGGTAAGTTTCTTCGATACGAATAGTCACACCTGGTTTGGCGGACCTCGCTATCAACTGACCAGAAACGACAGCATTGGTGCAGTGTACCGGCAGAGTTTCATTCTTCAGTCACGATCCGAAGGCGGCAGATCGTTTAGCACCACTCTCGTGACGCTAGCAGGCATCTACTCGAAGGAATTTCAAGAGTGGGGTTTTAATGTCGAAGGAGGTGTCACTTTTGTGGAGCCAGCAGGTCGAAGCTTCCCATCCGGCCAAGCCAGGGTCACGACAGCACCTCAGCGCGACACAGTACTTAGTGTTACGCTTTTCCGACAAGCCAGGCCTTCGTTTTTTCTTCAGGGTGGGGCGATTCTCAGCAATGTGGCACAGGTTGGGATTAGTCGAAAAATCTATGAACGATTAACTCTCGATGGGAGCGCTTCCTATGGTATCAATCAATTCTTCCCAAATACAAGCGATTCGACGTTTCAAAGCTTTTCAGGGGGAGTTGGTCTCAGCTACAACGTGACCCGGACCATCATAGGAGATATCTCATACAGGTATAACAACGTTGACAGGAGTGGTGGCGCGGTTGAGTATCGATTCTCTCGCCATGTTGTTGGGATGTTTTTGACTGCTGAGTGGAAGTAGGAAATAGGACCAGCATGGAATCACACGTTCAGGCCGAAGCGCTAGCCAGTCAGTCAAGGCGGAAGTTGATCATAGAAAAGCGGAGCGGACTGCTCGACCTCGACTGGGCCGAGCTTTGGGGATATCGGGAGTTATTGTATACGTTGGTCGAACGGGAAGTCAAGGTCCGTTACAAACAGACAGCGATCGGCGTAAGCTGGGTATTACTCCAGCCGTTGATCACCATGCTGATCTTTACCGTGATATTCGGGCGGCTGGCAAAGATGCCGTCGGATGGCATCTGGTATCCCGCATTTATATTGACGGCGCTGCTGCCGTGGGGCTATTTTTCACAGGCTATCACGCGATCAGGAATGAGTCTGGTGAGCAGTGCCAATTTGGTGACCAAAGTCTACTTCCCTCGTATTTTGCTGCCTCTCTCAATGATTGTCACGCCACTGATCGATTTCGCGCTGTCGCTCCTATTATTGTTCGGCCTGCTGCTCTATGCAGGCATTCCGCTTACTTGGAAACTGCTGACACTGCCGGTATTCATTCTTGTCGCGATGCTCACAGCCTTGGGGGTTGGGCTGATTCTTTCGACGGCCAATGTGAAGTATCGTGATGTGGGCCATGCCGTTCCGTTCTTGATTCAGATATGGATGTTTCTTTCTCCGATCGTCTATCCTGTGAGTCTTGTACCTGAACAGTACAAGTTGCTCTATGGTCTTAATCCGATGGCCGGTGTCATTGAGGGCTTTCGTTGGGCCTTGCTGGGGAAAGCGGCTCCTGATCTGGTAGTCATGGGGGCAAGCATCGTGGTGTTTCTCGGGGTGTTGATCGGAGGCCTCGCGTACTTCAACAAAATGGAACGAGATTTTGCCGATGTCATTTGACTAGGATCACGAAAGCGCGGAGCCGCCTCTTCGTTCGCGCCTCTAGCGCGGCCTCCCTTCAATAATCATTTCGAATTGGATCGTGACAGAATCCGCTAAGGAATGATCGATATGACTGAAATCGCCGTACAGGTTAACCATCTCTCGAAGATGTACAGAATAGGTGCGCGGAAACAGCGGTACGTGACGTTGCGTGAACGTATCACTGCCAGAGTTACGTCGTTATTCGGCCACCAGGAAGGTGCGGGTGCTACCAACACGATGTGGGCCTTAAAGGACGTCTCATTCGGCGTGAAACAAGGAGAGGTGGTGGGAATCATCGGTCGGAATGGAGCCGGAAAAAGCACTCTCCTCAAGTTACTTTCACGGATCACGGCACCGACTCATGGAAGGATTGAACTCAATGGTCGCGTGTCCTCTCTCCTGGAAGTCGGCACAGGCTTTAGCGCAGAACTAACGGGCCGTGAGAATGTGTACCTGAATGGAACGATTCTTGGTATGAAGCGCGCCGAGGTGACCAGAAAGTTTGATGAGATCGTGGCGTTTTCGGGGGTAGAGCAGTTCATCGATACGCCCGTCAAACGTTATTCAAGCGGAATGTATCTACGGTTGGCGTTTGCCGTCGCAGCCCACTTGCAACCGGACATTTTGATCGTTGATGAGGTCTTGGCGGTTGGTGACGCTGACTTTCAAAGGAAGTGTTTGGGGAAGATGGAAGGTGTGGCCGAACAGGGGAGGACCATCTTTTTCGTTAGTCATAACATGCAAGCTATTTCAAGGCTTTGTAAGAGAGTGATCTATCTAGAGGACGGGCAACTACGCCTTGACGGGTCTCCTCATGATGTCGTCAAGGGGTACTTGCATTCGGGGCTAGGTACTATGGCGATACGAGAGTGGCTAGACCCAGTGAAGGCACCCAAGAGTGATGTTGCGCGGTTGTGGGCGGTGCGAGTTAAAACCGAGGACGGGCAATATGCCGACAATATCGATATCCGAAAACCAGTCGGGATAGAGATCGAGTACGAGGTGCTTAAACCTGGTTGCAAATTCAGGGGAGCAGTTGACGTCTGCAATGATGAAGGGGTGCTGCTGTTTATAGCACTTGAACAAGATCCCGAATGGCGCAACCGTGTTCGGCCGCCAGGACGCTATCGAAGCACGGCCTGGATTCCCGGGAACTACCTTGCCGAAGGAACGATGATCGCCAATGTGGCTCTTGATACGGTAGAGCCCTATGAGTGGCAATTCAAAGTTCGGCAAGCGGTGGCGTTCCACGTCACAGATACAACCGATGGAGACTCGGCGCGCGGTGATTACGCTGGAGAGTTCCCTGGGTTGGTAAGACCACTACTTA
>JAOUMR010000101.1 GCA_029881435.1 Nitrospira sp.
TTGGCGCGCTGGGCTGTCTTGCATCGGTGGGCTGCCAGGATCTCGCCGATCTCAACGTGCTCGTTCTGGAAAAAGCGGTATGCGGCTTTGGTTTCTGCCCAATCTGCGCAGGCCTGGTTGATGGGGCTTTCTGGCGCGTCCGAGAACCTGTCGCACAGCGTGATCAACCGTGCATCGAGCCGCTTCTCGCCGAGTCTGACATTCGCAAATTCCTCAGCAGCCCAATGCGTCTGGTGTTCGCCGTTCACTGCGCACCTCCTCATGTGTCGTGGACCCTCCATGAGGAAGATGTATAATATACCTCTTCTACTGGAGGCAAGACGCCATCAATGAGGGGCTTGGTTCGAAAACGGCACGCCCTTCTGAGGAAGCTTGAGCAGTATTCCGAGTTCGTTCGAGGCTCTATCAACAGCGTCTGTGCCACATGCAACAGGGCGCGCTGCCTGTGTCAGAAGACGTCATCTCGAAGGGTCTATCGCTTGACCTACAAGGATCGCCGTCAGAAGACGCGAATCGTGTATGTTCCTCGAAGGCAGCTGCCCAGAATGCGCAAGATGATCGCCAATCATGCGCGGGTGCGCAAGCTCATGGAGCAACTTGTTGAAACGAATATCGAGGTGTTCAAAGAGGAGGCCCGGCGCTAGAACGGCACGGACTTGTGGGTAATAGAAAGGTCACGGCGCTGGGGTGGCGAACATTTGCCACGGTTGTGGTCGGGTCTGGTGAAGGCAATCTCTCTTTGGAGCAAGCGATCGAGGGCATGCTTGAGGGGGTGGCATCTGCACTCAGACGGATCAAGGGGCAAGGACGCCTCGACACCCTCCAGATCGTGGAGTATGACAAGCGCCGCTTCCAGGATGTCCTCACGATCGTGAACAAGATCAAAATCGGGAGTGACGGATCGTTGACGTTGAAGGTGTCGCCGAGGCAGCTGCCGAAGCGAGTCCATCCTACACCAAAAACACCGCCGGAGACGGTTGATCGGATGGAAGGAAGCCGCGTGACGGTCGAACGAGACCGTGAGCTGTTCCGCTTCTCAGCGATCACGAAAGAAGCCGTCATTCCGGTCCGAGAAATTCCCGTGCAATTATCCCGTGCAGAAGGCATCGCCGATCTTCTCAAGGAATCTCGAAGCCTGAAGGATCAGCAGAAGTACGGGAAGCTGTTGCATCGGTATCTGATGCCGGAAGACTTCCAAGGCATGATCGACATGACGCCGCTGACCCTCATTGTCGATCGGTCGACGGCAGCGTTTCCCTGGGAGATGGCGGCCTTTGAGCGGCACGGACGAATTGTGTTTTATGGGCCAGAGCGACAAGTGACCCGACAGTTCCGAACGACCTTGTCCGGTGCGCCAGGGCTCATCACGGCATCCACCCCAAACCGCCTGCGCGTCCTCGTGGTCGCGGATCCGGCGCCAGAGACTGACTTGCGATTGCCAGGCGCTCGGGAGGAGGGGCGTGCCGTGGTGAAGATTCTCCAGAGCATGAAGGACACGCAAGGTCTAGACATCACAGTCGAGCAACGCATTGGGGCGAATGAATGTGATCCAGTTGAACTCCTCGCACTGATCCTCAGCGAAGAATTCGACCTGATTCATTACTCGGGGCATGGCGACTTCGACGAAAAGAATCCCGCCAAGAGTGGATGGGTGTTGGGTAAGGACGAAATGCTTTCAGCCCGAGACATCTTCCGGGCACGGCGGGTGCCGAACCTCATCTTTGCCAATGGCTGCTTCTCCGGGGTCATTCGATCGGGGCAGCCCTTTACGAAGCAGGAATCGACTCGGAGTTTGGCTGGACTGGCTCAAGCGTTTTTTGAACGGGGAGTGCAGAACTACATCGGCACAGGCTGGCCGGTGGATGATGTGGCGGCACTGACCTTCGCCGAATGTTTTTATACGAAGGCGCTGTCTGGGGCTGAGCTTGGCATTGCGCTGGCGAAGGCGAGAACGAAGATTCTTCATCAAGGATCAACGTGGGGTGCCTATCACCATTACGGCCAAGCGACGGCGAAACTCATCGTGCAGTCTGAGAAGAACTCCGCACCTGAACGGGAGTCGTGAAGACCGCTGGAGGGGGTTCATCGTGATGAAGAAATGATGTGCTGGCCAAGCGGTGGCGAAGCAGGTGAAGCCCGAGCATTTGGCCAAATTCGTGTGAGGTTTCCTCGTGCGGGGAGGTTTCCCGCCCCGCAGGAGAAGAGGATCACTTCGAGGCTGGGGCTTGGGCCACTTCTAGCACTTGGACATCGAAGTGGAGTGTTTTCCCGGCCAGCGGATGGTTGAAGTCGAGCACGACGGTCTCGTTCTTCACTTCGGAGATGCGCGGAAAGACCTTTTGCCCATCGGGGGTTTTCCCCTCCAGTTGCGCCCCCACTTTTGCCGAATCGGGCGGGAGCAGTTTCTTGTCCACCTCCTGAAACGCTTTGGGATCGACATCGCCATAGCCTTCCGTCGGGGGGACGGTGATGTTCTTTTTCTCTCCGACTGACATGCCCTCAAGGGCCTTTTCCAGCCCAGGAACCACCTCGTGACGGCCTTGCGTGACTTTTAATGGCTCCTGTCCCACATTTGAATCCACGACTGACTGATCGTCGAGCTTCAGGGTGTATTCCAACGCCACTTGTTTTCCGTTCGACACGGTCATCGCTGATGCTCCTTTCTTTTGGTCTCCTGCTACGGCACAGGCAGCGGAGAGGAAGAGAATTGCGCAGCAACCGGAGAGTGTCTGCAGCGCTATCGGCATAGGTCTCATAGGGTCACCTCCTGCGATAAGGGGTTGGTGTGTAGACTGGAACGGGTCGCGCGAGATTGAGCGATCGGTTCCAGACTCTGATTGGTGGATTGCTTTTCACGCTACCACATGAAGGCATGTGATACTACCCGCAATTTTTCGACTGTTCTATTGTGGAACAGTCGAAGAGATCGTGTCGTGGTTCGACAGGCCTGTCCAGACGAAGGGCTCACCACGAACGGTGTGTCAATCCATTTCTGATACACCTCACTCGAGACTCGAGGACCCCCGCTTATCTTCGTTACGGCGCATCAACAGCAGGTATTTTATGGCCACCTCCTGTAGAGAAATATCGTCTTTGGAGGTTGTTGAAATCGACAGGGCTTTCGTCATATCCGACCGGCAATGGACGTCGTAGCCGATTTGGATTGCACCTCGGTGGCGCTCTGTCTGATAAGAACAGGAAATTGACATCAATATGAGTGCCGGATATGGTTTGATGCATGAGAACGACCATTAATCTGCCGGACGACCTTATGGCCCAGATCAAGAAACTGGCGGCCGCATCCCACTCTACGGTGACTGCCCTCATTGAGGATACTCTACGTGAGGGCCTGGCAAGACGCCGTCGCTCGCGGCGGTCCGGACGAGTGATCTTACCGACATATGGGAAGAAGGGGCCGCTCCCTGGAGTGGATATCGACGATACCGCGTGCCTGCTTGATGTTATGGAGTCATCTGTTGATACTGCCCGACGTTAATGTCCTGGCCTATGCTCACCGGCACGATTCGACGCGCCACTCGGATTACCAGAATTGGTTAGAGAGACTCCTCGATTCTGACACGGCTTTCGGCGTATGCGATCTGGTGCTGAGCGGATTTCTGCGAGTGGTGACTCACCCACGCGTTTTCGGCGATCCCACTCCGCTGCCGTTGGCCATGCAATTTGTCTCATCGCTGCGAAATCACCCGAATGCCGTGACGCGGGCGCCGGGCGAACGACACTGGGATATCTTCCAGCGTTTGTGCCAGGAGGTGAACGCCAAGGGGAATCTCGTCCCCGATGCCTACCTGGCTGCTTTCGCCATCGAGGTTGGTGCTGAGTGGATCACCACCGACCGGGACTATGCCCGCTTCAAGAGCCTACATTGGAAGCATCCTCTCAGCTGATTCGCTCGTCAGTTGATACCGACTTCTCTACCGGCGCGGCATGGGTGGTAACTCGTGCGGTTCTTCCTGGCTTCGGGCGAGGACGGTTGCGATAGCGTGGGACATGCGGGCTGTGGGCCAGCCGGTGTCCATTGGCTCCGCGTTCCATATAGCGGCAATCGCATGTTTGATGGCCTGCGCTGGAGCGTTGATTGTTCCAAGAAATGCCTGGTGAGATCGGTCCAAACGGTAATCTGGTTGTCGCACTGGGTGCGTGAGGTACCGTGCAACGAGATCGGTTCTCATGCCATGTAGGATGGTGCCGTGAAAGAGCAGCACTTTTCCGGTTCGTCGTTGCGCATTGCCGGAAATTTTCTTGTCGCCGATTGCGAGGTCGCTGATACCCCGAAAGGCCGTGGTCGGCTCCCACCGGCGAAGTGCCGTAGCCATCCTTTCCAAGATAAATCGATTGGTGGTGCGAATATTCGCAAGGGCTGGATGCCAATTGAGCGGCAGCACCAAGGCATACGAGAGGCAACCTGGTCCCTGCAAGACGGTTCCCCCGCCGCTCACTCGTCGAAGGAGAGGCAGTCCGTCTTCGTGGCAGGCGGCCAGGTCGACATCATCGGCCAAGCGAGAAGCGCGGCCTAATACGACGAAGTGACGGTCGCTCTCCCAAAACCGAAGCACAGGGTTTCCACCCCGCTCATTCAGTTCCTCCAATAACGCTTCATCGAGCGCAAGATTCTCGACTGGAAGGGGGAGGGTCAGATCGAGCAAGCGGAGCGTGGACACCTCATGACCGCTTGGGAATGAAGAGGTGCGTTGGCGAACCGTGGAACGACTCAGCCGCTTCCATGACCGTTTCGCTCAACGTCGGATGTGGATGGATGGAGCCCGCGAGGTCTTCCGCGACTGCGCCCATTTCAATGGCGAGGACTCCTTCGGCGATCAACTCCCCGGCGCCGACACCGCAAACCCCCATGCCGAGCACGCGACAGGATTCTGTATCGAGTACGAGTTTGGTGAGGCCTTCGGTGCGGCCTAACGTCGTCGCGCGGCCCGAGGCAGCCCAGGGAAACCGCAGGACCTTCACGGCTTGTCCAGAGACCTTGGCCGCGTCTTCGGTCAATCCGCACCAGGCGATTTCAGGATCGGTAAAGACGACGGCGGGGATTGCCGCGGCATCGAAGGCCGTCTGTTTTCCGGCGATGACTCGAGCAGCGACCAACCCTTCGTGTGAGGCCTTGTGGGCGAGCATCGGTTCGCCCACCACGTCACCGATTGCAAAGATGGTCGGTTCGGTCGTGCGCATCTGCCGATCGACTTGGATGAAGCCGTTCGGTGTGAGTGCAACCTTTGTGTGTTCCAGCCCAAGCTGGCCAGTATTGGGTCTGCGTCCCACGGCAACGAGGACGCGATCGAAGATCTCGGTGCCGGTTCCTTGAGAGTCTGTGAAGGTCGCGACCAGACCGTCCTCTTGTGCACCCAGTGTTTCCACGGTGGTATTCAGTTTGATGGCCTTGAGGCGACGCTGTATGCGCTGATACAGCGGCCGCACGAGATCTGCATCGACACTGTTCAATAGGCGCGGCAATGCCTCGACCACCGTCACTTCGGAGCCGAGGGCTTGATAGACCGTGCCCAATTCGAGGCCGATATAGCCCCCGCCGACGACCAGCAGGCGCGCGGGAATATCCACCAACTGAAGCGCACTCGTGGAATCCATGACGCGTGGATCGTCAAGCTTCAGAGATTTCGGGATCGCTGGTTGCGAGCCGGTTGCGAGGATTGCATGCGCGAACGAAAGTTCACCTGGGGCGTTGGGGCCGGAGAGCTGAAGGGTCGTCGCATCCTTGAACGTAGCCCGTGCCTGGATCACCTCGACCTTCCGACTGCCGGCCAGCGTCCGCACACCTTTCGTGAGTTTGCCGATGATCGTCTGCACGCGGCCACGAAATGCCTCCAGGTCCACGCGAGGTTTGTCGAAATGAATGCCCCAGGCTGCCGCCTCGTCTGCGTCGGTGAGCAAGCGGGCTGCGTGAAGCAAGGCTTTGGAGGGAATGCAGCCACGCAACAGGCATGTCCCGCCCAGCTGTGGATCCTCATCGATTAGGGCCGCGCGTAAGCCCAGATCCGCGGCCTGGAATGCTGCGGCATAACCGCCTGGGCCGGCACCGATCACCGCAACGTCATAATAATTCGATTCAGCCATACTACCTCCTGCGGATCTCGCTGGCCCGGACGCTTCACGAGATACCCTTTCTACGTCCCTTTCAGAGCCCCAGAAACATCCCCTGAAAATCTTCCAATACTTTGACGATCTCGTTGGTAAAGCGCGCACCGATCGCCCCGTCCACCAGCCGATGGTCGTAGGCCACGCACAGTTGCAGCACCCGGCGTGGCACGAACTGGCCGTCGCGATACACTGGCGTCATGCGTGCCTTGCCGACACCGAGAATGCCGACTTGAGGCGGATTGATGATCGGCAGGAATGGACCGGCGCCGATTCCGCCCATGTTGCTGAGAGTAAATGTCGCTCCGCGGAGCTCTTCCAGCTTGATCTCTCGCTTGCGGGTACGTTCAGCGAGATCGGCCAGCTCCAGCGAAATTTGCAGGAGATCTTTCTGGTCCACCTGGTGAACCACCGGCACGATCAGTCCGGCCGGTGTGTCGACCGCCACGCCGATGTTGTAGTAGTCCTTGTAGATCACCTCGCCGTTGGTCAGATCGAGAGTCGCATTGAGTTGCGGGTACAGCTTGAGCGCATGGACGATTGCTTTCAGGAAGAGACTGCTTAACGTCAGTGTGGCACCCTTCTTCTTAAATTCAGGCGCATAGCGTTTATGCAGACCCATGAGATCGGTGATGTCGGCATCCTGGAATTGATGCACATGCGGAATGGTCGTCCAGGCTTGGGTCATGTTCGCGGCGATCTTTCGTCGGATTGATGGGAGCGGCTCTCGTCGCTCAGACCCATACGGCGTAGAAAAGAGATTGCCGCCCGCGCTCGGGGTGGCGCCGCGTTTGGTCCGCTCTCGTACGAACGCTTTCACGTCTTCAGCCGTGATCCGGCCACCGGCCTCTGATCCCTTGACCTGTGAAAGGTCAACGCCCAGTTCCCGTGCGAGCCGCCGAACCGATGGCGGGGCTGGGAGAGCGGCTCCGGTGGACGGCTTGTGGACCGCAACAGGGTTCTGTTCCGCGGCTAGCTGGGCTGGTTTGGGTAGGGATGGAGTCGGTTCGGCCTCTTCCTGCTTCCGATGCTCTACAGGGTTTTCTTGGCCTGCTTCCGTGGTAGGCGGCGGTTGCGGAACAGATGCTACCGCTGATTTTGTAGATGACGAAGTCTTCGCCTTCTTCGTCTCACCCTCAGATCCGTCCAGCTCAATGAGCGCCTGCCCGACCTTCACGTGATCGCCCTGCTGAACCAACACGCGCACGACGGTCCCGGCTCTCGGCGATGGAACCGGGATGGTGGCTTTTTCAGTCTCAAGCTCAATCAGCGATTGGCCCTCGCTGACCTGATTCCCCTCGTGTACCAACAGCTGGACCACATCGCCACCTTCGATGCCTTCCGCCAGAAATGGGAGTTCGACGTTCATGGTCTATCCTTCATGCGTGGACGTCTTGCCTGGTCACCGATGCCACGGAGCCTCTGCGTCGGTCGAGACTCCAAGATCTTGCACTGCCTGTGTCACGAGATTTGCTTGGACGGTTCCCCGTTGACATAGGGCATAGAGTGCTGCGACGGCCAGGTGTTCGGCGTCGACTTCGAAGAAACGCCGTAACGCCTTGCGGGTATCGCTCCGGCCGAACCCGTCCGTTCCCAGGGTAAGGAGCCCACCAGGAATCCAGGGTGCGATCTGCTGCGGAACCAGGCGGACGTAGTCACTGACGGCGACACAAGGGCCGTTGAACTGCTGGACCGTCTGCTGCAGGAAGCTTGTGCGGGGGACCTCTTCCGGGTGCAGCAGATTCCAGCGTTCGGCTTCGAGCGTGCGCATCCGCAGCTGCTTATAGCTCGTCACGCTCCATACATCGGCTGCCACTCCGTAGCGCAACAATAGATCCTGTGCGCGCACCGCTTCGTTCACCAACGGACCGCTCGCCAGCAGATGGGCTCGGTGCTTGGCTCGATCCGGCGCGGATCTGAATCGATACAGCCCTTCTCGGATCCCTTCCTCCGCATTCGGTGGCATGGCCGGCATCGGATAGGATTCGTTGTAGAGCGTGATGTAGTAGGACAAGGCTTGCTGTTCATGGTACATCTTCTTCAGACCATCCTGGAGAATCACCGCCAGCTCGAACATGAAGGCCGGATCGTAGGCTGCGATCGTCGGGTAGGCGCTGGCGAGCAAATGGCTCTGTCCGTCCTGATGCTGGAGGCCTTCTCCTTCCAATGTCGTACGCCCCGCGGTAGCGCCTAACAAAAACCCGCGTGTGCGCATGTCGCACGCGGCCCAGATCAAATCGCCGATCCGTTGAAATCCGAACATCGAATAGAAGATGTAGAACGGAATCATGTTGATTCCGTGCGTCGCGTAGGCGGTGCCAGCCGCGATGTACGAAGACATCGCACCTGCTTCGGTAATGCCTTCCTCGAGGATCTGACCGTGTTTCGCTTCAAAATAATAGAGAAGGGAACTCTTGTCCACCGGTTCGTACAGCTGGCCGACATGTGAGTAAATGCCGTATTGCCGGAAGAGTGCCTCAAGTCCGAATGTGCGCGCCTCGTCGGGAATAATTGGCACGAGATATTTCCCGAGTTCCTTCATGCCGAGCAGCCGGCTCAGCATTCGGGCGAATCCCATCGTGGTGGAGACCGAACGCTCCCCCGAGCCTTCGAGAAACTCCTTGAACTGGTCGAGTGCTGGCGTATTGAGTGACTCGACAGTGACGCGCCGCTCCGGGATGGGACCACCCATCGTCTTGATCCGCTCTGCAAGGTACGCCGCCTCGGGACTGTCGGCCGGCGGTCGATAGAAGGGGGTCGAAGTCAGTTGTGCATCTGGGACCGGCACGCTGAATCTCGTGCGGAATTCACGTAGCTCCTGTTCGTTCATCTTTTTCTGTTGATGGGTGATGTTTCGCCCTTCGCCGGCCTCACCGAGCCCGTAGCCTTTGATCGTCTTTGCCAGGATCACAGTAGGTTGTCCTGTGTGCTCCACGGCAGCCTGGTAGGCGGCGTAGAGTTTTCGCGGATCGTGTCCACCTCGCAGCATTTTGTGGATCTGCTCGTCGGAGTAACTCTCCACCAGCTTGAGTAGGCGTGGATCGGCACCGAAGAAATGCTCCCGTGCGAAGGCGCCGCCTTCCACCACATACTTTTGATACCAGCCATCCACGACCTCGCCCATCCGCTTGACCAGCAGGCCTTCATCGTCCTTCACCAGCAGCGGGTCCCAGTCGGTGCCCCAGATCACCTTGATGACGTGCCAGCCGGCGCCGAGGAAGATCGCTTCCAATTCTTGAATGATTTTGCCGTTGCCCCGCACAGGACCGTCGAGGCGTTGAAGGTTACAATTGACGACCCAGACAAGATTGTCGAGCCGTTCGCGAGAGGCAAGCGAGAGCGCGCCGAGGCTTTCCGGTTCATCGGTTTCGCCGTCGCCGACGAACGCCCATACGCGTTGGTGGCTCGTGTCCTTGAGATTGCGATCCTGTAAGTAACGATTGAAGCGTGCCTGGTAAATCGACAGGATCGGTCCCAGGCCCATCGAGACCGTGGGAAATTCCCAGTAGTCGGGGAGTAGCCAGGGGTGTGGATACGACGATAAGCCTCGCCCATCGGAATCCAGTTCGGCACGGAACCGGTGGAGGGTGTCCTCCGAAAAGCGTCCTTCAACAAAGCTGCGCGCATACATCCCCGGTGCAGCGTGACCTTGAAAGTAGATGTGGTCGCCTCCCTGAGGTCCGTCTTTGCCGCGTAGGAAATGATGGAGCGCCACTTCATAGATCGTGGCTGCCGACGCGAAGGTCGAAATATGTCCCCCGATGCCGGGACGCTGCTGATTGGCTTTCACGACCATCGCCATGGCGTTCCAGCGGACCAGGCTGCGGATTCGACGTTCTAACTCGAGGTTGCCAGGGTAGGGCGGTTGTTGAGAGGCGGGAATCGTGTTGACGTATGGAGTGTTGACCGATTGGGAAACCTGGGCGCCACGTTCGCCCAGTCGATCCCGAAGCCGTTCGAACAGATACGTCGCTCGCTCGACGCCGTGCTGCTCAAGCACGTACTCGAGGGAGTCTAACCATTCCCGTGTTTCCTGCGGATCGGTGTCGTTCATGCACGGGCCTCAGTAGATGAATCTTCCACATCCTACCTTAATCTGAGCTCGTGAGTCGCTTGTTGTCGTTAACCCGGCATGAACGGCTGACGCCGGACGACGAGGTGCCGGTGATTTGCCAACACGGCGACTGAAAAGGAGTTGGGGTGTTAGCTGTCAGCCGCCTCAAAGATCTGGAAGTGCTGCTGGTCGATAAGCTGATGGTCGTCCACCAGCCGATAGCCGGCGGCTTCCATTTCTAGACGGACGTCTTCCTTGGCGATTCGGTTCCCGAACATGCCTGAGAAGAACCCGCGAGGCTCGAAATCGAGGATCGCGACACGACCGCCCGGCCTGAGTGATGACGCGAGGGAGCGAAAATAAACGTCTCGATCGATCATCTGATGGTAGGTGTTACAGCTGAACACGAGGTCTACCGGCTCCGGAAGTCGAGGATCGTTCGGCGTGGCGCGGACGGGTCGTACATTCGGAGTCCCTCGTGCGACCATTTCTTTAAAGATCATGTCCAGCGCTGCCTTATTGATATCTACGGCATAGACCGTTCCTCGTGGGCCGACAGCCTTGGCCAGATGCCAGGTGAAATACCCTCCACCGGCCCCTAAGTCTGCAACGCGCGACCCCGGCGCAATCGACAATGTTTCGATGACCCCTTGTGGTTTCTGCCACGTATCTCGCGAGGGATCATTCAGGCGTTCATAGGCAACCTCAGCACAACCGGTGAGGCCTAGACTGACAATTAACGTGAGAATCATGCGTGTGCGTAGGGCGTTGTGGATCACGGAGCCTTCCTTTCTTGAAACGGCTACCAAGTGGTGGCTGCCATCGATGATCGGTGTCTGACCGGACCCCCTTCGGCGAGGCCTAGTCAGGACCCGTGAGATGGAGCGAGATTCTCCTAACCGCTTGTGATTCGAGCTAACCCTTATACTACCGTGAGCGGCTCCAATACTCTAGTCGGTGTGTGTTCGGAAAGGTTCTGGGTTCAGAATAGGGAGCGCACAGATGGATCTACCCTGGCGTGGCATGACAGTACTCCACTTTTTCTGGACTGTTCGAGATGTAGCTGACAGTCGAATCTGCACTTGAAATTAGAACCGAAGGAAGTTGTATACTCCCTCGCTAACATGCCTCAGTCCAAGAACGGACAAGCACTTTCCGCTGCCACCCTTCACCTGCTGCGACCATTAGTTAAGATCCTGCTTCGGAACAATGTTTCTCATCGAACATTCGCAGAATTGGCCAAGCGTGTGTATGTCGAGGTCGCGAACGCCGAGTTTGGGATTTAGGGTAAAAAACAGACGGTATCCAGAATCGCCATCCTTAGCGGATTGACGCGCAAGGAAGTGCAACGGTTATTAAGGCTTCCGTCTGATACTAAATCCATTGCGGATGAGGAATACCATCGGCCTTCGCGAGTCATCACAGGGTGGTTACGGGATTCCGATTTCGGAGATGGGAAGGGCCATCCTCGTCCACTTCGAATGGAAGGGCGGAGGGCTTCATTCGAAGCGTTGGTGAAATGCTACAGCGGAGACATCCCGGTGAGGGCATTATTGGATGAACTATTACGAGTCGGTGCTGTGAAGCACTTGAAAGATGGTCGGATTTGTCTTCTCTCGCGTGGTTATATCCCTCAAAAAGGTTCGGCTGAAAAATTGCAGGTACTTGGAACTGATACTGCCGATCATTGGTGTCCGGTTAAATGACCCGCGCCGAGGCAACGATCAAGTATTGGTGCGGTCTGTAGGCTGTTTTTGTTTGGTGCCGACGTGAACTTCGTTTGCCAAAA
>JAOUMR010000102.1 GCA_029881435.1 Nitrospira sp.
TCTCGGCAGTCGCTGTCAGGTTGGAACGACCAGTCTGACCCTCTCCGCGAATATTGGAATTGCGATACCAGGAACCGATGGTACGGATGCCGAGCAATTGCTCCGTAATGCTGCGACCGCTCTCCAGTCAGCAATAACCAAAGGACATAATTACTACCAGTTCTACTCGGATGCGATGAATGCGTCGATCGCCGCTCGTGTCAGCCTTGAGCAAGATTTGCGAGCCGCAATCGCCGGCAACCAGTTCGTTCTTCACTATCAACCGCAAGTGGATATTCTTTCGGAGAAAGTCATTGGATTCGAAGCCTTGATCCGATGGCAGCATCCGACCCGCGGGTTGATTTCTCCAGCCGAGTTCATCCCCGTCGCAGAAGAGGAAGAGTTGATCGTGGACATGAGTGAATGGGTCATTAAGAGCGTGACGCAACAGCAGCGGGCCTGGCACAAGAAGGGGCTGGCACCGACCGCTGTTTCGATCAACCTCTCCGGTCTGCATTTCAGACAACGGAATATTGCCAGTCAGATAAAAGGGCTTGTCTTTGCGGAGGGAGGAAACCCGCAGGACATTGAGCTGGAGTTAACCGAAAGTGTCTTGATGACGGATGCGCCGTCGACCGCCGCCACGCTGAAAGAGCTGAAAGAGTCTGGCTTTCGATTGGCGATCGATGACTTTGGCACAGGCTCTTCTTCCCTTGCCTATCTCCAGCGATTTCCCATCGATACGATCAAGATCGATCAAGCGTTCGTTAAGGATCTGAAGCTCGGTAAGGTCGATTCCCCCATCATGCGGGCCATTATCGGGATGGGCCGCGCCCTCAAGCTGCACATTGTGGCAGAGGGGGTCGAGACCAGAGATCAGCTTGCGTTTCTCCGCATGCAGGGCTGTGAAGCCTATCAAGGGTATCTCTTCAGCAAGCCTGTTCCTGCCAACCAGCTCCAGCATCTCCTGAGGGATCGGCTATCCGATGACGCAACCAGAACCACCGAGCGATTGAGGAGTCGCCTGGCTAGTTGAGAGCGGCGCGCTCGTCCTGTGCGAACCCTCACAGTGTTGGGCCGGATACGGCAATTGCGGAAGGATTGGTCCCTGTGCGAAAGGGATTACCGAGTAGCTGCGTGAGGGGGATCAAGGTGCCTGAATCGGATGCAATGGTGTAGGCCGAGACGGTGCCTCCACTGTTCGCCACATACAAGAACTGCCCATCCTGAGAGATGGTGAGTGCCGTTGGAGTAGACCCGGCCACCAGCGTGGGCGTAGGATTCTGCACTGTCCCTGAGGCCGGCACCAGCGCCAGTAAGCCATTGCTTCCTATGGTGAACGCCGACACAGTCCCTCCCCCATTGGCGATATAGAGATGGACCCCATTCCGCACGACGGCGATGCTGTTCGGAGTCGTGCCACCAGTCGACACAGGATTGGGGGTGGACCCGGTCGGCGGGATCAGCGTTAAGAGCCCTGATGTTTCAACCCGAAACGCCGTCACCGTGTTGGATGCACTGTTGGTCACGTAGAGAAACTGCCCGTTCGGAGACATAGCGAGCGCAGTGGGCCCTGCCACATTGGTCGAGATAGGATTCGTCCCAGGTCCAGCCTGCGGCACTTGCGTTAATAACCCGGATGATTCAACCTGAAATGTCGTGATCGTGCTGGATGTACTGTTGGCCACATAGAGGACCCGTCCGGTTGAAGACATCGCCAATGCGACCGGTGACAGGCCTCCGGCGGAGACGGGGTTGGGATTTCCCGTAGTCTGCGGAACAAGCGTTAAGACTCCGGCGGCACCAATACTGAAGCCCGTCACGGTATCGGATCCACTATTTGCGACATACAGAAATCGCGAATCTCGTGAAATGGCAAGTGCTCGCGGCGCTGTTCCGACTGAGGCTGGGTTGGGCGTATCTGGAGTTGAGGCTCCAAGCAACAACGCACCATTGGTACCGATCCGGAAGGCCGTCACCTTGTTCGTACGACCATTGGCGATATACGCGAAAAACCCATTCGATGACAGCGCGATTGCCGAAGGAGCGGGCACATCGACAAATGGAGATCCGGAAATGACCGCGAGCCCACCGGTGGATGGGTTGATGGAATAGGCAGACACGTCGTTGGACCCAGTATTGGTGACGTAGACACTTGCCGCCGTTCCCTCTCCCCCGCCGATTGTTGCTAGGCCGCTTGTTCCCCCGCCGCCGATTCCACCTTCCCCGCCTCCATCACCACAGCCTGGCGCGAGCAACATGCAGAGCGTGAGCCAAACGAGTGGTAATTGATTCGCACGTAACCGATTACGCGTTCTTCTGTACACCATCGTTCGGTTTATACCACTCTCGTGGTGCGATGACAACGAAGCAGTTGGCAAGGTGCCTGCGGTTCTGAAATCGAACCGCAGGCGCTCGATGGACAAAAAGACGGTTATCGTCAACGTGGTGTGGCGATACTGGCTGGCCCGGTCCCTGCGCTAAAAGGATTACCCAATGCGCCGTTGAGCGGAATCAGCGCGCCGGTTCCGGTTGAAATCGTATAGGCCGACACTGTTCCACTTCCGTTATTGGCCGCATATAGAAATAGCCCCGATGCATCGATCGTGACTCCGATCGGGATTGATCCAGCGGCGAACGGCGATCCCGTCATGGCTGTTAAGGCTCCAGTCGATCCGTCGACCGTAAACCCAATGACGTTGTTGTTCGATCCATTGGCGACGTACAAGAAAGATCCGTTTGGCGAAACAACCGGACCTCCTGTCAAATCCGTTCCAGCGGCAAACGGGGATCCAGCGACCGCCGCCAAGGCACCGGTCGTACTATTGACAGAAAAGACCGAGACGGTATTGCTCCCTCCGTTGGGGACAAACAAGAACTCCCCATTGGGTGCGATGTCTACGCCTGTGGGGGCGGATCCACCCGTAGCAAAGGGTGAGCCTCCCACAACCGTCAAGGCTCCGGTAGTCCCATGAATCGTGTATGCGGAAATATCATTGGAGTTTTCGTTCACGACAAAGAGAAATGATCCGTTCGGCGAGACGACGAGTCCCGCTGGACTGTTGCCTGCTCCGAATGGTGACCCGGACATGGCCGTTAAGACTCCGGTGCCGGATGCAATGGTGTAGGCCGAGACATTTCCTCCACCATTCGCCGTGTAAAGAAATTGCCCATTCGGCGATACCACGACTCCACGCGGATTGGCTCCTGCAGCGAACGGTGAACGCGCTGCCGTGGTCAGCACACCGGTGGCACTGTTGATTGTAAAGGCTGCGATCGACCCTCCCTGATTTCCCACATAGGCCAGCGCGCTGTTTGGTGAGATGGCGATGGCGGTCGGGTTGAGCACGCCGGAAAAGGGAGAACCGGTGAGAACGGTCAAGGCGCCAGTCGTCGGGTCTATCGAATACCCAGACACCTTATTGGACGCGCCATTCGCAACATACACTCTTGCCGTTGCGCCGGATGATTCAAATCCACCATCTCCGCCACCGCTGTTGGAACATGCGGCGAGAAGTGCCAGCATCGGAAGCGTCAACCATGACAGCGATCGCACGTTCATGTGGACTCCTCTGGGTTGCATCTTGAGCTACGAGACTTGTTTCTTCTATCGCACGATATAGCACGATCAAATACGTACACCAACAAAAATGGCGTTTTTTGTTGGACTCTGATCGTCACGCACTGGCAGACTACTCACGCAGCAGGAAGGAGCACGAGAGGCGTTGCCGTCGTCACTCACTATTCTCGGATCCGGTTATACCGCAAAGTTTCTTGTGCCACTCGCGGAACAACGGTACACACACGTCTTTGCGACTAGCCGAAATCCGGATCGACACCTCGGCCACCTGATGCCTGAGCAACGGATTCGATTCGATCTTGCACGATCCGATACCTGGTCACTGCTCCCAGTCGAGACCGACGTATTGTGGTGCTTTCCTGCAGTACCGCTTGAACTGGTTAAGCAGTTCGCCGAATCCGCATCGCTTCGTGCTCGCCGATTGGTCGTGCTGGGGAGCACATCCTCGTACGATGACGGCACCTCAATCGAGTACCCTCCACCATGGGTTGAGGAAACTGCCACGATTGACCTAAGCAAACCTCGTGTGCAAGGCGAAGAACTATTGCGAACGTGCTATGGCGCCATCGTGTTACGAGTCGCGGGGATCTATGGACCTGGCCGCAATCCCATCGATTGGATTCAGACAGGACGCGTGAACCGTTCACACAAATATGTGAATCTCATTCACGTTGAAGATCTGGGTGCGACATGCCTTGCCGCTCTCAGGCATGCCAAATCCGGCGAAGTCTATAACGTCAGCGATGGACAACCGAGAGCCTGGAGCGAGATCTGTGAAACGGTTGAGCGACGCTGGCAGATAGGATCCTCCGTCTCGCAAGAGCCGAGGCCATGTGGGAAACGTCTGTCGAACAAAAAGATGTGCGACTTGCTGAGCTTGGATCGTGCGGGTCTACGCTACAGGGATTTATTCGACGCTCTTGAAGTGATCCAGAGGAACTCGTTCAACGAAGCAGAGCCATCACGGTAAGACACACCAACAAGTTGTTCATCGCATGCGCCACCATTCCAGGAATCAGGCTCCCCGTCCGCTCGTAGATCCATGCCCAGAGAAAGCCGCTCCAAAACACGCTGATGAAACCGATTAGGCTGTAGCCGTGCGCGAGGGCGAAGATACTGGTGCTGATGATTGCAGCGGGAAAGAATGCGAGTCGTCGTCGAAGTGTCGCGTACAGCAATCCGCGGAATGCAATTTCCTCAAAGATCGGTGCAAAGATGACGTACTCCAATACACTCACGGTAAGCTGAGACGGTGATGCCCACACGAGGTTGGGATCAAACCATTCTGTCCAGTGGTTCGTGAGATTCAGGACATCGGCCGCCTTGCCGAGCACCCATTCCCCCCAGAGCCCAGCTGCGATCACGGAGACGATGATGCACGCCAGGCGTCCGTAATTGCCGCTCTTGATACGGAGACCAAAACCGTTCCCGAACGTGAGGCCGGCCGGTTTGAGCAGCTGGACGTACGCAAGAATGAGTAGCGGGAGGTTGGCCAAGGGAATGACGAGCGCACTCGCCGACGATTGTTCGAAGGCTGGCATCGACAAGAACGCCAAGGTCGTGATCGCTCCTAAGGCGCCACCACGGAGGATGACGGCCACGGCAGTACTACCAGACCACGGTGGCGGAACGCCCGGCACATGCACACGTAAGATGTCCACTCGCTGTCCCCGCAAGCGAACAATGCCTAATAGCATGACCGATCCGATCATCAGGCAAATCATTTCAGTGACAATCACGGGGCGAATCCATTGCTGGATGCGATCGGTGTTGCCGGCACTCTGTTGCTCAATTGTTGCGAGTCGTCCTTGGTGCCCTCCACGTCGTGCGAGCCGTGCAGATAGCTGATTATAGAACCACCCGCTTGGCACGGTCTCTGCCAGGGCGGCTTGCAACTCCAGTTCTTGGATCCTGTCGAGAGGTTGAGAGCCGTAGGCCGCGACAGTCAGTTGTTCGAACAGTCCCGCAGATACATCATGGTCGTGCCATTCCTTTGCTTCAGCAAGCGCTTCTGCTTCACGCCCTGATTCTCCCAATAGAATCACCAATCGAAGCTTAGAGAGCGGATCATCGGTCGTCTCTACTAACTCGCGGTACCACCGAATGCCTTGCGTATACGCTTCATCCTTGTTCCCCATGGTCCATTCTGCGAGCCACTGCTGCCATTCCGGCGAGCCGCTGAGACTGTCTTGGGCCTCCAGCATGCGGCTGACCATCAAATCTAAGGCACGATCTGGTTCTTCAAATCGCTGGAGTTTGGGTACTGTGACCGAGAACCATAGGATGCTCCCAAGGGCGCTCATCAGAATGCAGGCGCACACGAGACTCACAAAGAGCGACCATCGGGAGCCATAGGGTGGAACGGGTGTCTGCGAAGCGCTCGCGGCGTCAACCTGAGGAAGGCGTTGCAATGGTCCAATCGACAGTGCTTGTTCGCTCATGGGAGGCTGACTATACCATGGGCTTTCCACTCGCCAAATCCCTCGAAGTAGCTACTGAGTAGTCCAGACGTGCATTTCTCGCATAGCCTTGCACGGTGAAGTTGGCTATACTAACCGCCTGACATTTAAGGAGCCTTTCTGTGATGGAAGACTTTCATGCGCCGCGACGGCTGTTGTTGGGGCCCGGCCCCAGTGCGGTGCACGCTCGTGTATTGCAAGCCATGTCAACGTCGCTCGTTGGACATCTCGACCCGGCATTCTTGAATGTGATGAACGATGTTCAAGCCGGCTTGCGTCACCTCTTTGCGACGGTGAATCGTTTTACCATCGCCGTCTCCGGAACCGGATCCGCTGGTATGGAAGCAGCTGTGGTCAACCTCGTAGAACCTGGTGATGCTGTGATTGTAGGCATCAATGGTATCTTCGGTACTCGACTGGCGGCGATCGTCGAGCGTTGCGGGGGCAAAGCCATTCGTATCGAGGTGCCTTGGGGGCAGATTATCGAACCGGACATGGTTGCAGAGAGGCTGCAGCTGTCGGGTCCGGTCAAGGCCGTCGCACTCGTCCATGCCGAAACCTCCACAGGCGCATGGCAACCTATTGAAGCGATCAGTGCGATGTGTCGGAAACACAATACCTTACTGATCGTCGATGCGGTGACATCCCTGGGGGGGATTCCCGTCGAAGTTGATCAATGGGGTATCGATGTCTGTTACAGCGCCACACAAAAATGTCTCAGTTGTCCGCCTGGATTAGCTCCCTTGACCCTGAATGAACGAGCACTCTCCGTGGTCAAGAATCGTCGAACTCCCTGCCAGAGTTGGTATTTGGACCTGTCTCTGATCGCAGACTATTGGACGGAGCGCAATCGGGCCTACCATCACACGGCGCCGATCTCGATGCTGTATGCCCTTCGTGAGGCTTTGCGCGTGATTGAGGAGGAAGGGCTTCCTTCCCGGTTCGCACGCCATCGCCTGAATAGCCGTGCGTTGTTGGCCGGACTCATGGCAATTGGTGTCGATCCGTTGCCTTCTTCCGATTACCGGCTTCCCACGTTGCTCTGCGTCACCGTTCCGGCATCGATTGATGAGGGTGCCGTCCGCTCTCGATTGCTTGAACGATTCGGCATTGAGATCGGTGGAGGTCTCGGGCCTCTCAAGGGAACAGTGTGGCGGATTGGACTCATGGGAGAATCGTCTACGGAAGCCAATGTACTCACGCTGTTGAATGCGCTCGAAGAGATCGGTATCCAGGGTGGGTGGGTGTCGACTCCGGGGATTGCTCTGCAGGCTGCAGCTCACACCTATAGCGTAGGACGGTAACTTGTGACGATTGTCATTTATCACGCGCGCCTGATCGACGGGACCGGGGCCGTGCATGAACGCGCGACGCTGGTGGTACGCGGCTCTAAGATCTCGGCGGTCGGTCCAAGCAAGACCCTGACGATTCCCAAAGGGGCCAGACGCATCAACGGACGTGGCCTCACAATTCTCCCAGGACTTATCGACTGCCACGTCCATCTTTGTTTGGGGGGCGAAGCAGATGTCGTCGGTGCATTGGAGTCAGAGCATCCTTCGTTGACATTGCTGAAGTCAGCCAGCTATGCGAAGGCGACGCTCGACGCAGGCTTTACTACGGTGCGCGATGTCGGAGCTCGTGATCATTCGATTTTTGCCCTCAAGCAGGCTGTTGATTCAGGCCTTCTGCCGGGTCCGCGCATGATCGGTGCGGGCCGTGCCATCTGCATGATCGGTGGGCATGCTCGTTTCATCGGTCAAGAGGTGGAAGGGACTGAGCAAGTTCGGCAGGCAGTCATGGAACAGATTGCAGCTGGTGCTGGAGTCATCAAAGTCATTGCCTCAGGAGGAGTTCTGACACCCAATACATCTCCGGACGAAGCCCAAATGACGATGGAGGAATTATCGGCCGCCGTCGATGCCGCACGCCAGGCTGAGAAAAAAGTCGCGGCTCATGCGCACGGCGCTTCCGGCATGAGGAACGCGATTCTTGCCGGTGTGCGTTCGATCGAGCATGCGACGCTGTTGGATGAAGAGGCTGCCGCACTCATGAAGCGGTACGGCGTCTACATGGTTCCCACCCTGTCAGCCCTGGCGACCACAGCAGCCTGCCGGCCCAGTTGCGGGATCCCGGAAAGTGCGTTGGACAAAGCCAAGGCCATGACCAATCGCCACAAGGCCAGCTTCAAATCTGCGCATCAGGGGGGCATCTCTATTGCGATGGGCACCGATGCCGGCACCCCGTTCAACTATCATGGGGAGAACGCGCAAGAACTCGAACGGATGGTCGCGCTTGGCATGACGCCGATGGAAGCCATCGTCGCCTCAACTGCCGCAGCCGCTCGATTGATCGGGATCCAGGATTCGGTCGGAAGGCTGACCAGAGGTATGGAGGCTGATCTTGTGATTGTGAAAGGAAACCCACTTAAACGTATTGATGTACTGCGAGACCGGGACAAGATTATGGGCGTGATGAAAGCGGGCACATTCGTTTCAGGGCCTCTCGCGCGCAGTGACATTTAAGACCCAAAGCGTGAGACGTTCCACCGTTTATCTTTCACGCCTAACAACTCACGTAAAAGAGTTCAGTGTAGTGCCAAAAAAAGTGAGCCCGGTCTATCAGCCGTACGCTGCGGTCACACCAAGCAGGGAGTATAGAGGGCCGATGCCCTGCTCCCTCGTTGAGCCCATCTGGCCAGCGGAGCGAGGGTCATGCCGCTGGCCAGGAACTGCGTCATAACTGGCTCACCTCCTGAAAGCACACCAACTGTCTTCATGTTTGGCGCCATGGTTCCAGGAAGTCGCCGGGCGATTACTGGTCCAACTGAACACTGACAACAATCGCACCGATGACGTCATTGAGCTTGAAATCCCGCCTTGGACTGTTGGGATGGGCATTGTGGCACCCGGCACAAGACGGAGTGACAGCTCGGTCGGCATAGATCGCTTCAAAATATCGGGTGTCGCCGACCTTCGTGACGCCCTTGTAGGGACGATCAGGCTCAGTCACGACATGGCCGAGCCCGATATTTTCAAGCGCGTTCGCTGCGATATTGCGTTTGTTGATCGGCCAAGAACTGATCAGCCGATACTGCACCCCAATTCCCATCTTGCCCAGGTGGCGTCCGGATTCCAGGAGGAATTGGGCCGGAAGGGGCAAGGTATTTTTTTCCTCATATTTCTCCGCCACCGCAACGACCCCTTTCATTTGCATCCGTTCCATGGCGTGCTTGGTGTACACCTCACGATCAGCCGCGATGACGGCGTGGATGTAATCGACCACCGTCTCGATCGGGATGGTAATCGATGTGGTTTCAGGCAAAGCTCGCGCCGGCCACAGCACCGTCGCGCCTCCAATTGCACATCCCAATATGGCTCCCCACAGCAATTTTTTAGAGGATGTCATAGAGCCCTCCTTGTTGTGTGAGAGGATGGCCGCTACCGGCCAATCCGGCTTGAATGTTTCTTGCGTGTCCGGTTTCAATCCCAGTTTGCATTGACTCACCTAAGTCCATTGAAAGACTGCTCCGGTTTGACGCTGCTACGTAGAAATAGCAAATCCCGTGCTCTCACCCACGCGCGGCGCTTTAATCCACGGAGGGGTACAACCATCGGAGAAATCATGAGGTTTGGCAGGAACTCGCCTTGCCAGTGTTTGCTGTTTTCAACCATTGTATCGAATCGGGTGAATCGGAACCGATTCAGGTGCATCGGAATCGATTCACCTGACTCGGTTCATCGCCCTGTGTTATTGCGAAGGCTCTATCAGCGCAGAGGAGCCCCACTGTGGCAACAGTGATGCGATTCCGACCACTTCTCCTCCTCTTTCTCTTCTGCCCTCTTTTCCTCTCTCATCTTGGTGAACCAGATCTCTTTGGGATCGGAATCTGCATGGCCGAGGATGAGTCGCTGCCGGTCGCCAAACTGCGGGGCGACGCGAAGGCGGAATGGGACACGGAGTTGCTGTATTTCAAGGAGGAAACGGTGTCGATTGCGGCCCGTCATGAGCAACCGATTTCGCAAGCGCCATCGAACGTTTATGTGATTACGGACAAAGACATCCGGCAGTCCGGCGCCCCGGATCTGCCCACAGTGCTCCGCCGCATTCCCGGTCTGGAAGTCATGCAGGTCACAGGCGCGGATTTTAACGTGAGCATGCGGGGGGATAATCAACTTAACGCCAACAAGTTGCTGGTCATGGTTGGTAGCCGATCAATCTATGTTGACGTCCAAGGGAACTTGTATTGGAAAGCTATTCCGGTCACCTTACCGGAGATCAAGCGGATCGAGGTCCAGAAGGGACCGGCCTCAGTCCTCTACGGCTTCAATGCGTTCGATGGGATCATCAACATCATCACGAAGTCGCCGGAGGAGATAAAGGGCGCGACGGCACAGTTCGGGGGTGGAGCCTATGGCACGATCAGCAGCGCCGCCGTCTATGCCAACAGCTATAAAAAATTGGGATTCCGCCTCTCTTACGGTCACGATCAGAACCAACAGTGGCGTAGTGGCGGCACTCCGGCTTATCGCGACAACAAATTCAATGTGCAAACGGAATATGCCCTGGGAGGTGACTCAAAACTCTCGTTCTCGGGCGGGCTCGTCCACCTAAATCGCTTCGACGGCTTCGTGGTTGATGCGGCTGTACAAACAGGCGTGCCAGATTTTGGCTATGCCCACGCAGGCTATGAGCGACCCAACTTTTTTATTCGTGGATTTTGGAACGGTTATGGCATCAATGGTCCCATTACGACCAATCCCTCACTCGCTCCATTCCTGCGATTTACTGATCCAAACTTCAATCCAGTTACCATGTTGCGAGGCAACACGTACAATCTCGAAGCCCAGCAGGGGATCGAGATTGGGACCACCACGCGCTTCACCGCAGGGATCAACTTCCGACATAACACTTTGTCTGCTAACTTTATTGATCGATTTCGTACTGAGGATCGGTTGGGACTCTACCTGCAAGGGGAATGGAAACCCTCCCACATGTTCCAAATAGTTGGGGGGGTGCGTTATGATCTCGACACCTTCATCGATCCAACAATCAGCCCGCGCGGGTCGCTCCTGTTTTCACCATTCCTAAACCACACCTTCCGCGCCACGGTGGCCGTGGGATATCGCCCCCCAACGCTTGCTGATACATGCAGAGACACTCTTGGGATCGTCACTCTCCCTCCTCCCATTCCTTCGCCACCTCCGACCAATGCTAGAGGCAGTGGGGGCCTCGGTCCTGAGAAGATTGTCTCCTATGAACTGGAGTATCAAGGCTGGTACGTCCAACACCGGCTCAGGGTTCGCGCCGCGCTCTTTTACAATCATATTTCTGATCTCATCACTGCTAGTGGTCTTTCCCCAACCCAGGCAGGTGGGGTTGCGGACGTCCATGGCGGCGAAACCGGCCTGGAATTTCTCGCAACGAAATGGCTCAGCGGGTTCGGCAACTTTGCATATCAGGAGATTGGTCAGACGCTCACGGGGACATCTCAACGGGCCGGGCCCAGGTTCAAGTACAACGCCGGCCTGCGAGCCCAGTGGGAGAACGGACTTAAAGGAGCATCCCTTGGGGGACCTCATCGGCAGCCGCCTGATGGGCTGGCTCACGGTCCGATCTGATGAAGCAGGACTTAGTCAGAATGACTGCTGACTGGAATGGTGGCAGGTGTGCTACGATGGTCGCACTCCAATAGATCGGTCAACTGGGTGATACCATGACCGAGCAAGCAACTCGACCCCTTCGATACCTTCCAACTATCTCTTCACAAAAGACAGCTTGCTGGCTCCGTCACTTCGTACCACTTCCCGTATTGCTGTTTGGTGGCTTGGCTCTGAGCTACCGTCAAGAGGTGTGTAAATAAGTTTCAGGCGGCGGTCCTCTCCGGTTGATGGTTCATGTCATTCCTCTCCTGTCCTGACGGCAGCACGATCCCGTCCTTGA
>JAOUMR010000103.1 GCA_029881435.1 Nitrospira sp.
CCGTGGAAGGCACGCCCGAAAGGACAGGTTCGTGCGATGGATGAATGAGTCGGACCCTCCACCTCGTTGCGCAATCAGTGAGGCGTTGTCGAGTGCGAGTCTGAATAGCGTTACGGCTGGGGATGGACTGCGGCAGGACTGTTCCGAGGGTTTTGGGTACTCCCGTTCTCCGCTTGTCGCACATCGTGCATCAACTTATCGACCACTTGATCGGCAACACGCTCTGCCACACTTTGATTCGGTTTCAGAAGGCCGGTTTCATATTTATGCGTCCAGATAGGGCGTTTTGTCTTTGAATCCACGAGGCGCAGTTTCCCAACGCCCAATTCATGGTCGTCCAGGTCTCCTTCCATTCCATAATACCCCTCCATTCCGTGGTACCACGGCTCAACGCCGACCAGGCCGGTGAGGACTGCGTCGGCTTGTTGTGGATCCTGAACCACCGAGAAGCGTCCAGACTCGGCTAACCCGGTGCTGATCTTCTCTCTCACAGAGTCCGTCTCTTCAACGAGGTCGGCGCCCTCGTCATGTCCGAGATCTTCAATGTAGATCGAGCGAACCGAGGCGAGAGCCGGGGCATCCAGAACGAAGTCGGAGTGTCGTTCCGTAACGCTCTGGCACGCAACCAGTAAGCAACAGAGGGAGCCAAGTAAAGCGGTTCTCATTATCGGTTGCCTCCCAGGTAACGAGCTTAGAACCGGTAGATGATCCCAGCAGAGACATTGGTGTTATGGTCATGCGTCTGCAAGAAGTTCTGCCGGCGATTCGATCGCTGGACGGTCATCATGAGAGTCATTTGATCCGTAAGTTGGTAGAAGAGCCGCCCATTCCCTTGATAAATGTTTTCATGGCCACCGTTCCGTTCATCCTCTGGAATCCCGCTCGTAAAATTATTGCGCTCGTAGTGGAAGTCCAGTTCTAAATCAAGATGCTCCATTAATCGGGTTTCAAAGCTGACTGCCGCAAAGTGGTGGACGTAAGAGATGTCATCTTCGAATTCGTGTTGCTGGCGGCCTTCCGCCAACCCCCGCTCATAATGATAGCCGAACACCATCCGAGTATGGTGCGTCATATGCCAGATCAGATGGGGGCCGACCGTCCAGAGCAAGGTGTCACGTTGCTGATAGGGCTCGTTATAACGGCGGATCCCGGCTCGCCCAAACAATTGGACTTCCCAATGTTCGGACAAACGATGATCGAGCCGGATCACCCCAAGATGCGAAGTCACTCGTTCATCCTGCAGCTGTTCGGTGCCGCTACGCCGCTCCTCACTCAGGCCTAACAATTGATCAGGCACGGTGAAATACCGCAAGTGGACCAAGGTTTCCGGTGTGAAGGCGTGAACGGCTTCGACGTGAAAATTCGCCTGACTGAATCCCGGATTGATGGCGTAGATGAAGCCGCGAGCCCTAAAGACCAATTCTGTTCTCCCATAGGACCAGGGAATATATTTCATGACGCGCATGGTCGGCTCGAAAACCATGTCGGATCCCACTCCGGTACGTGAGGTGTCCAAGACTGGCTGCGAAGGGTCACCATCCAGACTTGAGTGGCGTGTGGCAGAGAAGAGGGCCGTATCATCGGTGTAAAATAACGACCCACCAGCCGTTGCGGACCACTCGGCTAAAGCAAGCGGTGCATTGCTTAATAACAGCAGGAGGCCTGTTGCTATCACCCGCAAGCAAAACGACGGGTGAAACAAGACCAATCGACAACCCATTCCACCTGAACGAGGGCATCCCGAAGACCTGTTATTCAATGACCGGCAGGCGGTCAACGATACAAAGAGTGCCATCATCAACAATATTGGATTTGGAGCGAACCTACTGGAGAGGACCTGGCAGGTCTACAGGTAGCCATGAACACCGACCCCCAGTTGTATCCCAAATCGGTTAGCCTGATTGTCAACCAGGACCCCTGTAAGAGCCGACCGACTTGTTACTGACAGGGTCACTCAGGCGCTCAAAATTTCGGCGATTGTACGTTCGGCCCTACTCAATTTGCAAGAGAACATTTTGCGACCCGAAAACTAGATCGATGGGCCAATGCTGCCCTGCTCGCGAACAAGGAATTCGGAATCAGAGCTTGGTGCCTTTCTTCCCAAAGTATTCCTGTCGACTGACGGCCACGTCCGCGACGTACATAAAACCGGAATGCCGCTCGAAGATTGGGCGAAGGCCGGCGAGGATCGGCTCAACCTTGTCTTCCGGCACGACCGTCAAGATCATCTCAAGGCTCTCCTGCTCGCTAAACATGAAATGCGCTTCTCGGACTCCATGATGTCCCTTTCCGGAAATATTGCCGATGATTGTGTAGCCGCTCACGTGGACACGATCCAGCAGTTCTGTTACGAACGCACGATGCTCGCCCGCGACAATGACACGAAGCTCCTTCATCGGATGCAAGCTTAACTCACCCATTGGTATGCTCCTTTCCGGCCTCCGGCTGTTACGATCAAGAAGTCAACGGCTGTCCTGCCACTTCCTGCATGATGCGGATCCATTCTCCACTTGGTCGATATCGATACCAATTCCCATCCTCCGGATCGAGGGCGATCAGATGCACCCACTCATTATGATAATAATGCTGAAGTACTTCATGCCGCGAGATGAGCTTCTCGATCCCTTTTCTCGGGGCTTCGACAATAGTCAGTAGCCGCATCGGCTCGTGGTAGGGCATCTCGCTGTTCATGACAGTTTGCCTGGCCAATCCAAGCCGTAGATCGCTCCACGGGCCTGACATGATGCCGAACCGTCCCACCACGTTGTGGTAGATTTTACTCCCGCTTCCATACACCTCGTTGTCCACCGCTGAAAAGTAGTGTTCCATATTGATCCATTGCGCGACAACCTGAGGGGCTGTGAGCAGCACCTCAAGCAGTCGATTACTCGGATCTTCACGATAGTCGTACGAGTGCAGGAACACCCGACCACTCAGGTCCAGTCCCTTAGTTAGTTCACGTCTTCCGATGACGAAGGACGTATTGTTTGAAAGCCCCCACTCGGGTCGGACCTGACTCCAGTCGACGCTCCGCTTACGGACGAGTGCGTGTGCCGTCCGTTCCGGGAGAGTCTGCTGAACCTCGGGAAAGCGCCTACATCGTTCCTGGCTCGTGAGGTGTGAAGCTTCTTTGAGATCGTCTTGCAGTCGAGCCAGATCCGCCCGGTGAGTTGGCGGCACGTCTTCCAAGTCGAAGAGCTGCACTTCGTCGGTCGTTGTATTCATCTGTCCGGCGATGAAATGCGTATCAGTCGGAATGTCGAGGCCGGTGTGTTTTAGACGTTCTCGTACCGTCTGATTGTTGGCCATCATGGCCAAGACGCGCGCATTGGGTTTGCCCTCATTCCCGCCGCAGGCACCGCAGTCGAGCGCGGATTCGTACGGATTATTGTCGGACGTACTGCCATGCGCACAGAAGAGGACGAGTCGTGCGAAGTTCTTGGTCAGTCCCATCATGCGAAGCGCCGTATCAACCGTAAGGACTTGCTCTTCTACGGTGAAACCGGTTCTCGTGATACGCTCCCTGTGCCGTGAAATGGCTCGTGCATTCAGATCGTATTGCCGTCGGAGTATCTCAATAAATTCGTCGACCTTCTCCGGTGGAAGTCCCGCGCGAGTGGTCTCTTCGGTGACGATCACCGAATTAGCATCTTCCCCCAAGGCCAAGGCACGTTGACGCAAAGCATCGACAAGGGCAGGCGTAATACGAGAGTTGCGTAGCCCGAATCGCTCCTGCAAGGCTTTTCTGACCAGTGCTTGTTGTTCCGTATCGAGCATCTCTGAGGTGTCACCGGGTGCTAGTTTGTCGACCGTGAGCTTGGTGGGAAGTGACGGAGCTGATAGTCGACGAAACCAGGCCGTCAAACGTTGGTAAAGCGCGGGGAACAGTGTTTTGCCAAATATTGGAAGGCCGTAGAACCAGCCCAACGATTCCACCATGACATAGGGGGTCACGACATTTTCCTTCAAATCGTGCAAGAGGGTATGCCCCGCATGTACCCACCTGGCGCGTGCCTCGTGCTGCAAAACCTTATGGTCCAGGTAACTGCGCGGGATTTCACGAACTTCGTTCTTTGCCCGCATGATCACCGGAAACTGTTCCGTGTCGTGTTCCTTCCCCCATGCTCGGTAGCGGATGAATGCCGCGAAAAATCCGGCAAAACCATAGGTGTCGTGTGGGCCCATTGATTCGAGATGCCGTCGAAAAGGCTCGGAGCGTACGTCTATGCAGTAGACCGATTGCGAATAGGGGCGGTTCGTGGCCGACCGATCTGGGTCGTAGGGACGAGCTTGGAGTTCTCCCAGCAGACGTTCCTGATAGCTGGATTCCAGCGCTTGGAGCCATACCGGACCATGTTCAGATTCGGGAAAAGCCTCCATCCAATCCACGAGCTGCTTCAGATCCGTTGATGGAGAATCGGTGAGTAGGGCAGCCTCAATCTTCAAAAATCTGACCAACGAAAGTAGCTTTTTGGCCGCACCACGGAGCATGGCCGCTTCTTGTCGTGGGACCACTTCCATTTTGTATCGTTCGAGCACAGCCTTCCAGCCGGTCCCCCTGTGATGCGCCAGCCGGTCAACTTCTTCAGCATAAAGGGCGGGCAAACGACCAGCCACTCGCTGCCGCCTGAGATAATATTCTTCAGCATGGCTGTGCATGTAGGCTGCGACTGCATCGAATCGGCCTTCAATAGCGAGCATCTCCTGGCAAGCCTTCTGTACCAGCTCTCGTGCATACCACTGGCGAACGGCCAAGAATTTCACCAAACCGGCAGGGTATGCTTGCTGCCAGGGATAGTCTCGTTCTTCTCCACGCCACTTGATGAAGCCGGCCCATCCAGGGAGTGCAGTTAACTGCAATGACAGATAATCCTGCCGAAGTTCAGCGGGGATTCCCATCGCATCCAAACTTGCAAGGAGCGCATCTTCCGGGTATTCAGGGAGGCGCTGGATCTTCCTCCTGCTGTCTTGTATGTCACAGACAGACCATTCGTGGGAGGCCATGGCTTTCCAGGCCGCGTACAGCCCCTTATCCCGCTCCGGCATGGCCCACGTGGCATGCCCCTCGTCGAGGAAGGCCTCACACCATTTGATCAATTGATCGTTGATTTGCTGGACGATCTGAGTGCCGAGGGTGTCATCGCACCAGTGCGAGAGTGTGAGCCATCGGCCGAGCGCCGCTTCGTCACGCCTCACCGTGGTGTCGATCCGCTCGGCGAGGTCTGGAAAAATCATGACGGGTTTGAGGCGAGCGGCGAGGTCGTCGATCACATGGCGCAACGGGTCTGGGAGCTGATCATCAAGCGGTTCAGTGACCGGGCTACAGAGCTCCTCAGCCAGACAAGCGCGCAGGACGGTCGCGTGCGTAACAGTGTGAGTGCCGAGGAGGACCCGCTTATCGATCGCCAGCGGCTTGAGCGCGTCGTCGAGATGGTGCGGTTGTATGCGACCGGCTCTGAGGAACTGCCGATAGACGTGGCTGGGCAAATAACCGTTTCCACTCAAGAATTGCTTCCCGCGCCGAACCGCCTCTTCAAACGAAAGATACTCGATGCCATGTAATGGATTGTGGTGGACAAAGGTTCGCATCGGCCAATATTGAGCGATGACTTCCCCCGCGAGGCGGACGATTCCTCGCAGTTCCATCCGACGAGACTCGATGTCGGAGGTATGTTCTAGTTCTGCCATGGGAGTGATTCCAAGAATACTGCTATTGGCGGTTCAACGCCCTGCTCCGGGCCAAATAGAGTAGACGGGGCTAACCCCAATACCAGGAGAGCCAACACGACGATCAACAAGGAGATAAGTTCAGGATGTAAGAGATCGGTGTAGCGCAAATTAGGGCGGCTTGCCCCAAACAGCAACTGCTGCACCATCTGCATTATGTACCACGAGGCTGCAAGCCAGGCTGCGAGCGCAAGAAAGAGACCGAAGACCGGGGCCTGCGGCGAGGTCAGCACCAATCCCATAAATCCAGCAAATACGCCGAAAGGCGGAATTCCCATTGCGGCCAGGCCCAGCAAAGAAAGCACCACAGCGTATTTTGGCATCGCCGCGGCCAGCCCGCTGATGGCTTGCGGGTCCACATCGTCTCCATATCGTGTGCGGATCACTTGCCAGGCGATCAAGAGTCCGCTGGTCGCCAGGCCTATCGCTCCGACCAAGAGGGCTGTTCGAGGCGTTATCGCCTCGGTTGTGGCGGCAAACCACCAGGCAATCGAAAAAAATGAGAGGCTTCCATAGCCCAAGATCAAGCGGACCCGCGATTGCGCGAGAGCTTTGACGGCGCTGTAGAGGGCCCCGGCGAGCGCCAAGGCACTCACGACCGACATCACGTTCTCCGGAATTGTCGACAGGGTCATCGAGAGCTGATGGAGACCGAGAATCGGCAGCAGCACTACGATGAACGAAGGGAGATTTCCGGGCAGTCGCGTGACGGTCGTAAGGTAACCGCCGTGGAACGGAACCAATGGCAGCAGCACAGCGCACGTCATCAGCGAAGCAAGAGACGATAGTGGCATCGCGGTTAACATTGAAATTCCAAGACAAACCAGGCCCAAACTCAGCAGGCCGACACCCAACCAGGACATCGGCCACAGAGCGGTGTGATGACGATAGAGCAGCGCAATGATGGTGGCCAGCAGCATCATGAGGAAGAAGGACCCAGATACGTCCTGACCAGTGAGCGTTCCAATTCCGAAACCCAAACAGACTAATGTCACCATCCAAGAGAAACGATGATCCTCGTGGAGCGGATGACTTAAGACGGACGTCATAGCTCCCAACGGCAAGAGGTAAAGTGAAAGAAGTCCAGTGGGCGAAGGCGTTAGGAACTTCGCCAGTCCTAAGATCAAGGCAAGGGTGAGGATCGATGAGGCGATAGAACACGTCTTAACGCGGTTCGGGTCGGACCAGAAAATCAGGCTGACGAGCGCGCCTAGAAGTGGGACAGCGGTCAGCAGCGATGATGCAAAGAATTCCATCATCGGGACCATCCACGTTCAAGCTTATCGATCCGATGGATCAGTTGCCCGGCCATCAAGCCGATTGACCGATAGATTTCATCTGCATACAGCCGATTAACGAACACAGTATAGAGTCGAATTCTCAAACCATTGATCCAGGACGGTGTCCAGACGCTTTGCCCATGCGCTCTTAGATAGAGGTAACCCCACCCGAGGATGGTCAAGCCGGTTGCTCCGATGATGAGGAGATCGAAGAGCCAGCCTGGAAGGTCTGCGGCCTTAAAGTAGGAGGCCACTTCATCCGGGTTCGGATAGAGGAAGGCTGTAAACGACTCAACGGCGAACAAATAATTGAAGACGATGAACAGCAGCGTAACCAACATCGTTGCCGACACTTTCCAAGATGCGACCGCACGAAGACGTGTGAGTGTCAAGATGGCTTGCGACGACGTGATCCAAATGAAAAAGAGGATAATGACGGTTCCCTGTGATTCCAGTAGCGGAATGCGCAAGACTCCGTGACTGCCCAGTAAAATGAGCAACGGAATAAACAGCGTCGTCACGAAACCAGTGGACCACGTCAGGCGAGAGAATCCTGCCTCATCGTTAACCGCGTGGTCCAGATGGGGGAGATGCGGATCCTGCCGCGTTTTATGAATGACGTTGCCGCAGTAAAGGAACACGGTCGCTTTGAAGAGGCCATGCGCAATCAAATGGAATACGGCCAACGAAAACGCCCCGAGCCCGCATTCCATAATCATATAACCCATTTGTCCGATGGTGGAAAAACCGAGCGTTTTCTTGATGTCGCTCTGTACCAGCATCATGGAAGCTCCAAGGACTGCCGTCAGCGTTCCGACGACGAACGCGATATGCAAGGTGGTTGAGCTCATCCCAAACAGCGGTGCCAGTCGGTTGATGAGAAATCCCCCGGCATTGATAATGCCGGCGTGCAGCAAGGCATGGACCGGCGTCGGGGCGAAGAGCGATCCTGGCAACCAGAGGTGGAGGGGAAACTGGGCCGACTTGCCCATTGCGCCGATAAAAATAAGGAACGTGATTGCCGTGGTGCCGTTGACCTCCACACCGGGCATGAGCGAAAGGGGTATGGGTGTCGCAGCCGCCCGTGCAAACAGTTCATGAAACTCCAGGGTGCCGTACAGCTGGAAGGCGAGCACAATACCGGCAAGGAATGCGGTATCGGCAATGCGTAAGATCGTAAATGTCTTGAACGCACCTGCCAATGTTCCGACATGCGCGTGGTTGTGCGCGAGGAGATAGAGCAAATAGCTCAGCAGTTGCCAAAAAAGAAAGAGCATCATGAGATTGGAGCTGGACACCATGCAGATCAGGACGAAATCTGTCAGGCAAATCAAGGAGAGATATCGGCGCGCATGACCATCCTGGTACATGTAGGTTGTGGAATAGATATAGATGATCATGCTGACTGCGGTAATCAGCGTCATCATCACAGCGCTCAGCCGGTCAACGTACAAGCCAAGGGGAATGATCAGGGAAGTCACGGAGGATGGATCATAGAACCGTATGGCGCAGGGACCGTCATGTGTCACCATGTGCAGCGTGACGAGCGAGCTCAGGAACGCAAGTCCGATGGGGTAGGAGGCCAGCTTTTCACGAATGCGGCGCGAAGTGTCGGCGCCGATCAGTACGATACCGGCGGCGAGGAGTAAGAAGAGCGGAACGGCTAGAATGAACGACTGAAGCACGTCAGTTCTCCTGATTGTTGAAAAGCGTCCATCCTCTCATTCCATCGATGGGACTTGGATGTCTCCCAAGGCGAATGGCAGGGTAACCATTAATACGGTGTCGTCCTGCTCGTCAAGGCGGCCTGCGTACCGGTGGTCTTCCAACACGTGGTCGTGGATAAGGCACTTGTGCCCTATACGAGGCGCGTGGATTGATCTCTCCCCAGACCTCAACAGACGTCGATCATCGCGCCCGTTCTTGTGCATACTTATCCAGGCGTTGGATTGCGGACGACAGCGCGTGACTTGCTCGATGCAAGACCGTATCCACATAGAATCGATTCAGAACCAAAACGTACAGGTGAATACGGAGATCGTCGATCCATGGTGGGCTCCATATTGTTCGACCGTGAGCACGCATGTAGAGGTAGATCCAGCCAGCAATCGTCAGCTGCGTCGACACGACGAGCATGAGATCGAAGAGCCAGGTCGGCAGCTCCGCGGTCTTAAAGTACGATGCGACTTCCTCCGGGTTTGGGTAGAGGAAGGCGGTGAAGGATTCAACTGCAAACAGATAGACAAACACGATGAACAAGAGCGTTACCAACATCGCAGTAGACACCTTCCATGAGGCGACGGCCCGCAATCGAGTCAGCGTCAGGATCGCTTGCGACGAAGTGATCCAGATGAAGAAGAGAAAGATGACGTTCCCTTGGGATTGCAGTAACGGAACCTGTAACACCCCATGAGTGGCCAGCAAGATGAGTAGGGGGATCAACAGGCTCGTGATGAATCCGGTTGTCCAGGTAAGGGGCGAATAACTTTCCTCTGCTGCCTCACGCCCAGGATGGGGCAATATTGGTTCCTGTCTTGCCTTGTGGATGACATTCCCGCTGTATAAGAACACTGTTGCCTTGAAGAGACCATGGGCGATCAGATGGAACACGGCGAGGGAAAATGCTCCCAAGCCGCACTCCATCATCATGTAGCCCATCTGGCCGATCGTGGAAAAGCCCAGCATGTTCTTGATGTCGTTTTGAACCAGCATCATCGTGGCACCGAGGATGGCTGTCAACGTTCCGATGACGAAGGCGACGTGGAGAGTCGTCGAACTCATCCCGAAAAGGGGAGCCATGCGGTTGATGAGAAATCCCGCGGCATTGATGATGCCCGCGTGCAACAGGGCTGTTACGGGTGTGGGAGCATACAAATAGCGGGGAAGCCAGACGTGGAATGGGAATTGGGCGGATTTGCTCATCCCTCCGATCAGGAGCAATAAGGTGACCGCTGTAGGACCGTCAAGTTCCACACCAGGGAACGGAGAGACGGTTGCCGTCGATTGCGCGGCGACGGCAAACAGGTCCGGAAATTCCAACGTGCCGTAAAGCGAGTAGGCCAGGGCTATGCCGCCCAAGAACGCGACATCACCGACCCGCAAGAGAGTGAATGTGCGAAACGCGCTCTCGAGCGTATCTCGGTGGCCATGATTGTGAACGAGGATGTAGAGGAGGTAAGTCAGCAACTGCCAGAGGATGAACAGCATCAGCAGATTCGCGCTGGATACGAGGCAGAGCAGGACAAAAACGGTGACTCCAATTAAGGCAAGATATCGTCGCTGGTGCAAATCCTGGTCCATATACTCGATGGAGTACGTGTAAATGATCGTGCCGATCCCGGAGATTAACACCATCATGACTGCGCTCAATCGGTCCACATAGAGGCCGATCGGTACGGTGAACACCATGGATGTTGCCGGATCGTACAATCGAAGCGCGATCGGACCTTCTGTGGCCACTACATAGAGCGTGACAAGGGCGCTGCAGAACGCGAGGCCGATCGGCCAAGCGGCAATCTTGGCTCGAATGTAGCGGGTCGAATCATTCCCGCCGATGACGATCATCGCGGCCACGAGTGGAAGCAATGGGACAAGCACAATCGCCGCCATCGACACCTCATTGGGCTTAAAACATCAAAAGCCAACCACATGGTCTCGACGGGGTGTCGAACCACGCGATTGGCTTGTACTGCGACCGACCTCCCATGCGAACTGCTGGTCGCCCTACGGCCCCGTAACGAAAAATCCCGGCGTCCTGCCTATCCACAGAAAATCGTGAGGATAGACAGCAATGCCGTTTCGTGAATGCGGCTCTATGAATAATATGGTGTGGAGGAGAGCGTCAAGCTGGAAATGCGGGAGCGGGACTTCCATCCCTACGCATCAGGAACCGAAAGACCCATTGCTCGTCCGATGATGTCGACAAAAGACCTAGTGATACGTAGTCTCCTTTGTACGCAACCGTTCTCATCATGTGGATCCGGAGGCAGGCCGGCTGGCAATTCACGAAAAAGATATCGCGCGTTCAAAAGACCACGTCTTCTCGGTTGAGGCAATAGACCGCATCGTTTGGACACTTTCGGGATGTGTTTATCCAATAGCGGTCTTTGTCGATGCTTCCTTTTTCATGTGCTCCAAACGCCGTCGTTCATTCTGGCCAAATGGGTGTCTTAGTCTACGAGCGGCAGAATAGGGACAGGAGGAGTTCGATCTGACTGCAGGGGTGCTGATCCGGTGCAGGAGACGGAACATGGTAGTGTAGGACGACCTGATTCTTTAGAACTCTTCCTGCTCAGAACATGCGCGCATTGATCCACATGTGCGCAAGAATGCTCGCGCCATACCCAAGCGCAATAACCGGAGTCCATTTGAGATGACCAAAAAATGTATATTTCCCTTTCGACTGCCCCATCAGGGCGACGCCAGCCGCCGATCCGATAGAGAGGAGACTTCCCCCAACTCCTGCAGTCAACGTCACGAGCAACCATTGGCCATCGGAAATGTCTGGGTTCATGGTCAACACCGCGAACATGATCGGGATGTTGTCGACGATCGCCGATAAGAGCCCTATCGTGATGTTGGCGAAGGTTGGGCCCCACTGGAGGTAGAGCACTTCGGAGGCCAAGGCCATATAGCCGATATGGCCAAGCCCGCCGACACACATGACGACACCGTAGAAGAACAACAGCGTGTCCCACTCCGCTCGGGCCACCTTTTGAAACACGTCAAACGGGAGGACATCGCCGATCACCCCTTTGTTGTAAACCGAGGAATGGTGCCGTTTCCGGCTCAGGTAGTATCCAAACAATCCAAGATACGAAAACCCGGTCATCATCCCCAGAACTGGTGGAAGATGAAGAAAATTGTGAAAGCTGACTGCCGTGCAAATCGTCAGAACAAACAGCCCCATAAT
>JAOUMR010000019.1 GCA_029881435.1 Nitrospira sp.
TGTCTTGTCGTGTGTTCGGACGTCTGCGACGGACTCTCCCGCTGATCGACAGGCTAGACACACATCCCCGTTCTGCAGCAGAAGGCCTTGGCCAACGTGACAATCCGATATCCTCACCAGTTCGATTTTTCTTGGGAAGCATGGCAGGGCGACTGCCTTAGGGAGGAGGACTCATGCATCTGACCCCGAGAGAACAGGAAAAACTGTTGATCTACGTGGCAGGACAGCTTGCGGCAGATCGCAAAAAGCGAGGCCTTAAGCTGAATCACCCTGAGGCCGTCGCATACCTCACGGCTGCCGTCCTCGAAGGGATTCGTGACGGGAAATCCGTGGCCGAACTCATGAGCTACGGCGCGACGCTCCTCACACGTAAGGACGTCATGCCTGGTGTGCCGGAGATGATTCATGAGTTCCAAGTCGAAGGGACCTTCCCTGACGGGACCAAGCTAGTCACCGTTCACAATCCGATTCGATAGGCCTGGGCGCAGACCCTAGTAGTTATCTCATAATCCCTGCAGGAGGGAACGTATGGCAAAGAAGACCAAACGAGCTCCGGTGCGGAGACGGAAAGCCCCACAACGAGCAAAAGGTTTCCTGGCGACGATCAAGACTGAGTTGGCCAAGCCGGTGATACCGGGTGAAATTCTCGTCGCCTCCGGAGACGTGGAGGCGTTCCAGGGACGACACACGAAAGAGCTTACCGTCAAAAATGCAGCCGATCGACCCATCCAGGTCGGTTCCCACTGCCATTTTTTTGAGTCTAATCATGCGCTCATGTTCGACCGGGAAGCGGCATTCGGATTTCGACTCTGCATTCCTGCTGGTACTGCGGTACGGTTTGAGCCGGGAGAAGAAAAGCGGGTCACGGTTGTGGCCCTGGCCGGAAAACGGGTTGCACATGGTATCAATGGATTGACGGAGGGATCGCTCGATGACCCTCAAGTCAAGGGCAAGGCTCTCGCGCTCGCAACTGATCGTGGATTTTCTGGGAAAGGAGGGGGCAAGTGAAGATTCAAAGAAGGCAGTACGCATCCCTCTATGGCCCCACGACAGGGGATCGTGTCCGGCTCGCCGACACGGAATTACTCATTGAAGTGGAGAAGGATTTTACGGTCTACGGCGATGAGGCAGTCTTTGGCGGCGGGAAAGTCATTCGAGACGGGATGGGACAGTCGCCTCTGGCCACGAGTGCCAACGGTGCGCTCGATACCGTCATCACGAATGCCCTCATCCTGGATTATAGCGGGATCGTGAAGGCGGATATCGGCATCAAAGATGGGCGGATTGTCGGAATCGGCAAAGCGGGCAATCCCGATCTCATGCCGAACGTCACGCAGGGGATGGAGATCGGTGCAGGTACGGAGGTTATCGCGGGCGAAGGGCATATTGTGACAGCCGGCGGCATCGATAGCCATATCCACTTTATCTGTCCACAACAGTATTGGGACGCACTGTCGTCTGGCATTACCACCATGATCGGAGGTGGCACAGGCCCTGCCACGGGCACCAACGCCACGACCTGTACGCCGGGGCCCTGGAACATCTATCGCATGCTGGAAGCGTCGGACGGCATTCCCATGAATCTGGGGTTCCTGGGCAAGGGCAATTCCTCTCATCCCGATGGGTTGAACGAGCAGGTGGAAGCAGGTGCCATCGGTCTCAAACTGCATGAAGATTGGGGGACGACACCGGCGGCGATCGACACCTGTCTCAGCGTGGGTGAGCGTTATGACGTACAGGTTGCGATCCATACCGATACACTGAATGAAGCGGGTTTCGTCGAGGACACCATCAAGGCTTTCAAGGGGAGGACGATTCACACCTTCCATACGGAGGGAGCTGGAGGCGGCCATGCACCGGATATCATCAAGGTCTGTGGGGAGCCCAATGTGCTTCCGTCGTCGACTAACCCCACCATGCCGTTTACAGCCAATACAATGGATGAGCATCTCGACATGCTGATGGTGTGTCACCATCTGAACCCACGGATCCCTGAAGATGTGGCGTTTGCGGAGTCTCGTATCCGTCGTGAAACCATTGCGGCAGAAGATATTCTTCATGATCTCGGCGCGATCAGCATCATGTCCTCAGATTCTCAGGCCATGGGCCGGATCGGCGAAGTGATCATTCGAACCTGGCAAAACGCTCACAAGATGAAGGTTCAGCGAGGACATTTGTCACCGACTGGTGCAAAGGATTCCTCCCAGAGCGATAATTTCCGGGCCAAGCGTTATGTGGCCAAGTATACGATCAATCCGGCGATTGCCCACGGCATCGCGCACGAGGTCGGTTCAGTGGAGGTCGGTAAACTCGCCGATCTTGTGATCTGGAAGCCGGCGTTCTTCGGCGTCAAGCCGGAAATGGTGTTGAAAGGTGGGTTTATCGCTCAGGCTCAGATGGGCGATCCGAATGCCTCTATCCCGACGCCGGAGCCCATCATCAGCCGACCCATGTTTGGTGCGTTTGGAAGGGCATTGACCAGTACCAGCTTGACGTTCTTCTCTCAGGCTGGGTTGGATCGGGAAATCCCAAAGAAGCTTGGTTTGCAGAAGCGTGTGGCCGTGGTGAAGAACTGCCGGAGTGTGAAGAAGCGCGATCTGAAACTGAACGACTATCTGCCGAAAATCGAAGTCGATTCCGAGACATATGTTGTAACCGCGGACGGTATGCGGCTCACGTGCGAGCCCGCAGTTGTGCTGCCCATGGCCCAACGGTATTTCCTGTTTTGACGAGGAGAACAGCCGGTTGGGTTACGTGTCACAATATACCGCGAGGGTAGCCAGCCGGCTGTGTGTCTCTTGATGCCAACATGAATACGCCCTCGTTACTTGAAGGGTTGCGGTTTGTCGATACCTTCTTCCCTTCAGGTGGATACGCATTTTCTTCTGGATTGGAAGCTGCCGTGCAAGGTGGTGCCGTAAAGAACTCGGATCAGTTTGCGCGGTACATTGAGGATTTGCTGCGAGGTGGCATGAGCCGCCGAGAAGCCCTCGCGACAAAAATAGCCAATGCAGCGGGGTCTACAGGAAAAGCTTCGGCTGCGCTGGAAATTGATCGAAGGCTTGATGCCACAAAGCTGAGTCGTGAGTCACGGATGGCCAGCCGTCAGATGGGGCGGCAAGTGATTCGAGTCGCGGCAGATCAAATCAGAGCAAAGCCAGTCCTGAGTGAGTATCGTGATGAGGTGGAGTCTGATCGAGCTCCTGGTCATCTTGCGGTGACGTTTGGCCTCACTCTGGGTGCGTGTGGTTGGAGCCCGGAGGACACAGCCGCGGCCTTCTTGTACCAAACCGCAGTCGGGTTCGTCTCTGCGGCCATGCGACTGAGTCCGATCGGCCAACATGAGGGGCAGCGCATCCTGGGCGAGTGGCTTCCGATAATCGAGCGGATTAGCAGAGAGGTCGACTCGGATGCAGGGATGAGTTCATGGTCTCCTATTCAAGACATTTATTCGATGCGACATGGCTCTCTGGAGTGGAGGCTCTTTCGGTCCTAAGGAGCGAGGAGGCCTGTGAGCATCGTTTCGAAAGAGAAAGGAAAAGAACAGGCGGGTGACGGCGTGAGGCCTCCGGCTACCTGATCTTGACGTGAACATGCATGATCTGAATCGTGAGCATAGTCACAGCTGGTCTCCAACACAAGCGCGGGAAAAAGGTATACCGGTCATCGGTATTGGAGGACCTGTCGGCTCCGGTAAAACGGCGCTTGTTGAAGCCCTGTGTCAAAGATTGCGTGATCGCTACAGCCTGGCCGCTGTGACGAACGACATTTTTACCAAAATCGATGCCGAAATTCTCACGAAACGCGCAGCATTGCCGCTTGACCGCATCCTGGGAGTCGAGACTGGAGGGTGTCCACACACGGCGATCCGGGAGGATGCGTCGCATAACCAAGAGGCGATCAACGATTTGCTTCGGCGTCACCCCGATGTTGAATTGTTTTTTTTGGAAAGTGGCGGGGACAATCTTGCGGCCACCTTCAGCCCTGAGCTGGTGGACTACGTGATCTACGTCATCGATGTGGCAGCTGGTGACAAAATCCCACGCAAAGGTGGCCCTGGCATCACCCGGTCGGATTTCTTGGTGATCAACAAGATGGATTTGGCGCCGCATGTTCGCGCGGATCTTTCCCTGATGGATCTTGACACACGCCGCATGCGAGGTGATCTTCCCTTTGCCTTCACGAATATCCTTTCCGGTGAGGGGCTCGATTCTGTTGTAGCGTGGGTCGAACAGCGTGTCCCTCAGCGAGCCAGGCGTTAGCAGCCGTGCGAGTTCGGAGAGGGAAGCGCAAAAGCGCGCCTCAGAAAACCAGTACTTCTCTAAAAAGAAAACCTTCTGGGGGAAGTGAGCCCTCTCAGAAAAAGAACCTACCCACACCGTCCTCAACCGAATTCGTCGGACGAGTCGGCGAGCTCAGGCTTCAGTACGCGAAGCTTGATTGTCGGACCGTCATTGCGCATTCGTATTTTACAACGCCGTGGAAGCTTCTTCCTCCCATTTACCTCGATGAGACCGGAGCGGCCTATACGCTCTTGGTTAATCCCTCTGGTGGTCTGGTTGGGGGTGACGGTCTTTCCATCGACATGAATCTGGATCGGGATGCCCATGTCCTCATCTCCGCGCCTTCAGCCAATCGTGTCTATCGATCAGAAGAGAAACTGTCGGAGCAGCTCATCACTATCATGGTCGGGCCTCATGCAATCTTGGAATGGTTGCCGGAGCACACCATCCCGTTTGCCGGATCACGATTTCGGCAGGCGATTCACGCGAACCTCGCGCCGGGCGCCGCCATTATTTTATGGGATGCGCTGGCCTCCGGGCGAATGGCCCGAGGCGAACGCTGGGCGTTTACCCACCTCGAGAATGAGATCCAAATTACGACTGCAACGGGAGAGTCGCTTGTTGAGCGCTACATCCTTGATCCGGCCACCGACCTGGGTCGGGTCGGCCTTGCAGAGGAATGGGACTACGTTGCATCCCTGTATGTGGTGAGTGATGCAGTGTCGCCGGAGATCTGGGCTGATCTTGAATCAAAGGTCGCTGCTATTTTGGGAGAGCTTCCGGGCCAGGTTCTAGGTGGAGTATCGAGACCGGCAGCCCCAGGCCTGGCGATTAAATTGTTAGCCAGGACGGCTCCCGACCTTACTCATATGTTTGATTTGCTATGGGCAGTCGTTCGTGAAGCATTGTGGAATCTCCCGCCTGTTTCCTTGCGGAAGTACTAAGACCTGTCGCCAGTCTTTGCCTATTATCCGTCGTTGCAGCTAGAGGTGGGAATCTAAAGGTTTGAGACTTTGCCTTCCGCGGCAGAGGCGGTGCGGAGCGACCACGCGAGCCCAAACAGCGAAAGCGTGAAGATCAACCATTTCGATGGGTCGAAGTTATACCAGCGTGGACCATTTCGGTAGTCGCTTTGGTGCGTATGGTGATAGTTGTGGTAGCCTTCGCCGAAGGTCAGGAGCGAAACCACCCAACTATCTCGGCTAGAGTCAGCTTGGCTATGTGGTTGGCTTCCCCAGAGATGACACACTGAATTGATACAGAAGGTCGAGTTCAGAACGGCAAATGTTCGGCCGACCCCGGCCAACATGAAACAGCCCAAGCCTTCCATCCAACCGCCATGTGCGAAACCTACCAGGAACGGCAGCGCAAGCCCTGACAGCACGATCAGCATATAGTACCGGTGCTGCCACATAATCACCGGATCTTGCTTGAGTCGCGTCGCATATTTTTCGTCCGAGTAGTGCTCGTTGGAGAAAAGCCATCCACAGTGGCTGTGCCAGAATCCTCGCTGAGCGTTGTATGGATCAGCGTCTTGGTCGCAAGCCGCATGGTGACGGATGTGGTCCGCTGCCCACTTTAAGGCGGAATTCTGCAGCGCCCATCCACCCGCGATCAAGAAGGCGATCTTGACCCAGTCTGGACATACGAAACTCCTGTGCGAAATCAGCCGATGGTAGCCAACCGTAATGCCGAGTCCGGTAATCATGTACAGGAGCCCAAACATGGTCCAGTCCAACCAGGTATAGCCGACAAGGATGCCGTATGCTGGGACCCCGATCAGCGCGCTTAGCGTCACAATGCCGAATAGAAACATCGTCACGTAGACCGGATAGGTCCGTTTGAGCCGAATGGCGGATTCAGCGGGTGTCGTCATGCGAGTGTTAATCTACTAGTAAAGGAGAAGGGGGTATTCATCCATGTAGGGCAGAAGCAATGAAGATGCTACGACTCAAAAACCGAGTGTCCAATTTTCCTAACTGTACCAGAGACGACGGTAAAATAGCTACTCCGGATACGACGTTGAGGCCTCTTGTTTAACATTGACAGTAGACGGTAATATTTCATATATATATTTGATCTGTGGAAGTTCGCCAGACGGTGTGGCTTGTGTGTATGGATGAGACAATGTTGTTCCCCAGTGTATAATAAATGGGGAAAAAGCAAAGTGGAGAGAGCAAGTCAGGAACCATGATGGTTTCTCTTTATGGTCTATTACAAGGAGGCAGTCCAATGAAGAGTGCGTTATCTATAGTATTTGGCGTGGCCGCCGTCGCGTTGGTTGCGGCGCCCCTCACCTCGTATGCGGGGGGAACGATCTCCGGGAAGGTGACCTATTCCGGTAAGCCGGAACAGAAAGAGTTTCTCTTTTCCAAGTTCCCTAATCCGAAGTTCTGCGTCAAGAATCCGAACAAGGACTTGATTGATGGGGATAAGCGGTTTCTGAAGCAGATCGAAGTTGGCAAGGACGGGGGTTTAAAGGGTGCTGTTGTTGCAATTGTAGACATTGAAGATAAGGCGTTCATGGATGGCTATGCCGGCACGGAAGTCGGGGCTGAATTCTGTGAATTCTTGCCGTTCAGCGGCATCGTCGTCAATAAACGACCGTTTAAGGTTGAAAACAAGGATGCTGATCCGGATGATCCTAAGTCGGTGGCCGGTGTTCTCCACAACCCCCATAGCTTTGTCGTGAAGGGCAACTCATCAGCGACTGGGTTCAATATCGGCCTTGCGAAGAAGGGCGACACCTTGGAGAAGCCGGTTGTGTTTCGAGGGGGTGCGGAAAAGGTCGGGTACTTCCGCTTGCAGTGCGACCAGCACGAGTTTATGCAATCCTTCTTTCTCCCGGTCACCAACGCGCACTATGCCGTCGCGAAAGATGACGGATCATTTGAGATCAAAGATGTTCCTGCCGGGAAGCACAAGGTGGTAGCCTGGCACCCGTTTGCTGCAAAAGGCCAGAGGGTTGAGTTCGACGTCGATGTGACGGATGGGGGAACCGCTAACCTCAAGGCTGAGATCAAGTAAGCGACTGTACTTCAGCTGGTTCCGTGTGAACGAAGGGCAGCGGAGCAATCCGCTGCCCTTCGTGTTTTTAGTTGAATTCCAACATGTTCGTCACCTTGCCTTTCCGTTTCCCCTGTAGGTAATATGCCAATTTTTGAAGCCTAGGGCCAAAGGGACTGGTGTGTCACGAGAACTCTCGCTCGCGGAAGTGTTTCAGCTTGGGTACTACTGGGAAACCAAGATCCTGCTCACCGCGGTGAAGCTGGACGTGTTTTCTGCCATCGATACGAGACCAAAATCTACTCAGGACATCGCAGAACGGATTGGCGCGGATGCCCCGACGCTTGGTATCCTTTTGAATGCACTCGTGGCGATGAAGCTTTTGAACAAAGATGAGGGGTTGTTCGGTAATTCCTCTACGGCACTCGCATACCTTGTGAGGCATTCGACACAATATGTGGGGCACCTTCTGCTCCTGCATGATGCGGAATGGAACAATTGGGGACGATTGGAAGAGACGATTCGAACAGGGCATCGGATGGTTGATCGACATGTCTTTGAGACCGACCCGGAGCTGGGGAGTAACGTGCTGACAGTGCTCAACCGTATCGGCCAACAAAGCGGACCAGATTTGGCTAAGCGATTGAATTTAATAGGAAGAGAGCGGCTGTTAGATCTAGGGGGCGGGGCTGGTACGAACGCCATCGCGTTTTGCCAGGTGTACCCAGAATTGACCTCTACCGTGTTTGACCTTCCAGCCACGCTTAGGCTGACGGAAAAAACCGTGAAGGAAGCCGGGCTTGAATCCCGAATTCAGTTATTGCCAGGGGATTTCAACTCGGATCCACTTGGTGGCCCATACGATCTCGTCCTGATGTCCGATATCCTGCATTACCAGACCTTTCAGATGAATCAACGCGTGGTTGAAAAAGTCTTTGCCTCTCTTGGGTCGGGGGGGCGGCTTGTGATCAAAGACCGGTTCTTAGAAGTATCTGGTGCCGGCCCGGCTTGGACCACCGCATTCGCGGTTCATATACTCGTGAATACACAGCAAGGCAGTTGCTACCGGGCGAGCGATGCCACTCAATGGCTCACTGAAGCGGGATTTACCTCTGTTGCTGAGCTGGAAAAGACGGCTGTCGTGCAAGGTGTGAAGCCGTGACGCATTATGAGAGATTCGAACGAGAGGCGGGCGTTCCACGCACGCTCGGTGGATGACGCATTTGATGAATACGGATAGACGGATGGCGGAGCTCGTTGTCGAGACCTAACAATGGATTGGTTACGGGAACCAGGGTTTTTCGGGACTCATGCCACGATCGGAGCGGATTTAAGTCAGCTGATGGCGACGCTGTTTACCGGGTTATTCATCGTCGGGTGGTTCCAAGCTCGAAGGCGACAGGCTGATGCGCACCATTGGCTGATGCTGGGCGGCATGATTTCCATGCTCAGCTTCTTCATCGCCTATTATCTGTTTCGACAGCTTGGCGTCCTGGCGTTTGAGGGGAAAGAAGGATTTGGTGGTTCGCAGTCACTCTATGATTATGTCTTTATTCCGGTGCTCACACTCCACATCATTCTTGTCATCATCGGTCTGATCATGGCGGTCTATATGATTGTGTTGGGCTTTCGTTCGCAGCAGTTCATCGATGGCATTCGATCTCTTCGAGAATCCCAGGTACTCACGACATGGAAAAAGATCGGCCTCATTTTCGGTGGGATTGCCACGGTCGTGCTCGGGCTCTTTTTCTCGCGTGTTGTGGCGGCGGGGTTTTCGATGCGGAAGCTGGAAGTCTATCTGGTGTTTCTTCTTCTAGTGGCGTTCGTGTTTGCGATCGAGATGACCATTCAACGGATTTGGCCTGATGGGGCAAAGCGACATCGGGCGCTCGGTCGGTTCACGATGGTTATCTATTGCGTGTTGTTCGTCACCGGGAGCTTTACGTACACGATGCTGTATGTCCTTTACCCAGGGAAGATTGGATAGCCCATTGAGATGCTGACGTGCGGCTGTGGTCGTTGGATGCATACAGAGGGGATCGAAGAACGGATGAACTCCGAAGGTGCGCCTCAGGGGTTCATCCGATCGGAGTGCCGAGGTTGTGGGCTGACGGTCGGTGTTGATGTGCCGGAGGGGCAGGCCGATGGGCTTGTCGATCGAATGTTGTGGACCGATGACGCATTGCACCGATTGGATCGCATGCCGCCGTATCTGGCTGTGCTGGTCCGGGAAGACGTGGAGCACGATATCCGTCGTCACGGTCAGCGCGTCGTCACGCTTGATACGCTGCTACGTTCACGAACTGGGGAGCGTATTGAATGGGACTCTGAAGCGGAAGGGCGCTTGAAACGAGTGCCGGCTCCGGTTCGTGCCATGGCGCGGATCGAGCTTGAGCGGACAGCTGCGGATCGCGGCCTATCACGTGTGACGGTAGCTCTGATGGAAGAGGTCAAGGCCAAGTATTTTGGAATGGGGGCTCAAAAAGCTTAAGGCGGGGCAAGAGCGACGATGTTGCACAGAATGGCATTACGAGTGCTTCCGAGTCTGAGTCTGGCGGTGACGGAAGATTCTGTACGCCGAAAAAAGCGGATCGTGATGTTCTTACCCGGGCTGATCGCCTTTGGGGTGTATCGGCTGGCGAAGTACCTTGTGCCGATCACGGATCCCCTCGTGCTCTTGGCGGTCAGCAGTATGGTAGCAATGGTCACGGCACTCTTGGCCTATCGGGTTGGGCGTGCAGTACCCTGGTCTTCCATTGTGAGTCAAGACGGCTGGCATCTCCTCGGCTGGTTGGTCGGTTGGATCGGTGCCGCATATGGCATTCAGCTATCTCTGTTGGTTCTGACCTTATTATGGATCATGCACTACAGTTACCTCCAGCACCCTGAGGGGCCGGCGATGATGGCGATCATCATCTCCTGCACGTCCGTTGCGCGCGATGCGTTTGAAATCGGGCATGTGCGTAAGCTTTCAGTGTTGGGCCGGCCGTTTCTCACTTTCCCGGATGGAGAGCAGTTTCGCCTGTTGGTGCAGCGCCGGGCTTTGCAATTGGGGCCCTGGGCCGTGGTGGGTCTGGGGATCGGTGCGATTGCGTCGTTGTCTGGGGTGGTGATCGTCGATGCACACAACGCCGCCCTGGTCCAGCTGCTGGGCGTGACGATTCTGGGTGGTGGCCTCGCCCTTTGCGCGTATTTAGGAGGGCTGAATCCATCCACCTCTTGGGTACACACCTTCCGTCAGACGACACCGGCTGAATTGCTGAAATATTGGTGGTGGCCTGGGATGGCGTTTGCCTCTACCTATTATCTCGTGGCCATGGGGCTCGTGTTATTTGTTGCGAGGCAGCCGGTGATTACGTTGGGTGTAGCCGCTGCAATGGGTGCGTTTGTGGCGGCCATGATGGGTGTGTACGGATACTACCTGGGGCATCGCCGTTACGTGGAAAACGAAGAGGCTCCACAACTTTCGAGCGGTATGTTGCGCTGTCCTTTCGTGATGGGGATTCTTGGAAAACAGGTTAGTTCGCCCCAACGTGTTGGGGCAGAGTTGGCCTTCGAGAAGAACGGAATAAAGGGGTAAGAGGTATGGGGCGAGTAGGTCGGGTGGTACGTTCCGTGTTCGGTGCCGCTATTGGCATCGCCTTTCTTGCGATCGCGATGGGATACATGTGGAACGGCCCTGCTCTGTCCTTTGCGGAGTCTTCGGTCGATGTCTATTTCGGGACGGAGGGCACCCCACAAGGCCCTGCGGCTCCAGCTCCTCACGAAACCGTCTATCCGCAGATCAGTTCGTTGGACAGTCGAGTGCTCATATGGTTCGTGACCCAGCAACATACGTATTTCGGCGGGTTTGTTCTCGCGCTTCCGTTGTTTTGCGCGCTGATCGAGTTCCTTGGATTAACAACGAAGAAGCCGGCGTTGGCGCTGCGCTACGACGGCCTGGCACGAGATCTTGCGAAGGTCGCCGTGCTGGCCCTATCCGTGACCGCACTTATCGGTAGCCTGATGCTCACTCTGTTCATCACGCTCTATCCCAGTTTCATGAGCTACATGGGCGGGACATTCAAGGCATTCATGCCGCTCTACGCCGCGGTGTTGGTCGGAGAAGCGTTCCTACTAATCGTCTACTACTACAGCTGGAATCGGATGGCCGAGCGAGGCCTGAAGTGGATCCACGCGGCGATCGGCATCTTCGCGAACATCATAGGCACCGCGTTACTGATGCTGGCGAACTCCTGGTCCTCCTTCATGATGTCGCCGGCCGGAGTGGATGCACAGGGGAGGTTTTTAGGGAACATCTGGCATCTCTTGCATTCCGCTCTCTGGAACCCCTTGAACGTCCACCGGTTTCTCGCGGACATCATGTCTGGTGGAGCCGTTGTGCTGGCGTATGCCTGTTATCGGTTTTTTACCAGCAAGACCGACGAAGAACGAGCCTACTTTGACTGGGTGGGCTATGTCTTTTTGTTTGTCACGGTGTGCGCGCTTCTTCCCATGCCGATCGCAGGGTACTGGCTGATGAAATCGGTGTTCGTGTTTCGTCAGACCATGGGTGTCACGATGATGGGTGGGTTGCTTACGTGGCTGTTTGTGGTTCAGGCGCTCCTGATCGGAGTCCTCTTTTTAGGGATCAACTACTATCTCTGGCAGAGTATGGCGAGGATCAAGGGAGGGGAACGGTATCAGCCCTATTACCAACTTTTGTTGGGCGTTCTGATGTTGGCACTCTTCATTTGGCTGACGCCGCACACCCTACTGATGTCTGCCACCGAGGTGAAAGCCATGGGAGGCGCTCAGCATCCCGTGATCGGCAACTATGGAGTGATGTCGGCCAAGAATGGTGCCGTCAATATCATGATTCTCGTCACCGCACTCAGCTTCTTGTATTATCGTCGCGCGAACCGAACGATGACCATCTCGTGGGTCTGGACCGGAAATACGCTGATCACGGTACTCTATGTCGTTGGTGTGTTGAATGTGATCTGGTTGTCCATCTATGGGTTTTACTTGCCGGCCAAAGTCCGTGTCGGGCTTTCAGCTCCGCAAGCCCTTACGACGTTGACCGTGATTATAGTTGGGGTGGTGGTCAACCGTTTGATGCTTCGAGGCGCTGTGGTGCATGGACCGATTCAGTGGGGGAAGATCCCGCTGCGAGGCATGGTCGGATTATTTGGGCTAGCGGCGTCCTTCAGTTGGGTCATGGGTTTGATGGGCTACATTCGTTCCTCGGGACGTTTGTCCTGGCATGTCAGCGAGCTGATGGCGGATGTCTCCCCATGGGCCTTTACCCCGGACCTTCAATACGCCACGAAAATGGTGACTCTGAATATGGTGGTGTTCTGGGCGGCAGTTCTCGTGTTGTTTTGGATGTGTCAGAGGGGGCAGCAGCCTGCGATGGGTGAGGAATTCCAAGCGGAACAGGCTCCTTTACTCTCGCCTGTTCCCTCGCAAGAAACCTAAGAAAGGGAATGACGTCTATGGAGCGCCGTGTGTCGATGTATGCTGCAATTGTTCTGGGGCTCATTACGACTGTTTGTGTTTGGCAGGGCCCTGCAGCGGCCGAAGGACAGGTGTTGGTATTGGAAGATTTTCAGGCCAAGGAAGCTGATGGATTTCCTTCGCAGTGGGATCACGAAAATCAGCGAAGTCAATCGAAAGGGCGTGACGCGTATAAGGTGCAGGCGGAGAATGGGGCCAGCTTCCTCTCAGCTAAAGATGCAGGCCAGCGGATCAAAAAAAAGAAAATCGATTGGGATCCTAAAGCGTATCCGATCCTGACCTGGCGATGGCGTCTCAATAAGGCTTCGAGTGGGACCGAACCACTTGCCGCCGTCTATGCTTCCCTAGACACCGATCTGCTCTTCATCCCTGTTTTTACGAAATACGTGTGGAGTAGTTCCAAACCCGAAGGCACGTTCACGGAAGGCGGTATGTTCAGCGGTTCGGAAATCGTCGTGCAGAGTGGGACGAAGGAAATCGGGCAGTGGTTTGAAGAACGGGTCAACGTGTACGATGATTTTAAACGAATTCACGAGCATGAGCCGGCGGCGAAGGCCTGGGGCATCTCGATCATCGCGGCTCCCGGTGTCGAGATCGATTTTGGCCCGCTGATTGCTGCTCCAGTCAACTAGGAATCTGGATTCTCAGACTCGGGAAGGATTCGAGCTGTGGTGACGAAAGGAAAGGCGTTCGATATTGCTCTAGGGATGGCCGTGATGGGTACTGTCGGTACGCTCATCGGCCAGACGATGGGTGGTGGGCTGATGCCGCTGGCTATCGCCATTGGAGTCGTGCTCGGAGTTGTGATTGGCTTTCTTGGCGGCCGTCGATTTCTTGTCAGTATCCTAGCGGGGACGGTCATCGGCGGCGTATTAGCCTGGCTGATGGCGGGTGTTGATCGTATCTGGGTCGGCGCCGGAGCTGGAGCTGCCATGGGAGGATTTCTTGGTGTGCAGATTTCAATGTTGCTTGATGTGCGCGCTGCGAGGAAGGCGGCGACCGAACAGGGGCAGACATCGGCATCGTCGTAGCTTGTGATGACACGGCTGTAGAGGTATTTGTGGAAAATAAGGGTGTTCTCATCGGGTCCATCATCTTTGTCTTTGCCTCATTTTTTCTGATGATCGGCCTGCTGGGCTATGAGTCATATAAGGCGAAGCAAATGAAAGAGCTTGCTGCATCGATCAAGTCGGAAGCTCGACCGACGGCGGGTAGCGTGCCGCTTCATGACTTCTCGATGTACAAGACGAAGATTGGGGATGAAGGTCGAGAAATGGTTCAGATCCCTGAAGGTCCGTTTACGATGGGGAGCAACGATGGTGATCCGGACGAGGCTCCCGAGCATCAAGTCTACCTAAAGGGGTTCTATCTCGACCGAAAAGAAGTCACGCAAGACGAATACATGCGGTTTGCGAAGATGACCAAGCGGGCTAAGCCAAGGATCGAGGTGTTCGACGACGACCAGTCGAAGATTTTGAAGCCGGAATTCTCGGCGATGAGTGTTTCGTGGGATGAGGCGGTAGCCTACTGCAAGTGGGCTGGCAAGCGGCTTCCCACGGAGGCTGAATGGGAGAAGGCTGGTCGTGGTGAAAGCAGGAGGACATACCCATGGGGAGACAAATTTGTCTCCAAAGCCTCCAATGTGGACGGCAGCGAGGACGGCTATAAGTATTTGGCGCCACCTGGATCGTTCGAGGCAGGACGAAGTCCCTATGGCCTCTATGATATGACGGGCAACGTTGCCGAGTGGGTTGAAGACTCTTACGACGAACACTATTACAAGAAATCACCATTTCGTGACCCTCAAGGGCCAGAGAGCGCAGACCTCAAAGTTGTCCGCGGAGGTTCATGGCGGGAAACCGAACATGCTGCAAGGTTGTCTAAGCGATTCGCGGCCAAGCATTGGCGGACAGACGTGACAATCGGCATTCGTTGCGCAAGTGATCTTGAATAAATGAACAGAGCTTCGCGGCTAGATTGGTATGTTAGAAGCTAAGTTTAAACTGATGTTTCTGTTGGTAGTACTGGCGTGTGCTGCCATGCCTATCGTTGCGATTCTGCGAGGTACGACCACGACCCCGTATGAGAAGTCGACACCCGGAAGCAGCACCGAAGCTGATCCAGAGACAGACGCCGCTTCCGGAGAGGAGCCAATTCAGGAAGAAGTGGTCACCATTCCATCTGGGCCGTTCGTTCGTGGAACGAATGGCGGTGGATTCGACGAACAACCACAGCGGACCATCTTCCTTGATGTCTTTTCGATCGATCGCTACGAAGTGACCAACCATCAATACCAACAATTTGTTGTGGCTACCGGTCATCGAAAGCCAGGGTTGCCTTCGCGCTATGCCAAGAGTGGTAGCAAGGTGCGGGGCGTCAATCAGCCAGCTGTCTATGTTTCGTGGGAAGATGCAGCGGAATACTGTCGGTGGAGAGGTAAGCGGCTCCCGACTGAAGCGGAATGGGAGAAGGCTATGCGCGGTTCGGACGGGAGGCTCTGGCCATGGGGGAATGATGAGCAGCCTCATAGCGCAAATTGGGCCCGCGTACAGGACGGCCATGAGGTCTCTGCACGGGTGGGGACATTTGCGACTGATAAGAGTCCGTATGGAGTTATGGATGGGGCCGGTAATGTCATCGAATGGGTGGCTGATTGGTACAACGAGACCTATTACAAGGATTCTCCGGAACAGAATCCTCAAGGTCCCGAGTATGGAACCTATCGTGTGCTTAGAGGTGGGGGCTATACGACGACCGGTTTGGATATCCGGATTACCAGCAGGAGCAAGATGATGCCGGATTTTCGAGATGAGACGATTGGGTTTCGCTGCGCAATTTTAAAGGTGGAAGCACACGAAAGCGGAGAGGAAAACATGTGAAGAAATTAGAGAAAATCAAAGTAGTATAGGATCAAAAACACGGCCAAAATGATGTTGACAACCATACCGACCAAAACTATAATGTCAAACACTTTTGAGTTCTTCGTCACGGTTTCTCCTGTTGTTTCGCACACAAACGACGAAATTTGATAACACAGGGCTGGATGCCTGTCAAGAAAACGCAAGAATTCTGAATTACCCACCAATCTATATCTGATTTGGAGCAAGCACTACGATGGCAACATCTACTACTCCCGACAGCGACCTCAAAATAAAAATAGGCAAGATGATTTTTTACATCACCTGTGCCGTGGGTTTATGGTTTTTCTATTGGTTCGCTGGAATTCAGTGTCCTTGTTGAGCTAGCAAAATTAGTCATGACTTCGAGATGTTATGCCGCGTAGCTTTTTTGGCTGATAAACGCCGTTAGTAGAGGAGAAGAGTGAAATGAGCGCGCTGAATAATCCTGTCATTGCTGTAATTGTCTCTCTGATTATCGCGGTTGGCTACTTTACGCTAGTCGATCATTATTTGATGGATATGCAGGGGCTGGACTACTGGTACTTGTTCCGTCAGTAAGCACAAGTGATGTAGTCAGGGTTTCTGAGAAGTTTCGTAAGTTTATTACAATTTTAACGTTCAGTGCGTCTAAGGAGGTATTCCATGGGCCTATTAACCGGCAAGCGCGTGTTTTCGATTATGGCGCTCTGCATGATGGTTGGCCTCCTTCTGCTTCCGATCGTTGTGGCTCTGCCTTCGCCGGCTATCGGTGAAGAAGCTCCTGCTGTCGGCGATGAGGCAAAGAAGGATGGGGAGAAGGTTGAGAAGGGTCGGGATGTCTATTACAAGACCGAGGGTATTGTCGTCGGCGCCCCTGCCCCTAAGACCACGGATGGTCCTAAAGATTATCCGCGATACAACTTTGAAAGTCGTGTTCTGATCTGGTTTGCCAACCAGCAGCATCTCTATTATGGCAGCTTCGTGTTGGCAGTCCCGATCTTTTGCATGATCATCGAGTTCATGGGCGTCGTGACCAAGGATAAGGCGCTTGCGAAGCGGTATGATCAGCTAGCCTATGACTTTATCAAAATTAGTCTCACGGCCTACTCATTAACGGCGATCTTGGGCGGCATATTGATTTTCACATTCCTGACGCTCTATCCGGCATTCTTCTCCTATTTGTCAGGTATTTTCCGCCCTGTCATGCATATCTATGCGTTGATGTTCGTTGCGGAGAGTGGAACCCTGTACATCTATTATTATGGTTGGGACAAGATGAGGGAAGGGTTCCTGAAGTGGATTCACCTTAGCATGTCGGTGGTCCTCAATATCATCGGCACTCTGCTCATGTTCCTGGCCAACTCCTGGATCGGATTTATGATGTCGCCGGCTGGCGTTGATGAGCAGGGGCGGTTTCTTGGAAACATCTGGCATGTCATCCATACTGCCTTATGGAATCCGCTTAACCTTCACCGGATCCTTGGCAATATGGCCTTCGGAGGCGGTGTGGTGGCGGCCTATGCAGCGTACAAATTCTTGGCGTCAAAGACGGATGAAGATCGAGCTCATTATGACTGGATGGGTTATATCGCAATGGCGCTTGGTGTGGCCTTCCTGATTCCACTGCCGTTTGCAGGTTACTGGCTGATGCGCGAAGTCTATGCGTATCGCCAGCAGATGGGGATCACGTTGATGGGAGGGTTGCTCGCCTGGCTCTTTATTATTCAGGCGACCATGATCGGCATTCTGTTTCTCAGTACAAATTATTATCTCTGGCAGGCAATGGGTCGGATGCGCGGCGCAGAGAAATACCAGCGCTATATCAAGTATCTCGTATTTTTGCTTGCCTGCGGCTACATCGTGTTTATTACGCCCCACACGATGGTCATGTCGCCCGCTGAATTAAAGGCAATGGGAGGTCAACAGCACCCGGTGTTGGGTAACTACGGGGTTATGTCCGCGAAAAATGGTGGTATCAACGTTATTATTACAACCACTGTGTTGAGCTTCGTCTGGTATATGCGTGGCAATAAAGTATCCACAGTCTCATGGGCGAAGTTTGGCAATATCTTCATGGGCGTCTTCTTTGTTTGCGCGTACATTAATATTATCTGGCTTGCTGTTTATGGGTATTACATTCCAGCGAACGTGCGGGTTGGTTTGTCTGTCCCGCAAGTCGCGACCACTCTGTCGTGCCTGTTCTTCATGTTTGCCCTCAACAGTGTGATGATGAGGGGGGCGAAGCAGATGGGTCCAATTGAGTGGGGAAAGATTTCTGCTCGGTCGCAATATGCGCTCATTATGCTTGCGACCGCCTTTACCTGGATGATGGGTTTGATGGGCTACATTCGCTCATCCGTCCGGTTGTTCTGGCACGTCAATGAAATCATGAGGGATAACTCGCCATGGGCCTATACTCATACGGTCGGGTTTGCGGCCAATATGATTTCAGCCAACGTATTATTTTTCTGGATTAGTATTCTGTTTGTCTTTTGGTTAGGCAGCTTAACGGCTAAAAAGGTTCCAGTTGAATCCAAGGCGGGAATTCCAGGAAGTGTCCCGCAGCCGGCTGCGAGTCATTAACTAAAGTTTGGTATTGACGGTTGGCATAACAGTACGAGAGTGCAAGCTCTTTGCTGTAGCTGTAGGAGGTCAGGACCTTGGGTAACTTGATTGCAGAAGCAGTTTCAATGGGTTGGATGGCTCTTGCCATCATTGCGGGTCTGCTAGTTTATTTTCAGGTGTCCATCAGCGATCCGGCTGCAAAAAAGCGAGCTGTATTTAAGACATTCATTGGAATGGTCTCTTGCTTGCTTCTGTTCATGGCAATTGCAAATTATAAAACGAATTTCTACGGGGAAAGTCGGCTGCTTCCCGTCTCTCTTGTGATGATTACCGTGACAACGTTTGTCATGGCGCTGTACTTCACCAATTTGAGCGCCTTGCTGAAGATAGGCGGGATGATGTTTTTTATAGCTGCGTTTCTTTCCGGCTATGGAAACTGGTTGCCTCAGGTTGAAGGTGGCTTTCCGCCAGTAGAGGAAAAGAAAACGTGGGATTCGATGACCCCGGAACAGCTGGCTGATGAAGGTGAGAAAATTATCTTTGGGGGAGTTGGGAAGAATAAGGAGCAAGGTGCAATCGGCAAGGGGCAATGCCCACTGTGCCACGCATTCCATGCCGGGATGTTGGGTGAACGAGCTCCCAACCTATTAGGTATTCCTGAGAGAGCAGGTCAGATACTGGAAGATCCTAAATACTCCAAGGGGGATCCGTCGAAGCGTGAGTATGAACAGAAGGAAGCTTTCCCAGGGTCCGGCACGGCCGAAAGCGGGCTTGAGTATATCGCTGAATCCCACGCATGCCCAAGCTGCTATGTCGTAGCTGGCTATGGAGTGAAGGGGACGAACGATAAGCAGAGTCCAATGCCGGCAATTCATAAGCCACCAATTTCTCTTAGTCTTCCTGAACTGGCAGCAGTAGATATCTGGCTCTACAGTCGTGAGGGACGCGATGCCCCGTCGTTTGAAGAAATTGTGAAAGCCTATGAGAAGTTTATTCCCGAAGCTGACCGTCCTAAGCAAGAAGAGGAAAAGGCTGCTGGGGCGACTTCACTGATGGCTGATGGGACTGAGCCAGTGGACCAAATTTTAGCTAAAGCGCAATGTGTGGCCTGCCACACCATCCCTGGAATCCCTGGGGCTATCGGGACAATCGGTCCCAAGCTGGAGGAAGGGACGACCGCTGCACTTCGTCTCAAGGACCCGGAATATAAAGGCACAGCCAAATCAGCTACGGAATACATCATGGAATCGATCGTCGATCCCAGCGCCTTTGTGGTGAAGCCGTTCCCTGATAACACCATGCCAAAAGTCTTTGGGCAAAAGTTGAGCGCTGGTGCCTTGAAAAAAATCGTCGACTATTTATCACAAGTGAAGACCGGAGCACCGCCACCAAAAATTTCGTAGCGTCCGGTTGCTTTTTATGCGGAGAGTAAAGGGAGTATCTCGATGAAAGCATTGATGTCACTCAGCGCCTTGATTGGAGTAGCTGGGCTTCTCCTTCTGGGTGGGATGGTTCTCGATATTGTCCCATCCACTACCATACGGTTGGTGGAAGGCTATATGCCCATGCAGTTGTTGCTTGAAATGGGATGTTTCGTCCTTGGATTTGCGGGGTTGAGTTATATCTTGAATGCCATGGGAATGGCCATTCCACGGTTTTGGCAAGGCATAGGGTTCTGGGTGTTCTTCCTGTTGTACCTCAAATATCGCGTCTATCCACCGATCCCATTCAGCGTGCGAGCCATGTATGGGACCGTGTCTCTTGTCGCCGTCTTTATGTGGGTCTCTGCTAACGAAGAAGATTGGCAGAAATTCAAGCAGCCTATCATGAACGTGCTCGATGCGCAGACTGGCATGAATAAACTCCTACGCTATGCGTATCTTGTCCTCCTGCCGATCCTCATTGGGGGGTTTTCATTCAACGCGATGATGCCGAAATCTGAAGAGCCAATTGAGTTAAGAACCGTTCATCCGGCACCCCCAGCGAGCACAAAAGTCCATGGCAAGACCTATACGTTGCAAACTTCACAAAATCCGTATCGCGTAAATACTGAGGGGAAGTACGATCAAGAATATACAAACGCCAATATTGTTGAACAGGGAATGGGGCGTTTGATGAAACCTAATGCCAATCCATGGGATGAAACGAACCAGGGTTACCTGAAGTATGTACGAGAGGGTGGGGAGATCTTCTTTCAGAATTGCCATTTCTGCCATGGAGATAACCTGAATGGACGAGGCTTGCACGCCTTTGCCTTCAATCCAATTCCCGCAAACTTTACCGATCCTGGTACGATCGCACAGCTTCAAGAAACCTTTATCTTCTGGCGTGTTGCGAAGGGTGGTATCGGATTACCTAATGAGGGATTCCCTTGGGCCTCGGTCATGCCTCCCTGGGAACAGCATTTGACTGTTGATGAAATCTGGAAGGTAATTTTGTTCGAATATTGGCATACCGGCTACTACCCACGAACCTGGGATTAGTAGCAAGCCGCACTGGTTGCTAGCACGGAAATACCGATCTACATAGGAAGAAGAGGGTAAACATGATGGACAGCATAACGTATAAGGCCGGGTTCATGACGGCTGCTGCCTTTGGGCTCTTTCTAGGCGCCAGCTTCGGAAGCACGGTTGTTTCGGCACAAGAGATGCCGGAAGGGTTTAAAAAGGGAGATCTCGCGCCACCCCCTTCCGCTGAAATGATAGAGGCTGGGAAACGGGTGTATTTCACTAAGTGCGTCTGGTGTCACGGTGTAGACGGTGCCGGTGACGGCCCTGGTGCTGATCGACTTTGGCCCAGGCCGAGAAACTTCAATCAAGGAACCTTCAAGATTCGGCATACCGCGAGCGGTGAGCTTCCCCTGTTTGACGCAAAAAAGCCAACTGATGGCCAAAACGATCTCTTTGAGACGGTTACACATGGATTGCCCGGATCTGCCATGCCACCGTGGGAAGGTATCCTGACAGAAGAACAGCGACTCCAAGTTTTATCCTTTGTTACGACTGAACTAGTGAAGGATCGTGAGTTTACAGATAAGGAGTCGGAAACCCAGACAGTCCTTAACCTCGGAGCGCTCAATCCGAAGGAGGCAACTGAAGAGAGTATAAAGCGTGGTGCGGAACTTGTCGTAGAAAAGAAATGTGTTGAATGCCATGGGATGGAAGGACGGGGCGATGGAAACGCCTTCAACCTGAAGGATGATTGGGGTTTTTCTATCCAACCGGCCGATTGGCACAAGTGTTGGAATTTTCGTGGTAGCCGTCAGGATCCATATAATGTAAGGAACATCTTCCGGACGTTCTCAACCGGCGTCAATGGCACACCCATGCCATCATTCGCCGATAATACGACGGTCGATGAACGGTGGGATATCGCCAACTTTGTCAACTCCCTTTGTGAACGAGATTCGTTGGGCAATCCTCTTCCAATCGATCCACTGACCGATAAGCCCAAAATCAATTTTGTGATTCCGTCTGATCCTGTGGAAGGAGAAATCCCAACAGATATTGAAGCTGAGGCTTGGGCCAAAGCTCCGAAGCGAATTGTTGCGATGGGTGGGCAGATTACCCATAAGCCCAGGAACTTTGTGAATCGGATCGACGATATCTGGGTGCGGTCCCTCTATAATGAGCAACACATTGTCTATTTGCTGGAATGGGATGATCGGACCAAGAGTGTAGCAGAGGGAAGGCTTCCGTGGGAGCCGACAGAGGTGAATATTGACGTGAAGGAGCAAGACCCAAAGACCGGTGAAGAAGGGTCGATCGCTTCTCACCAAAATAATTACACTGTGTATAACGATGCGATTGCTATCCAAACAGCGGTGAAGTGGAAAGAATTACCGGCTCCAATCAAGCCTCGATATTTGTTCGGCACTAATGAACAATTCCCAGTTGATATTGTGAAGTGGGAAGCCGATGGGTCTCTCCGTGCGTTCTTGGGTACTGGATGGGATAAGGACTTCGAGGAACGCGATAACTACGAAGAGGACATGAAGCTCTTATCGGCTGAATGGAAGAATGGCCGCTGGTATGTGATGATTCAGCGTCCCGTGGGGAATAATAAGGATCAAGATTACGATGAAGACACCTTCTTTGAGGTGGGGCAATACATCCCGACCGTGTTCTTCGCATGGGATGGGCACAATGGTGATGCAGGAAGAAAGATGGCCGTCTCTGCGTTCTATTACACGTTTATGAATCCACCGGTTCCCCAGGAAACCTATATCTATCCAGTGGTTATCGCTGTGGGTGTGGTGCTTCTGGAAGGATGGGTCTTGACTCGTCGCGCAAACAAGAAGAAGGGGAAGATGCTTTAGTTTCACAAGAATAGAGAGAAGTGGAATGGTGGAGGGGGTAGGGTTACCTACCCCCTCTTTTTTTTGAGTGTACTGTGAGCCCTATGCTGATTGCTGATGTCACAGGTGTTCTACTAGGGGGCGGAAAGAGCACCCGGATGGGACGGGATAAGCGGTTTCTTTCCATCGGCGGCCAGACCCTCCTTGAGAGAGGATTATGTGCGATGTGCGCACTGTTCCAACGTGTGTGTGTTGTGATTGGGCAGGACAGCCTTTCCCCTCCAGTTGAAGTGCCAGTCTTCCGTGATGTGGTTCCCGATTGCGGAAGTCTTGGAGGGCTCTATACAGGTCTTTGTGAAGCCTCAACCTCGTACATATTTGTGGCGGCCTGTGATATGCCATTTCTCAATGCGAATCTGGTCAAGTACATGATTGGATTAAAGGAGGAGGCAGATATCGTTGTGGCGTCTTGGAAGACCCGACTCCAGCCAACACACGCCATTTATTCAAAGCGATGTATGGCGAGTTTTGAGGATATGATTCGTAGGCAAGACGTGAAGATTCAGGCCGTATTTCAGCAGCCTTCTCTCAGTGTGCGATTCATGACGGAAAATGAAGTGAGTCAGATCGACCCAGAAGGACGTTCATTCATCAATATCAATAATCCAGCTGATCTTGAGGCAGCTCGGTTGCTACATGGCGACCCTGCGCATTCATGACCTACCAACTGTGTAGGTATGCAGATGAACCGAAACATCGTAATCATTCACCCCGGTGCTTTGGGGGATGTGTTGCTCGCTGTCCCGGCGATGAAGAAGCTGACTGCGAGATTCTCGCAGCATACAATCTTGCTGATCGCTCGTGCGCCTGTTAGTCGCTTGCTGGCTGAGTGTCGTGTGATCGATGAATGGCTATCCATAGAGTCACAGGCATGTGCTGGATTATTTACAAGGTTCGGTGGCCCATCCAATGAGTTGCAATCGCGTTTGGCGCGATGTGATGCGGCTGTGGCATGGACCGAAGATACCGACGGTTCCCTGGCCAATGTTCTCGGCGAATTTGGAATACCGCGAGTATGGATTCAATCACCATTTTCTTCGGCTGTGAACGCAAGGCATCAGCGTGATCGTTTCCTTGAATCGGTTGGCGAAACAGGCACAGATGTTCTAGGAAATGACGGCCTGCACATTCCTGATCATCTCCTTGAGGAGGGTAGGGTATGCCTCCAGAACAGGGGCATCTCGCCGAATTGCTCGCTGGTGTTTGTCCACCCGGGAAGTGGAAGTATCCACAAGTGCCTCAGGTCTGAGAAATTAGCCGGCATCCTTCAGCAATTGCAGCAGCGAGAGATGTCTCCCGTTCTGTTAGAGGGACCAGCTGATCAAGGTGCTGCGGAAGGTGTGCTGAAGCTGCTAAGTAAGAAGCCGCCGGTTCTGCGAGACCTCAACCTCTCGTTGCTTGCCGGAATCCTTGCGCATGCAGAGCTGTATCTTGGCCATGATTCAGGTCTTACACACCTGGCTGCTCTCTTGGGTGTGCGGACTGTTGTGGTATTTGGCCCGACAGACCATCATCGGTGGGCACCGTACGGAGAACAAGTGACCATCGTACGCGGGGCACCCTGTGTTTGTCCCTCATGGGATGCAGTGAAAAAGTGCCACGAGAAACCTTGTCTCGACCTTCCTATAGAAGAAATTCTGACCGCAATGAAGCTTCAAACAGCGGTATAGACTCTGCAAGTCCTCGTAATTCCAGGCAAAACCGTCTTGTCTCTCAAAACATCATATGTTAGAGTGCCCCGTTAATTTGCTTTTACTGGTAAGGGGTTAGGAGAAGCCTTGTGTCACAAGGTGTCGTACAGGAGAAGGTCACGACTGCCCTGCTTAGCGCGCTAGACGGCGCGAGGCAAAAGGGACAGCTGAAGGCAACTGCTTGGCCAGCACTGACTCTGGATGCACCCAAACGACCGGAATGGGGTGACTTGGCTTCAACAGTGGCCATGTCCTTGGCATCGTCCGAGCAGAAAGCGCCACACGATATCGCACAGATCATCGTGGAGAACCTTTCGCAACGGGATCAGATTTTTGATCGTGTGGAAATCGTCCGCCCCGGTTTCTTGAACCTGACAATCAAGCCTGCGCTCTGGCAGGAAGTTCTCCATGAAGTTGGGGAACAAGGGACACGGTATGGTCAGGCCAATATAGGAACCGGTCGTCGAGTATTGGTCGAATATGTGAGTGCAAATCCGACCGGTCCGTTGCACGTTGGACACGGGAGAGGCGCGGCCGTGGGGCAAGCCGTTTGTCGTTTGCTTGCGACGATCGGCTACGATGTTGTAGGTGAGTACTATGTGAACGACGCCGGACGACAGATGAAGTTATTGGGCGCGTCAGTTTATGCTCGTTACCAGGAGTTGTCTGGGCGGACGATCGATTTCCCGGAGGATGGTTACCACGGCACCTACATCACCGCTGTCGCTCAACAGATTAGAGACCAGCTGGATCGTGTTGAAGGCGAGCTGACTCCTCGTGATCTCGAAGCTCGATGCAGGGCTCTGGCCTATCAGGAACTGCTTGGGCTCATCCGTGACGATCTCAAGTCATTTGGTATTGAGTTCCAATCCTGGTTCAGCGAAGCCACGCTGCTGGAATCGAAGGCCGTCGAGCGGGCTCTGGACGAATTAAAGACTCGTGGACTCTTGTTTGAACAAGAAGGCGCGTGGTGGTTTCGGTCATCGAAATACGGCGATGAAAAAGATCGTGTCGTGAGGAAACAGGACGGCGAATTCACCTATTTGGCTTCTGATATCGCATATCACCATGACAAGCTCCGGCGTGGGTACGATGTGCTGATCAATGTCTTCGGCGCTGATCACCACGGATATATTCCTCGCATGCAAGCCGTGATGCAGGCCTACGGGCATCCGAAGGAGCGCCTACAGGTCGTACTTGTCCAGTTGGTCAAGCTGTTGCGGGGTGGAGTCGAAGTGAAGATGTCTAAGCGGACTGGGGAATTCATTACGATGCGGGAAGTCATCGACGAAGTCGGAGCGGATGCCGCGAAGTTCTACTTCTTGATGCGTGATTCCACGACTCATCTGGAATTCGATTTAGAGTTAGCCAAGCAGCGGTCTGCCGACAACCCTGTTTACTACGTTCAGTACGCGCATGCCAGGATTTGCAGCCTGTGGCGTGTGGCCTCCGAGCGGGGGATCGCGCGTCCATCCGCCGCGGAGGCGGATCTGACAGTTTTGACGGATCCCGATGAGTTGGGGCTGATCAAGAAGCTGTCCGCCTACCCTGAGGTCATTCAGGCGAGTGCGTTGGCCTTTGAGCCTCATCGTGTGACCTACTATCTCCAGCAATTGGCAGCGCAACTGCATACGTTTTATAACAAACATCGGGTGTTGCCTCCTGCAACAGATCAAGAGCATGATGAAACTGCGGCTGCTGAAATCGTTACCTCCAAGCGGACTGCGGCGAGACTCGTTCTGATGGGGGCAGTCCAGCAAGTCCTTAGGAATGGGCTCGAGGTGCTTGGTATCTCGGCGCCTGAGCACATGTAGTTGAGAGATCCTACGAAATGATGCGCTATCAGAACGATCAGCCGGATCCGTATTGCAAGGGCCGTATCGGTTTGTTGACGACTGATCATGCGGTGGTTGAAACGCCGATGTTCATGCCGGTAGGCTCCTTGGGGCCCGTGAAGGGACTCGAGTCAGATGACCTTCAGAAATTAGGGTTTCGTCTTATCCTCAATAATGCCTATCATCTGTTCTTGCGACCCGGTCACAAGATTGTCGCTGAAATGGGAGGGCTCCATGCGTTCACTGGTTGGCCGGGTGCCATCCTGACCGATAGCGGAGGGTTTCAGATTTTCAGTCTGGCGAAATTATGCGAGATTACCGATGACGGCGTCACATTTCAGTCACACATCGACGGCTCCACACATTTCATTACGCCGGAAAAAGCCATCGAGATTGAAGAGTCATTGGGGGCCGATATCATCATGGTACTGGATCAGTGCGTCGCACTTCCGGCCGATGGGCAAATGATCCAGGACAGCGTACGGCGGACCAGGCTCTGGGCAGAACGTTGTCAGGCGGCGCGACGAAGGACGGATCAGGCTTTGTTCGGCATTGTTCAAGGCGGATTGGATGCTGACGTTCGTGTCGCCGCAGCGAGAGAGTTAGTGGCATTGGGCTTTGAGGGATATGCGATCGGAGGGTTGTCGGTAGGGGAAGGAAAAGCCGACATGCACACGATGCTCGATGTCACGGTTCCGGAGTTGCCGGAGAACAAGCCTCGCTATCTCATGGGTGTCGGGCACCCTGAAGATCTGGTTGAAGGTGTGGCTCGTGGGATCGATCTCTTCGATTGCGTGGTCCCGTCTCGGCATGGCAGAACGGGCTCGTTGTTTACGGCATCAGGTCGGGTGGTTATCAAGCAGGCGCAATACGCCAATGATGAACGACCAATCGACTCCGATTGTGGTTGCCCGGTGTGTGGTCGATACTCGCGAGCCTATCTACACCACTTGTTCTTGGTCAAGGAGATGCTGGGAGCGCGGCTGAACACGATCCACAATCTTTGGTATTTTTCAGATTTGATGCGTCGAATGCGGGAGGCTTTGGCAGAGAAGAGGTTCGCCGCGTTCCGTGACGAGTTTTATCATAATCGTAACCGGCAGGATGAGCTGTCCGGTCCCACGAACGATGAGCGGGAACCACACCCTCAATTTCATGGGAGTTGTCATACCTAGAATAGAAGGGATACGTTCGATGTTGATGGAATCAATCGCATGGGCGGAAGGAACGGGTGGAGGGAGTACAGCTGCGAGTGGAGGGGCGGGAGGGATGTTGTCGCTGATTCCGTTTCTCCTGATCTTTATCATTTTCTACTTTCTCCTGATCCGTCCGCAGCAGAAAAAGCAAAAGCAGCAGCAGGCGTTATTGGATACGGTGAAAAAGGGGGATAAGGTCGTGACGACGTCCGGAATCTGGGGCACGATCACCAACCTAGGGAAACAGACCGTGACGCTGCAGATTGCCGACAATACGAAGATCAAGATGCAGCGAGAGAATATCTCGCGTCTACGCAGTGAAGACGAGGATAAAGACAAGGACGCGTAGGGTATACGAACTAAGAGGTTTCAGACGAGATGAAAAAAGTACGTGGGCGCTTATGGTTGTTGGTATTGGTGATTCTCGCGTCGATGGTCTCTTTTCTGCCATCCTATCAACCGGCCTATCAAGCGATGCCCGGTTGGATAAAGGAGGTGCTGCCGAATAAGGGCATCACGCTCGGATTGGATCTGCAGGGTGGCATTCATATGGTGTTGGAGGTCGATGAAGACCGAGCCGTGGAGATCGCGGTAGACCGTTCGGTCACGGCCCTGCAGGATCTTGTCACTGAGAAAACACTCGCGATCGAATCGACAAAGCGAACGGCGCACGACCAAATCACTATTCTTGCGCAAGATGCAGATGCGAAAGCGGCGGTCGAAAAGTTGATCGACAACTTCCCCATGTTTATTGAGAGGGAATCGGCGGGGTCAGCCACGAGTGCGGTGTGGGCGTTGCGTGAAGCAGAAACGAAGCGGATTAAGGATTCGGCGATCAATCAAGCTCTGGAAACTATTCGTAATCGGATCGATCAATTCGGCGTGACCGAGCCTATCGTCCAACGGCAAGGGTTGAAGCAGATCGTCGTTCAGTTGCCGGGTGTGAAGGACCCCAAACGCGCAAAGGACCTCATTAAAGAAACGGCATTACTTGAATTTAAAATGCTGGACGAAGATATCCGACTCGATCTGCCGGCGCGTGTGACGAGGGACAAAGAGGCGGAGGTGCTTCAGCAGTTCGCAAGCAAACTGCCTGAGGAGGACCAGATCTTGTTCGAGCGGGCGGTCGATAAAGATACCGGTGTCGAATTTCGTATGCCCTATGTCGTCAAAAAGCGGGTCATGCTGACCGGAGACGTGCTGAGCGATGCGCGAGTGTCCATCGGCCAATTCAACGATCCGTACGTGTCCATCACGTTCGATTCAAAGGGCGGGCAGGAATTCGAACGGATTACGGGTGAGAATGTCAAAAAGCGTATGGCAGTCGTCCTTGATAGCACGATCTACTCGGCACCGGTCATCCAGGAGCGTATTTCGGGAGGACGAGCTCAGATTACCGGGACCTTCACAACGCAGGAAGCCAACGATTTGGCGATTGTGCTGCGGGCTGGTGCGCTACCGGCGCCTCTGAAGATCGTGCAGGATCTTACGGTTGGGCCATCGCTTGGACAGGATTCCATCGATAAGGGAGTCAGGGCGACATTGATTGCCGGTGCCTTGGTAGTTATTTTCATGGTCGTCTATTATCGTCTGTCCGGCGTGATCGCGGACTTCGCCCTGATCTTGAACTTGGTGTGTCTGATGGGGGCATTGTCCGCCTTGACCGCGACGTTGACCCTACCTGGCATCGCCGGCATCGTGCTGACGATTGGGATGGGTGTGGATTCGAATGTGCTGATTTTTGAGCGTATCCGTGAGGAACTTCGAGGGGGGAAGGCCGCACGATCGGCGATCGATGCGGGATATGACAAGGCACTATTGACGATCATCGATTCGCACGTGACCACGCTGATCACGGGGGTCGCGCTTTTCCTCTTCGGGACCGGACCTATCAAAGGGTTTGCCGTGACCTTGTGCCTGGGTATTGCGATCAATCTTTTCACGGCCCTGGTCGGCACGAAGGTTATCTTCGACGTTTTGTATAAGAAACAGAAAGTGGAAGCGCTGAGCATCTAGCGATGACTTCATCGACGATGAGCGTTCAAGGGGAAACTAAGGGCCAGCAAAAGGGAGCGCGCATGTTAGAGATTCTCGGGAAGACCAATATTGACTTCATGGGCAAGCGCAAGTTCGCATTTTTCTTTTCAGGGATTATGGTCGTGCTCGGGCTTATCGCTCTCGTGCAGATCACATGGGGATCAGCAAATCTGGGCATCGACTTCGCCGGTGGGACGGCCGTCCAGCTCAAGTTCGAGCAGTCAATCCGGATCGATGAAGCGCGTAAAGCTTTAGAGACGAACGGGTTGGGCAATGCGGAGTTGCAAGAATTCGGGCAAGACAACAAGCTGCTCATCCGAGTGAAGGCTTCAACGACGATCGAAGAGAAGGTAGCGGAACGCGTGGTGGACATTTTCAGCAAGGAGTTCCCGAGCCACACATTCGTGGTGGACTCAACGACCGAGATCGGACCGACGATCGGGAAAAAACTTCAAGAAGATGCCCTCGTGGCTATCGTCATCTCCTTTGCGGGTATCATTTTATACATTGCGGCGCGATTTGAACTCCGGTTCGGCGTGGCCGCTGCGTTAGCGACATTTCACGACGTCTTGGCCGTAGTCGGAGCTTTCTACGTATTAGACAAGGAGATCACCCTTTTGGTCGTGACGGCGCTCTTGACGCTGGCGGGGTACTCATTGACGGACACCGTCGTCGTCTTCGACCGGATCAGAGAGAACCTCAAATCACGCCGACGCGAGAGTGAAGAAGCAACAATCAACACCGCCGTCAATCAGGTGCTGAGCCGCACGATCGTGACGAGCGTGACGGTTGTGCTCGTCCTCATTCCATTGACCTTGACGGGGGGAGAAGTCCTGCACGATTTCTCATTAGCGCTTCTCTGGGGAGTCATCTTCGGCACCTATTCATCTGTATTCGTCGCCAGCCCACTCTTGCTCATGTGGCCGGGCATGTCGGGTCGACTCTTGAAACGAAACTGAGCGAATGGTGGAATAGAAAGGCGTCGCTCGTGAAGCGTCGTTCGTCGCTCGTTTCCGAAGATCGTTCAGAGCATTTCACGAGATACGCTTCACTCTTCACAGGTTTCCGCATCCTTTGCGGAGCATCCTTATGACACTCTGGAGCCGGTCTCACAGTCTCCAGCAGAAGATCATCGCAGCGATTGTGATGGTCGGCCTCCTGCCACTAGTCCTCCTCCTGGCCTTGATTTACGTGGAAGAACGACGTGCCCTGCGTGAGTCCACGGGGGCTAATTTTAAAGAGGCGGCTGTTGAAGCAGCTCGTCGGATCGAAATGCACGTGAGCCGGAGTATGAATGAGGCCCAGCAACTGGCGACGACACCATTTCTCCGTACTTCGGTCTCGGAAGCCAACCGTACCTATGAAGGCAAAGATGCGCAGCGCATTTCGGAAATCATCCAGGATTGGCAACAGCGCTGGACGCAACGTGATAAGCGAAGCGAGTTCCCTCTCTTTGTCAATCAAATCGTGACCAATTATTTGATTCGATGGCACGAAATTCGAAAATCCGACTATGTCGGCATCTTGATCACTGACGGACAGGGGGCCTTAGTCGTCAGCTCCATTCCGCAAGTAGAATACACCTATGCCAAAACCGCATGGTGGCAAGCGGTGGTCAAAGAGGGAGGTCAACAGCCCTATGTGAGCGAAATCGCCTTCGACCCGGCCTTTGGGACTCACGTCGTCGTCGTGGCGGCGCCGATTTTCGACGATCAACGTCGTGCCGTGATCGGGACTGTGACCATTCTGCTTCGGCGTGACACGTTGTTTCAGTCCATTACGGAGGGGTCGTTTGGTGCGACGGGTCATGCCATTCTGTTCGATTCAGATGGGGGAGTGGTGATTTGTCCGGTGCTTGGGCCTGAAGCCCATTCCGTCGATTCCAAATTGCTCGCTGCACTGGAGGCGTTGAAATCCGGATGGGCAGTCGTGGAGGACGATTCTCACGGCCATAAGCAGGCACTGATTGGGTACGCGCCTGTGCGGTTCGCCGATCGCCTCGCGAACGGGAGTCTGGGTGGAAAACGTTGGATCACAGTCGTGCGTCAGGATCCAACGGAAACCTTTGCTCCGTTGGGCGAGTTGATGATCAAGATCGTAGTGTTTGGTGTGGCCGTGTTGATCGGGCTTGGGGCGATTGGAATCCTGGCTGCTCGTCGGATCGCGAAGCCCATTCGATTGCTGCAGGATGGAGTCCAGCAGATCGGAAGTGGTCGTTTAGACCAGCGGCTGGATCTAAAAACCGGCGATGAGATCGAACAGCTCGCCATGGCCTTCAATCATATGGCATCCAATCTGCAGCGTTCATTCGGTCAGCTGGAACAGCGAGTGATAGAGGTGCGGCAGCTGGAGGAGAAATATCGCGATCTGATCGAACATGCCCCTGAAATGATCTGCCAGCTGGATCGAGGCGGTCGGCTCGTTCACGTCAATAAAACCGGCCTCGACAAGCTTGGATATGCCCATGATGAAATCTTGGGCATGAGACTATGGGATCTCGTTCCTAATGGGCAGGAATCAAAGGTGTTGCACTATCTGGAACAGCTTGTCAGTTGTGGACAGAGCTCAATCGAGACTGTGTTGCTGGCACAGGATGGACGTCACATCGATGTGGAGATTCATGCAACGGCGCTGATCGATCAGGATCGAGGCGGGCTGGTGCACTCGCGTGCGTTTGTGCGGGATGTGACTGAACGGCGTCGATTGGAGCAGGAACTACAGCGGTACATGGCCGGCTTGGAACAGGCGATTTCCGATCGCACCAGGGAGTTAAGTGCCTCACAGGCTCGCTACAAAGCCTTGTTCGACTTCGTGGCTGATTCCGTCTTTATGGTGAGCCCAGCGGGATTGGTTGTCGCCGTGAATGCACGGGAAGCGCAAGTGTTGGGCTATGCCGAATCCGACATCATCGGAACAAATATTCTCGAGATTGTTCCACAGGAGTACCGTCAGGCCTTTACCGGCTGGTTGTGTGATGTCCGTACGGAAGCGCGGCAAGTCCCAACCCAGGAAATCATGGTGTACCACGCGGATCGACACGAGATGGCAGTGGAAATGGACTTGATTCGAGTGAGTGGGACTGATCCCTGGCTTGTGATGGTGCAGCTTCGCGACATTACCGATCGGAAGAAACTTCAGCGCCAGTTACAATCGTACCGCGAAGATCTCGAATTGAAAGTGAGTGAGCGTACGAGAGAAATCGAAGAAACCAAGCAGTATCTGGAAAATCTGCTCGAGAATGCCAATGATGTCATTTATATCCTCGACCTGGATCAGCACTTCACCTACGTCAATAGCAAAGTCAATGCGTGGGGGTATCGCAAAGATGATCTAATCGGCCGCCCATATCTTTCGCTCCTGTCTCGGCGCCATCGAGGACGCCGACTGAAGAACACATTGGATATCGGCGCCAAGCAGGTGTATGAAGTTGAAGTCGTGACACGGTTGGGGGAACCGCGCACGGTCATGGTCAGCGTATCTCCTCTGCAAGGGGTGGACGGTCACATGCTCGGAGTGCTTGGCATCGCGCGTGACATGACGGAGACCAAAAAGCTGGAGCGACAGGTTCGAAATGCGGAAAAACTGGCGTCCATTGGAAAGCTCGCTGCGGGGGTGGCGCATGAAATCAACAACCCCCTCGGAGGGATCCTGAATTGTTTGTATAACCTCCAAAAGGGGACACTGTCGGCGGCACGTCAAGAGGAATATTGGGTTTCTATGGAGTCTGGCGTCCGGCGTGTTCAAAAGATCGTTCGACAGCTGCTCGATTTTTCGCAGCAGCACGAACCAGAGTTCAGCTTAGCTGATATCAATCGAATCGTTGAGCAGGTACTGGTGCTGACGACTCATCTCTTTGCTCCTAATAATATTCGCTTGGACATTTTCCCAGGTCATGACTTACCGAGTGTCATGGTCGATCGGCACATGATTGAACAGGTCTTGATGAATCTTATTCTGAACGCCGTGCAGGCCATGAACAAGGGTGGAACGTTGACCATCCGGACATCCGTGGAAGAGGGAGTGTGCCGCGTGGATGTCACCGACACCGGATCAGGCATTCCGGCCTCAGTGCTCCCACGCGTCTTCGATCCATTTTTCACCACTAAAGGTGAGGGAGAGGGTACGGGACTAGGCCTCTCAGTCAATCTTGGCATCATGGAGCGTCATGGAGGAAGAATTGTGGTGGAGAGTGAGGTCGGAAAAGGAACGACGTTTACCCTCTGCTTCCCCGTATCGCGAGTGCGCTCCCTTGCGGAGAAGGACGTATGAAGGGGTTGAACCTATTGCTGGTAGACGATGAGCCCTTGATGCGTCTATCCATGATGGATGCCTTGGAGGCTGTCGGGTGCCATGTCCATGCGGCATCGACGGGGACAGAAGGGATAGAAGCGCTCCACGCAAAATCATTTGATGTGGTGATTACCGATCTTCGGTTGCCGGGCGAAGATGGGTTAGCGGTATTGAAGACGGCCAAGGAAAAGGATCCGCTAACTGAAGTGCTCGTCATTACCGCCCATGGCTCTGTGGAAACGGCGGTGGGAGCCATGAAGCTGGGGGCTTTCGATTATGTCACGAAACCCTTTCAGATGGACGAATTGCTGTTGATCGTCGAGCGGGTCAGCGCAGTGATTGCTTTGCGCCGAGAGAATCAGGATCTCAAGCACCAACTCGAAGATAGGTTTTGTTTTAATGGGATGTTAGGGGCGAACAGTCACATGCGTGCCGTCCTCGAAAAAATCAAATTGGTAGCTGAGACCGACTCGACTGTGCTGATCGTCGGTGAGAGCGGAACCGGCAAGGAACTTGTCGCGAACGCGTTGCATCAGAACAGCTCTCGGCGAGGATATCCCTTGATCAAGGTGAGTTGCGCAGCCTTGCCGGAGACTCTACTGGAGGCTGAGCTCTTCGGCCACGAGAAGGGTGCGTTTACCGGCGCATTGCGTCAACGACGAGGCCGGTTCGAAATGGCCAACCGGGGGACTTTATTTCTTGACGAGATCGGCGACATCTCGCCGGTCGTGCAGGTAAAACTCTTACGTGTCTTGCAGGAACGGAATTTTGAACGAGTCGGGAGCAATGAGACGATTGAAGCAGATGTCCGACTTGTGTGTGCCACGCAAAAAGACTTGCGCAAAGAAGTGGCGCAGGGCCGGTTTCGTGAAGACCTCTTTTATCGACTCAACGTGGTGCCGATCGTCGTGCCGCCGCTTCGGCAACGGCAAGAAGACATTATGGTCATTGCCGAACATGTTTTGGAAAGTTGTTCGCAGAAGCTGAACAAGCAGTTGCGCGGGTTTTCTCAGCCGGCTCGTGAATTGTTGCTTCGCTATTCGTATCCAGGAAACGTCCGAGAGTTACAGAATCTCGTTGAACGGTCTGTCGCATTGGGACGAGACCGGGAGATGGTGCAACCGATGGACCTCTGTGGATTCCAATCCTGCCCCTACCAGGGGGGGGCTCCGCAAGAGGCCTGCGGCTTCTGCAGCGAAGGGTTAACCGGGGAGAAACGGAAAAAAGAAATGGCCATGACGTCACTGGCTGCGGCTCGAGAAGGCTTTGAGAAAGACTACATCGTCTCCGTGTTGGAGCGTGTCGAAGGGAGTCGCACGACCGCATCGAGAATCTTGGGATTGTCTAGAAAAGCGCTCTGGGAAAAGTGTAAACGTTACGGTATTCCATCGGCTCATAGTGACGGCGAAGCGAGCATCTAAAGGGTGGTACCATGGGGGGCAGTGTGAGTCAGTCATGGGATGCCGTTCTATTTTCGACTAGTAGGAGGATTGTGACGATGAATGTGTGGAACCGGGTCATCAATATGTCATTGGGGGTTGTTCTTTGTGCCGGAGTTGTCTATGCCGCTGAACCGGCCGAAGTGGAACAGTTCGTCAACGCTCGAATCGAGATTGGTGAAATGATGACGAATTATTTCAAGGGTGGGTCGGGTTATGGGGACGGCCAACGTCCATCACAGGAGCAAATGCGCCAAATGGGAGCAGATATCAATGTGAAGCTCACGACGCTCTTGGCGAAACATGATCTGACCCTCGATGAATACCGGAAACGCAGTCCGGAAGTATTTGCGGATGATGCGGCGGTCAAACAGTATCTCAGCGAGCATCCCGACCTCAGGCAACGCTACGAAGCTCTCCCACTTGATCGGATGGGACGTGGTGGGAGTACAGGTCGTGGATACTAGGTCCGATCGGTGGTCTGAGCAAGGGCAATGTTCCTGTACGGCCTCTAGCAACATGTGTGCGAACCAATAGGCGTCTACCCATGGAATATCGACATCTTGGTCGGTCAGGATTGAAGGTCAGTCGTCTTTCTCTCGGGACCATGAATTTTGGGCCACACACGACCGAGCCTGATAGCTTCGCTATGATGGACCGTGCCTTGGAGCTCGGCATCAACTGTTTTGATACCGCCGATGTGTATGGCTGGAAACTTGGTGAGGGCTGGACGGAGCAGATCATCGGTCGGTGGTTCGCGCAAGGCGGAGGTCGCCGGGATAAGGTGGTCTTAGCCACCAAGGTGTACGGCCGGATGGGCGAATGGCCGAATCAGTCTCGATTGTCGGCTGTCCATATTAAGCGAGCCTGTGAGGAGAGCCTTCGTCGGTTGCGGACAGACTGGATTGACGTCTATCAAATGCATCATGTGGACCGAGAAACACCCTGGGAAGAAATCTGGCAAGCGATGGAACAGTTGGTCAGAGAGGGAAAAGTTGTCTACGTCGGTAGCAGCAATTTCGCGGGGTGGCATCTGGCTCAAGCGCAGGAGACTGCGCGCAATCGGCACTTCTTGGGGTTGGTGTCTGAACAGAGTCTTTACAATCTGACCGAGCGGAGCATTGAGCTGGAGGTCATTCCTGCCTGTGAGAACTACGGTATTGGTCTCATTCCCTGGAGTCCGCTGGGGCGTGGGCTCTTGGCCGGTGTCTTACAATCCGCGGACAAGGGACGTCGAGCGGATGCAGAATTGAAGCACAAGGTGATCGCGTCTCGTCCCACACTCGAAGCCTATGAAGCCCTGTGTGAACGGATGGGTGAACAATCGGCTGATGTTGCGCTGGCCTGGCTCCTGCATCAACCAGTGGTCACGTCGCCGATCGTTGGACCTCGTACCATGGAACAACTCGAGGGGGCGATGCGAGCACTCAGTCTTTCGCTAGACAGCGACATTCTGAAACAGCTGGACGAGCTGTTCCCAGGCCCTGGTGGCGCCGCACCGGAAGCCTACGCGTGGTAACAGCGGATCAATGTGAGCGATTCTACGAATCGTGGTCTGTCAGCGTGGGATCGTGTCGATTGCATGACCGCTGTCGGTTTCCTCGGGCGGCTGAGGATACAGTTGCGCGAGTCGCTCGATGAGAGGGGTGGCTTCAGGGCTGCTGGTGCGTGTCGGCTTGCTGGGTGCATGCTCCCAGGCTAAGACGTGAATCCCTGCCTCTGTCAGCCCGACGCGTATGATCTCTACCATTGCCTCAACGGTGAGCTCGGTCCAGGGTCGGAGGTTCAGGACTCGATCCTCCGGTCTGCCAGGCGGAGGGGATTCATGAATGAGCCTCCAGCACCGGTTGAAAATTGTCGCGCGGAGGGATTTGGGGATATTGAGGGTGGTCAGACGAGACGTGCAGAGTGCCGTCACGAACAGGACGAACTGAAGATCCGGCATCTCGGGACGATGGATATCGAGTGTGTGCATCATCGAGGGCCTCCTACCTGAGGCGTCGGAAAGGGCTCGAGCCATGACGATGCCTCAGTCACAGATGGTTGAGCGTGACACGTCGTCGTACACATCGGCGTAGATGTCGAAAAATGCGTCGATGCTGTCGAGTAGCTGTGCCTTGATTTCAGCCGCAGTGCCGTTCATCACGTGCAGCGTCATGTTACCGACTGAACCATCGGGAAGGAGAATGGGCACGCGCGGGTGGGTGAGCTCGTTCGCCGTGCCTTTATCCAGCCGCAAGCCATAGTTCAGGGCATAGCGGGACTTTGCAGTTGTGTTGGTTGATAGTGTGTCCATCATGAGCTCCCTCCTCTCAGGTCTTCCCCTGGGTGTATCGGCTGACGGGTGGAAGATTCGAGTGCGTCGTATGGGCCTTCTCCCGAATCCTCCACCCATGTGATTACGTCGTTGCGATTGCCGCCACCGGCTTCTGGACGAACTCCTTATAGCCGTATCGCTCAGCCAGATAGGCCTTGGCGTCCTCACTGACATACTCGGCAAACTTGTACCGGTCATCTTCGACGGTTTTGGCGTCTGCCATAACCTGGTCGGTCGGAATCGCGTACTCGATGTTGCAGGACGTATAGGCCTGGATATAGGTCGGACCGACCTCGCGGGCGATCAGCACGGCCTTCTTGATGCAGCTTTCCACCCGGCGCGGATTATTCGGTACGACGGTGGCAATATAGGCGCAGCCGGCGATCTTTGCCATGGCGACCATGTCCATTTTCTCGAACTTCTTGCCGAGCGGGGCCATCTTGAGCACGGCTCCTCTCGTCGTCATCCCGCTCTCCTGTCCGCCCGTATTCCCGTACACTTCATTGTCCAGCATGATCGTCGTAAACCGTTCCTTCCTGAACCAGGAATGGAGGACTTGCTGGAATCCGATGTCAGCGGTGCCACCATCACCGGCCATCACCACGACATCCTTGGGCTTGTCGCCGAAACGAATCCGCAATCCGCGCGACAGTCCACTGGCGACGCCGTTCTGGTCCCCATAGTTGCCGTAGACGAACGGAATCGCCGCCTGTGAAATCGCCAACCGGCCACAGCCGGCCGTTCCGACGGTAATGGTGTCTTCAGGATTCGGGAACGCGACGATCGCAAGCCGGATGAACAGGGTCATCGCACAGCCGGCGCACATGGGATGCTCTTCGAGGATTTCTTTGAAGCTACCCATCTGCGATACGGTCGTTTTCTTCCCGAAGGGCCCGTGCTCCACCATGTCCCGATATTCTTTCGGCATGAAGGTGTCGAATCCCGGGGTGAATTTCACATAGTCAAGACTCATTAGATACCTCGCTCTCTGTTATCCGCGATTGCGGTGGTGATGTTTCCATCTCTTACATCGTCAACTGCGTGCCACGGCCTTCTGCCTTCTGGGCGGCTCCGCGTCGCCCTGTTTCTGGGTACGGCCGTGCTGCCGTTCGGCTCGTGCGTCGGGTGCATCATCCACGTCCCGCCAGCACTCCCGATCGCATACCGATCGCCTTCTTGACTTCCTCTACGATCACTTCCGGCGGTAAGGTCATGCCGCCACAGACGCGCGGTCCGGCGACAACCCGCTCGCTGTTGGGGATGGTGGCCTTAATTTCTTTGGCCATCCATCCGATGACATTGAACTCGGGCACGATGATGTGCGAGGCATGCTTGGTCGCCTCGCGAAGTTCTTCTTCCGGCCATGGGCGCAGGGTCTTGATTTTCACCAGTCCAACGCGCACTCCCTCATCGGCGAGCAGACGGATGGCTTCCCGTCCCTGGGAGACGGCAGTTCCCGAGGAGATGATGAGAATGTCGGCATCGCCGTCTTCAACATCGATCAGGCCATCCAGCCAGGCGATGGTGTGCTTGCGCGACCGTTCCGCGGCAGCCCAGACTTCCTGTTGCCAGCTCGCGTGCGTGGCGTAGCTGATGTAGTTGCTCTTCATCACGAAGGGATCGCGCATCATCCGGACCGGTGGACACTCCATATCCATGCAGGGCACGGGCGAGCGATAGGGATCATAGGGTGGCAGGCACATGTCCTCTGGCGTGAGATCGACGACGTCCTTCGTATGGGTGACGAAGAAGCCGTCGCAACAGAGAGCCAATGGCAAATGCACGTCCGGCTCTTCCGACACCATATAGCCCTTGAGGATCCAGTCGTAGAAATCCTGTGCGGTTTCGGCATGCCAGACGAGCATGCCCGTATTCATGAGGTAGGCGATCTCGATCGTGTCCGGCTGGATCGACAGGGGAGAATTGATGCCGCGACAGGTCACGATACATTGAATCGGCAATCGGGCTCCGGCCCACATCGGAAAGTTTTCCATGGCCCGCATGGTGCCTGGCCCGGCGGTCGTCGTGAAGACACGGGCCCCGCCAAAGGCGGAGCCGGCGCACTGTGACATGACCGCAAATTCGCTCTCACCACGGAAATAGTCGCCGATATACCCCTCGGCAAAGAGCTCGCCGCACAGGGCGGCTGCCTCGCTCTGGGGCGTAATGGGGTAGGCCACCATAATATCGACATTGGCCCGCTTCACGGCTTCCTTAATGACTTCGCTGCCGGTAAAAAACGACGCCGTGCGAGGCGCGTCGTTCATCATCACGCGTGAATCGGTGATGACTTGACCCTTCTTATTCTTGGTTCCGATGATGGCTGTATTCTCCATAGCGTACTCCCTTCCTGTTGACGCCGGTGGCCGGCGATCTAACGCACCGTACGATGACGTTACGCGCTGAATGAGCTGCCACACCCACAGGTCGTTTTGGCTTGTGGGTTCTTGATTGCAAAGCCGGAGCCTTGCACACTGTCCAGGTAGTCGACTTCGCAACCGGCCAGTAGCGGGGCGCTCTGGGAGTCCATGATGACTTTGACGTCGCCTTTTTCGATCACCGTGTCGTCATCGCCCATGGTGGACTCGAAGGCCATCCCGTACTGGTAGCCATGGCACCCACCGCCTTTGACGAATACGCGCAAGCCGACCGTATCTTTCTCTTCCTGTATGAGTTCTCGGATCTTTTCTTCTGCCGTCTGTGTGATGGTAATCATATGTATGGCTCCTTTTCTGAATTGTCTGATGTGGTCGATAGATCTCAGCTCCACTCCTGTGTGGAGGGACCTCTGCCACCCCAGCGTCCAGGGCTCTTGGACACAGGGCGTCTACACAGGCATTTCGATGAACATGCGGCGCAAGGGCGGCGGAGACCAGGGAATCGGTCGCGCAGGAAAGGGAGTGAGGCGCGAGGATAGGACGGTCGGCGTGGCTCAGTACGTCATAGCATCACCCTGGGCGCATTAGATATGAGAGTCAAGCGCTATTAAGGGGAAGGAGCATGAAAAGAGCAGTGCCGGCGAGAGTCACTCTTCTGCTGCTGCATCCTGCCACTACATTGCAACGTGCCAGTATCGTTGAGCTATTCCGGCCTGTAGCAAGTAGCTCACATTCGATCTGATGTTCGGTGTGGGATTGGGATCGAGAGGTTCACTTGTGGAACGGCAAGATTGACCAGCCGCGATGGCCAGTATCGGACAATTAGGGAAGTTCGGCGCCGAGATCGCACCGCCGTAAAGCGGTCCTCAGCCATGCTGCATTACCGGATCGGGCTTCAGCTGCAACAGACAGCGCTGATTGTCAGCACTATGCCACAGAAGCTCCGACGCCAGAACGCCTCGAATTCGGGAACGCCCAGCTATCTGTTATCAGCTGCAAGGCCATATTAGCCGGTGCCTGCCCCTGGGTCTCGCATACCCGAGAGGATGGCGATGATGTTGATTACAGACGCTGTGGCCTCGGCACAGAGAGCCGCTTCGCGAAATTCAGCGGTGCGCTTGTGAGTCAGTTCGTTCGCGAGATCGAGTGATGCCTTGGCATGCTTTCTGGCGATCGAGTTTGATTTTCCAGCGACCTCCACCGCGAGGTATCGATCGAGCATGCGCTTCGCGTCGGTGTTGCTGACTTCGACGTCATCCAAGGGAGGGTGCCGATCAGGGTCGAAAACAGTCTGGGCCAAGGAGATAATCGCCTCGCGACACAGGAGGCCGACCGCTTGAAACTGTTCCTCGTTTGTCGCCGACTCTAGACGTGACCGTGCTTCGCCCAGTGTTCTGTCGACTCGAGCCCAGCCAGTGGGCCCAGGAAACACCTCTGTCCCGCGCGAGCTGGGACCTTCTCGGAGTCGTGTCTCGATCGGGCCGAATAGCTCACGAATGTACTCGCGGCGGGATTGGTATGTAGGAAGATCGCCGCTACTCCACTTGCCGTACCAGTCCCAGAGATCTGCGTATGGGACGGGATTGTGCAAGCCCCGAGTCTGCAACTGTTCTGTCAGTTCTGAGTACACTTGCTTGTAGTTGGAGTTGACGCTGTCGATTCTCGGGCCGCCTGTCGACACTGCGATCATGATATTTCGAACTCGGTCGAGCAGTTGAAGAATCTCGTCAGTGTCGTCGGGAGAATCCTTCAGTGAGCCTGGATCGAGGCGATAGATGATGCCAGTGATCTCCATGTTTTCGGCACGCGGCGGCCAGATCTCCAAGACAGCGTCGAGGATGGCTTCGTTGTCTTCCCGGGAAAGCGCACGCAACTGGTCGTAATCCGAGATCGGCGCATAGATCTCTGCGGTTGTGATTAGAGAGAAAAGTAGACTCCCGTACGTAGAAGAGACATCGAAGTCGACCAGCGCCCGGGACAGCAGCTTCGCCAAGTCGTGGCGACCTCGGTGGCAAAGGACTGTGGCTACGGCACCCAGTGATTCCACCACGGCTCCGTGCGCGGCTCAACTATGTTTAGGACGATCCATAATAAGAACCGGATTTGCCAATTTGTATTCGTATAAAACGCCACCAGGGTTCGTGAACAATACGCCATAATCGACGTTCATTCAATGAGTTGCGACTGAGGAACTATGTATCACGGGTTCTTACACGGATCGGCGTAAGGTCCCCCAATTTTGAGAAGGCTCACAGCCCTATCCCACTGCACACGCCTGCCAGTCTCTCTGGGACGTGCTTGGGTAGTCCGCGACCTGGCTGGCCTCTCCTGTCACGATGAAGCGAGCGAATAGCTGTAGTCGCGTTCCAACGAGCAGACTTGCACGCGGTACCCAGAGTAGAACGTGCTCCGTCCGAGTTCTTGAGCCACTCGATGGTCAGGATGTTCCCGCCAGGCTTGATGAGTTGTTTCTGACGAAAACTCGACGATTGAGACTCGCTCGCCATCTTCGGCCACGAAGCTCTTCTGTCCGATGAAACCCGGCATAGTCACCGCCAATTCACGAATTGTTTTGGCATACGCGTAATATTCCGCTTGGTGTTCCGGCTTGAGGCGGTTGCGAAAAATGGTCACGATCATGGGGTGTTTCCTCCTTCCCTTTCAGAGGACCAGTACAGGCGACGCTAATCAAGACCTTGCCTCATGACGGGTCTTCACTCGTGCTGAACTCGAGCGAGAAGCCGGTGGCGTGTCCACAGCTGCTCGATTCATGCTCCTTCCATTTCTCGAAAGGAGCGCAGGAATGTGGCCGGCGTCAGGATGCGAGTACCATTGGGGTCCGCGGGTATTTTTTTTAA
>JAOUMR010000104.1 GCA_029881435.1 Nitrospira sp.
TCATTGACCATCCAGCCATTGATGGCCAATCAGTCATTTGCAAGTATTCAATACCATACGTAATCCTATATAGCACCTCAAGCCGCTATGCACTATAATTTTTCAAGTTGGCTACGTCTGCCGTACACATTGATCGGACCGTTGCTGTCTCTAGCCCGCGACCTGGATCACCGTCACGACCTATTCAGAACGGTGGGCACTGGAGTTCGTGATGTTCCGGAGGTCTTGCTCGATTGAGACCCCTCGGCAGTCTTGTGGCTTTTGGGGGCACGACATTCCTCTGACACTGTCGACACATGCTGCATTATTGTTGCCATTCATGACTTATGGTTCAGGAAATACAACTTGCGTACCGTCCACCACTCGGGCAATATTGGCCGGACTCCAGCTAACAGTGTCTTCAAACGGACAACGAATTGGTCGGCAGATAGGCGGTCGGTGAAGCCACCGTCATGCACTGATGTGTTCCGGACTAAAGAAGAGAAAGAGATCCGCCTGCACAGACAGAGGGACACCGAAGTCTTGGACGAGTTCAGGGTCGGCCACTATGCCGGAGTCGATACGCCACAAGCGGAACGCTTCATAGCGATCCGCCTCTAATGTGATTCGTGAGGATAGGACACGATGACTTCTCTGTTTGTGGCACTCGGCTTGGCGATTCTCATCGCCCTCTTCGCCCTGCAAAACACGTTTCCCGTGACGATTCAGTTTCTCTTCTGGGAGTACCAAACTTCATTGGTCCTGGTGATTCTAGGTTCGACCGCCATTGGGGCCGCACTCAGCGCCATCGCCGCATTAGGGGTACGCTGGCGCCATGGGCGAGAAACCCGTCTGCTAACCACGACCTTGGAAGAGGCACGAAAGCGGATTGCCGAGCTGGAACGGCGGTTCCGCGACATGCCGTGAATCCGAGGTTTCACCCTCTCGTGCTCACGTGCTTACGGCTGGGCTTTGGTACCGAACGACTCACCTCACCGCGGGAAGTCATGCAGGCGGCCTTTGTCTCGCGCATCCGATCTCGTTGCGCAAAACCAAGCGACTTCGGCTCCAAGAATGAACACAAGGGAGGCGTAATACAGCCACATAAAGAAGAACATCAGGCCGCCCAAGGTGCCATACAAGACAAGGGAGGCTTGCGCCACGGATACGTACCAGGCAAATCCCCAGCGCGCCAATTGGAAGAGCAGTGTCGCGGTCAACGCCCCGATTGCCAGCGCCACGGGCGACAGCGTCACCGTCGGAGACACACGATAGAGAACATAGAACAGAGCCATCGTCGCCACAAACCCCAGGGCTCTGTCCAGAACTGTCAAGGCCGGCTCGAACAACACCGCCAATGATGGGTATCGCTCCGCGAGCGTCCACGCGATCGTCAAGAACGACGTATTGGCCACCACCACAAGCAGCAGCACTGTCACGAGCAACGTCGTGAGGACATCCGTTCCGACCCCCCTGATGAACGTACGCGCCTGCTGTGCCTGGAACACCAGATTGAGCACGATTCGGATAGAGCCAAAGAGAAAACTGCTAAACGCGACAAACGAGACGATCCCGGCAACACCCAGAAGGCCACGGTCGGCCACGACCGCCCCCAAGTTTTCCGCCAGCGCTTGCTGAGACTGGGGAAGAAACGCCCGCAAGACGGATTGGACTTCTTTCATGGCGTGCTCAGAGTCCAACACGGTGTACCCAAGCAGCGAGACCATCAACAGCGAAAGCGGAACGAAATAGAGCAGGAGGTTGAAGGCCAGCGCGCTCGTGAGAAAGAGCCCGTTGTCCGCTATGAACTTCCCCGTTACGGATCGGAGAAATACCCATGCATAACCGAACCATTGGCGGCACGTTGCGATCATGGTTCGAGACGTCGCTGGGCCTGGCCTGACCGTTCGAGCCGATAGCTGTCCAGGAGAGCAAAACTGACGGCGACAACGAGGGGACCGGCCACAATACCCACCAATCCAAAGAGCTGAATGCCACCCAATACCGCGAAGAACGTCAACAGCGTGTTCAACTTCGAGGCTTCGCCGACCACCAGTGTTCGAACCACATAATCGAGGACTGCGATCACGAATCCCGAGACGCAAAGGATTCCTCCCGCCGCATAATCGCCCTGGATGAACAAGTACACGGCAGCGGGCAGCCATACGATCCCGGCCCCAACGAGGGGCAGGTAGGCCAGGATCCCCATCACCGCACCCCACAACAGCGGAACCGGCATCCCGGCGAACCAAAACGCAAAGCCGCCGACGATGCCTTCGAGCGCAGCCACGAGTGTGTTCCCAAGGACGGCTCCCTTCATGACTTCGCCGAATCGACGGACAATCAACTGCTGATAGGCTTCATCCAGAGGCGAGACATCCGTCAACCAATCCACCATCCCTTTGCCGTCACGGAAGAAGTAAAACGTGCAGAGTAGGATGATGCCGAGCTCCGACAAGGCGACCAGCACATTCTTCGCCACCTGGGTCAATTGCTCCACGAGCGCACTACCGAGTTGGGCCAAATTGTCCACCAGGACAGCGCGCAGGTCGGTGCCGGTCATTCTTTGGAACTCCTGGAGCTGCTCCAAGATCGCCGTCACCCAGGGATGCACACGCCATTGCTCGATCACACCCGGCCCTTGTTCCAGGACGGACACCACCGTCAGGTAGGTCTTTGCCACTTCTTTTCCGATCATGAATGACAGATACCCGAGAGGGAGGATCAGGCCGATCGTCACCGCGACGCTCATTACCAACGCGCTGAGCGATCGTCGCTCACCCGTCAGCTTCACGATCCTGCAATACTGAGGATAGAGCCCGTACGAGAGGACGGCGGACCAGATAAGAGCAGAGAAATAGGGCCGAAACGTGGCGAAGAGGAGGTAGCCCAAACCGACCAGAAAAATGAGCGTGACAAGACGAGCAGTCGAGTCGAGAGTCTTGTTCCCCTCTTCATTCATGAGAATGACTCCCGATCATGTACGGCGACACTGGTGACAGGAAGGGAAGAGTCGTTTAGCCTCGATTTCTCTGAGAGCTGATAGTCTGTGCCATCATAGGCACCTGAACGAGCTTCGTCCAGTCCTCCCACGTGGTGCCGGGAGGACCGGCTTTGATCCGCCACGACGGATAGGCGTGCTCACCCGGAACATTCGGAGTCTCAATATCCCCCAACAGATCTTCCAACGAGATCAGCACCAGCCGGCTGGGTGTGCGAGCAACATAGGCATAGACGGCTCGACAGAGTTCGTCGGTCAATTGTGGGATGGTGTCGGCTTCTCGCGAAGCGCCTGCCGGCAGAAGCCCTTCTTCGGATAACGCGTCCAAGAGCGCCTGTTTGTCCCGAGCACGGGTGACCATGTCACGCCTGAGCCATTCCGAGTCCCGATAGAGGCCGAGTCGACTCTTCAACTCAATGTCCCGACCAATCCAAAACCCTCGCAATGTCGGGAGGTCGTGCGTGGTCACGGACGCGGCGGCGGCCGTGGGAAACCGAGACGGTTTTACAAACCGTCCGCGGGCGGTTTGTTCAAAGAGCAAGAGTCGGTAGGACAGCAACCCGCCTGCCATCAACTGAGTCCGGATCGATGGGGTCACCGTCCCCAGATCTTCCCCAATGACCATAACTCGCTCTCTTTGGCTTTCGAGAGCCAGGATACCCAGAAGATCTTCTGCCGGGTATCTCACATACGTTCCCTGAGCCGACACCAGCCCATCCGGAATCCAGAAGAGACGAAACAGCCCCATGGCGTGATCGATTCTGATTAGTCCACAGGCCCGCATGGTCCGACGATAACAGTCCGCGAACAGGCGATAGCCGTCCTTGCGAATCCGACGTGGATGAAACGGGGACAGATTCCACCGTTGCCCATTGGGAGAAAACAGTTCCGGCGGGGTTCCAACCGACGCGGCCGCCACCAATTGATCTTGAAACGCCCAGGAATCCGCCCCGCCCGGGTCGATCCCGACCGCCATATCCTTATAGAGGCCGATGGCCATGCCTGAGCGGTTCGCCGCCGATTGCACGGCTTGGAGCTGTTGCTGACACTGCCATTCGACATATTGGAAAAATTGCAGACGGTCCTGATGACGAATCGCGGCTTGTTTGACCGAGGGGGAATCGGGATGCCGGTACTCCAGCGGCCAGGAGCGCCACCCTTGTGAACCGGTTCCGACAACTTTCCCGCGACGGGCCATCTGTTCCTCCAAGGTCCGAAAGAGCGCAAACCGCTGCAGAGCCTCCCCTTGACTCCGAACAAACCGGTGAAAGGCCCTGGCTCTGGCCGTTTTTCTCGCGAGATGGTGGCGTTGGAACAGGCGAAAGAGCTCTTCCAGCATCAGCCGTTTGACCCGTTCAACGGCTTCATACTGTACCGTCGGACTCCGGCGTAGCGATGCCAGTTTGGCTTGAAAGGCCGGTGCCTTGACTTTCTCCTGGACTGAGGATGCGTCTCGAAATTCCTGAATCCCTTCAAGATCCAGGTAGAGCGAGTGATGAAACAGCCGGCTGGACGGCGAATAGGGACTGACCTGCCCGGGGGGGAGCGCGTGAAGCGGATTGACTCCCAGAAGATCCGCTCCGAGTTCACTCCCGGCCCAGTGAATCATCTCCTTGAGATCGCGGAAATCTCCGACGCCCCAATTCTTGACGCTGCGGAGGCCATAGAGTTGAATCGTGATGCCCCAGGTTCGACGGGAATCCATGACCGCCGGATGCAGATAGCACTGACTTGGGACGACGACGACCGTCATCGCGGCACGTTGGCTGATCCGGGGCCCTGACGCGTCCACGGTCAACGAATGGTAGCCGAGCGGCAACGCTCGAGGAAACGGCAGCGCCACTTCGCAATGACGAAGGCCATCCAGAATCGTCCTGGCGCGAACTTGCAGCCGTCTTCCGACGCTCCGCCCCGTCAGGACGCCCCCCTGTTCCTTCGTGAGTCTCCACACGAGTGTGATCTGCCGCAATTGATCGACTGCTACAGGTAAACGGACGGGGCATGTACGGGGCAGTCGATCCACCCGCACGACCATCGCAGGATCCAACATCTCGCGCCAAGGTCCCGAACGAACCTCTCGCATCCTCTCAGTCAGTTGCGTCGAGTTCTGCGCGTCCACTCCCATGACCGAGAGAACCCGGCGAAGACTCTCGTCGTGGACCAGGCGGCGGACGCCTCCCTCATCAACATACGCAGGAACGACCCCATACCGAGCCGCCAGTTGGCGGAGCCGGCCATCGGACACGGCGATCCCAGACTCTTCGTTCTTTCGTCGCCTGGTTCGCGGCATCGGCGCAACTCGCCGCGATTGCCGTTTTGGATATGTTTTTTTTCTCACCCCCCTTTCTTAACACGACCGATCTGCTTAGGATAGGCTGAATCGAAGGTAAGGAGGACTATCTTTATGGTGCAGGCTGAACACATTGAACGACTCCTCAACGCCGAGCATTGGAATCCTCGTGAACTGCTAGGCCCTCATCGCACCTCCGTGAATGGGTCGGACTCGCTCGTGATCCGAACCTTTGCGCCGGACGCCAGCGAGGCACAAGTGATTCTCGATACCCCCGGCCGCAAGCGGATACCGATGAACCGCGTTCATGAATCAGGATTGTTTGAGGCGATCATGGACGCCCCGAAGGGAACGCTGAAATACCAAATCCGGGTCACCGATTCTCAAGGAACCGTCACGGAACGCCACGATCCCTACACCTTCCCTCCTTTGATCAGCGACCATGATCTGCACCTGTTTGCGGAGGGGAATCTTTTCAAAGGCTACGAGATACTGGGCGCTCATCTCACAACCGTCGACGGGATCGCCGGCGTTCATTTCGTCGTCTGGGCCCCGAACGCCATGCGAGTCAGCGTCATCGGCGGCTTCAACCAGTGGGACGGCCGTTGCCATCAGATGGTCAGTCGCGGATCGACCGGCCTCTGGGAGTTGTTCATCCCGGACATCCCCGATGGAACGTTTTACAAATACGAGATCCGCTCCCGCCATGTCGACGCACCCTTCACCAAGGCTGATCCGTACGCCTTCTCAGCGGAACTGCGGCCTCGCACGGCATCAATCGTTCGCAATCTTTCCGGCTACCGATGGAACGACCAGGCGTGGATGGACGCCCGCGCTACGCGTGATCCGCTTACCGCACCCATGTCCATCTATGAGGTGCATCTGGGATCCTGGATGCGGGTACCTGAAGAGGAGAACCGCTGGCTGACCTATCGAGAACTGGCCGACAAACTCATTCACTACGTCAAACACATGGGCTACACCCACATTGAACTGATGCCGGTCACCGAACATCCGTTCGACGGATCATGGGGCTATCAAGCCACCGGCTACTTTGCCGCCACGAGTCGATTCGGCCCGCCGGAAGACTTCATGGCGTTCATCGATGCCGCGCATCAAGCGGGAATCGGCATCATCATGGACTGGGCGCCGGCGCACTTTCCTGACGATGCGTTTGGGTTGGCTTGGTTCGACGGCACACACCTCTATGATCACGAGGATCCGCGGCTTGGCTATCATCCGGAATGGAAGAGTCGCATCTTCAACTACGGCCGCGTGGAAGTGAAAAATTTTCTCCAGAACAGTGCGCTCTTCTGGTTGGACAAATACCACATCGACGGTCTTCGTGTGGACGCGGTGGCCTCGATGTTATACCTGGACTATGGGAGAAACGCCGGCGAGTGGATTCCCAACCAGTATGGGGGGAACGAAAACTTGGCGGCCGTCTCCTTCCTCAAGGAATTGAACGTGCTGGTCCACCAAGAACATCCCGGCGCCGTCACGATCGCCGAAGAATCCACCGCCTGGCCCGGCGTTTCAAAACCGACCTATACGGGAGGTTTAGGGTTCACCTTCAAATGGAATATGGGGTGGATGCACGACACCTTGGAATACTTTTCTCTGGACTCTGTGTACCGCAAGCACCACCAGAACAAGATTACCTTTGGGCTCGTCTACGCCTTCCATGAGAATTTCGTCCTAGTCCTCTCCCATGACGAGATCGTGCACGGCAAGAAAGCACTCCTCGATAAAATGCCGGGGGACAATTGGCAGCGATGTGCCAATCTTCGGGCCCTATACGGCTTTATGTACGGCCATCCCGGCAAGAAGATGCTCTTCATGGGCGGTGAATTCGGCCAGTGGTGGGAGTGGAACCACGACGACAGTTTGCAGTGGCACCTCTGCCAGCATGAATCGCACGCCGGTCTCCAACGGTACGTTCGCGACCTCAATTGGCTGTATCGAAACGAGCCGGCGCTGTACGAGGTCGATTATGATTGGACCGGGTTCCAGTGGATCGACTTCCACGACGCTGAACAGTCTGTCATCGCCTTTCTCCGGAAAGCCAAAAACCAACAGGACCTTGTCGTCGGCGCCTGTAACTTCACGCCGGTTCCACGCCATGGATACCGAATCGGCGTGCCCTCCTTGGGCCACTATCGTGAGCTCTTAAACAGCGACGCTGACCTCTATGGCGGAAGCAACATGGGCAACGGGGGCGGAGTGATGGCCGAGCCGATTTCCGCTCATGGATTTCCGAACTCGATCGTCCTGACCCTGCCTCCCCTCTCTGTCTTGTACTTCAAAGTGGGATGACGACACATCGTCAGTCACCGATCCGGCTCGGAACCGGAGTCGTCCTGTCGGAGGGGGTCACGTGGGGACGCCATCGCAAGCCCAGGTCGAGAATCCGTTGTAGCAAGGCAGGAAACGGCAGTTCCCCACCTGCCGCTGAACTTGAAAAATCCTCAGTCGTCGCGATGTGCGGATTCGGATTCGCCTCCAGCACATTCACCTGTCCCGCCGGATCAAGTCGAAAATCGATCCTCGCATACCCGCTGAGTCCCAAACTGCGGTACACCCGCTTGGCCAGGTTTTGAAGAATCTGCCGTTGCGAGTCCGTCAGATCGACCGCTGCGATCGAGCGGACGCCGTATTTCTTCTGGTAGGCTCGACTCCACTTCACCCGAGCTGTGGCGATCTTTCTGGCCTCTTCCGGCAATCGGCTCATATCGAGCTCCCAGACAGGAAAGACCTGCAGCCGTTGATTGCCCATCACACCGACATACAGTTCACGTCCTTCGACATACCGTTCCACCAGCGCGCCCGTGCCGACGCTTTGGTGGATAAACCTGACTCGTTCTTGCAACTTGTCGTCATCCTCCACGATCGAGGCCTGAGAAATGCCCAGGGAGGCTTCCTCTGAGACGGATTTCACGATTAAGGGAAACGATAACTCCTTGGGCCGCCTGATCGATCGACCTAGCGGAACGGTGATGAACTCCGGAATCGGAATGCGGTGGTAATAGAGAATTTTTTTGGCCAACCCTTTATCGCGGGCCAACATCAATCCCCTCGGGTTACAGCCTGTGTACGGCACCTTGAGCAATTCGAGGTAGGACACCACGTTCTGATCATAGATGGCCACTCCGCTGAATTCCTCCAGTAGATTGAATGCAATGTGCGGTTTCCATTCATCCACGGCCTGACGAATCACGGCGAGCTCGTGTTGAACCCCAAGCGGACGCACCTCATGTCCGATCTCGCGGAGCGTGTTGACGACTTCGTATTCGGTCCTCCACTCGACCGTGGTGAGATCGACTCCCTCGACCGTATCCGGCGGAACAAGGTCTTCATGCACCAGAACGAGAACGCGTAGCGGCTTCATAAGGCCACCCGATGATGGCCGCTGTGCAAGTAGTTCATCGTTTGAACCGTCAGCAGAATCGTGATGTCGAGTGTGGCCTTCCCCTCCGGAATGGCCAGCCTGAGACGTTGCTCACGACAACGCGTGACGATATCTTCGAATACGCGATCGATCGTATACTGATATTCTCCGGTCCAAGCGGCCACTTCCCGACAGACATCACGACGAACACGCGCCAAAAACTGTACTGCCGAGACATTGGCCCGATGCTCGGTTGCGGAAGAAAAGATCCGACGCAGGTCGCGATCATAGAACGTCGGATGAGGAGTCCCGTAGTGCCCACGCTTCTGGTCGTAGTGTTTCCGTAAAGTCCGGCGAAGCCGGGGCAGCGAGTCCACATGTTGTTTGGTCGTCACCAGCGGCCGTGCGTTGACCAACGAGGCCATCAACTGATCCATGTATTCCAGTTTCTTACGCGCCGGCCAATCTGCATAGCGTTCCCGCCACTGCGACTGCGGATTCAGCCACACAGCAAAGGTCTCCGCAAAATCTTCGTCCGGATGGCTTTGTGCGTACCACATGTCGAGGTGGAGGACATAGCTCTTACTGTAGGGCTTCGGCCTATAGAACTTGGGATAGGGTTGGGTCGACCTTCCGAATATCGTCTGACGATCCCGGCGACGACGGATACCATAGGCATTTTCCAAGGCATGCCCGGCCTCGTGCCGAAGAATACGCATGCACCACTCCGGCGTTCCACCTTCCACTTCCAGCATCTGCGCCAGTTCCAGTTGGGCCAGCCGTGGGTGGGCGAGATAGAAGGGAATGGCAATGCCGGGGACCCCGTCCGGCGTGAACCATTCATTAGAAAGCCAGAAATGTGGACGAAAGAGGAGGCCACGCTCGCCCAATTCTCGGCTCAGCTGGGCAATTTGGTCGGTGATCTGACTCCGCTCCACGGTAAGATTAAGGTCGCAGAACCGCAGGTCGAGGAGCTTCTCATCGGGCCACCTGGCCCACGCCGACTCCTCCGAAGAAAGATGCCGATGGCTTTTCTTCTCGGAGAGTGGCTCGCGATGCGCGTCTGCTCTCGCCGTGGATGTCACGCGCAACTTGTTCATCTTGAGGCTGGTTGGGCTGGTTGCAACCCGGCCACATGCAACGGAGGTGGCGTTCCCTGTTTCGGCTCACCCCAGTAAATCGTTTGATGCGGAAACGGGATTTCGATCCCCTTGGCATCGAAGGTCTTCTTGATCCGACGATTCATCTCCCGCCCGACCCGCCATTGTTTGATCGGCCGAGTCTTAATCCGGCACTTGATGATGACGGCTGAATCGGCGAATTGATCCACTCCCAACATTTCCAACGGCTCCAGAATATCCTCTGAAAACTGAGGGTCTTGGCGGAGTTCATCCGCGATGTCGCGCAGAACCGCCATCACTTCGTCGACATCTTCTCGATACGCAATGCCGACTTCGAAGAGGTAGAAGGCATAGAGCTTGGTCATATTCTTCACCTTGTCGATGACTCCATTCGGCACCACATGCACGTTCCCCGACAGATCTCGAAGGGTCACCGTCCTGAGCTTCACCTCCTCGACCACCCCTCCGACTCCGGCAATCTCTACGACATCACCGACTCGGATCGAATCTTCGAGAAGAATAAAGAACCCCGTGATCACGTCCTTCACCAAACTTTGGGCGCCGAAGCCGACGGCCAATCCTCCGAGCCCGGCCGCCGCCAAGATCGGCTTCAGATCGACTCCGACCTCCGACAAGATCATCATGCCGCCCATGGCAAGAACCACCACACGAGCCACGTCACGAATGACATGCGTCAAGGTGGTGGCCCGTTTAACCTGTGCCTCGCTCGGCAACGTCCCCTCGTACACTTTCTGAAATCGATCCATCGCCCGTCTGACAATCGCGAGTCCCACAACCATCATGAGGGCGATGATCAGGACGCGCAAACCCGACGTCGTAGCCCATTCGACCCATCGTTCAAAGAATTGCGTCACATACGATTCCGCCATGCCATCCCTCCTCACGTTAAGACTTCCCACCTCGAGTCCACTCCACGCCCGATGCCAAGCGTCGTTCTCCGCTACGAAGCCAGGAATACTGCCGCACCATAGGCTGGAATCGATACCGAAATTCCTTGAGGTGAGACAGCGAGCTGTGTTGGCATCGAACCTTGATCAATCCCGCCGAATTTTTTGTCCATGGAATCGAGCCATCGCTGCCATGTGCCCTGCGGCTCAATCAATCTCACCGTCACCGGCGACCGATTGAATCCAAGGATCAATAGCGACGCGGCATGGTCTTGCGTCCAACGATGCATCACCAACACCTGCTCGTCCTCGAACACCCAGACACGATGACTCCGCGTCGTGCCGTCTCCAGCGCCCAACGACGGTTCGTCTTTCCTCAACTGGATCAACGCCTTGGTCCATCGCAATAACGCGGCTTGCCGATCGTTGAGATCTTCCCGACGCAACCGACTTCGCTCGAAGGTTGCCGAGTCCTGAGGATCAGGAATGTCCTCTGGATTCCAGCCGAAATGCGCGAATTCCTGTCGACGACCTTGTCTGACCGCTTCGACTAAGTCGGGATCACCATGTTCAATGAAATACTGGAACGGCGCGGTTTCGCCATATTCCTCTCCCATGAACAAGAGCGGGATGTTCGGTGAGAGCAGTACGAGCGCGCGGGCAACCCTCAGAGCCTCGTACGGCAGCTGGGTGCTCAAGCGATCTCCAACCGCGCGGTTGCCGATCTGATCGTGGTTTTGCGAAAAGACCACGAGCTGTCCGGGCGATACCTGTTGTGAGGTATTCCCATGCCGGCGCCTGCGATGTGCGGAATACTGTCCGCTGTACACAAATCCCTCGCGAATGGCTTTCCCAAGATCGTGTAGCCCATGAAAGTCCTCGTAATAGCCGCGCGATTCTCCGGTCAACACCACACGCAGCGCATGATGGAAATCGTCGCTCCATTGCCCGTCAAGACCATAGCCGCCGATCGTAGGTGATTCGATGATTTTTGTGTCGTTCAAGTCGCTCTCCGCGATGACAAAGATCTGCCGCGTGAGCGCGGCGGCCTGCTTTTGGACCGATGACGCCAGTTCTTTCAAAATGTGGAAGGCGCTGAAATCGAAGATGCCGTGAATCGCATCCAGTCGCAACGCATCAATATGATACTCCGTCACCCAATAGAGAGCATTGCTGACGACATAATGCCGGA
>JAOUMR010000192.1 GCA_029881435.1 Nitrospira sp.
CATAGGTCGCGCGAACCTGTGACGTGCTGAGCCGTCCGCCGGTACTCAGAGGCTTGGCTGAGCCAAGAGGAATGCGCGTGCTGCGACGCGGCCGTGGGAGGTCTCCGTTGAGACATTGAAGAGCCGACTCCCCCACTCATCCAATTTGTCATCGATCTGGCCCATGGCAGGACTCATTGGAGAGACCAGCGCGCCACGGTCCCGCGTAAGACCTCGGAGACCTTCTTCGTATGGGCCTGGATCACCCGGGAGAGTTCGGTGATGACCTCCACCCGCAACGCAGTTCGGTTCTGAGGAGTGCTATTCAAGACTTTCGCGATCTGGTTCAGGTTCCTCCCCAAGGCGAGCAGTTGTTGATTCGAGCGGGCCAATGTCTCCAATTCCGGCTGTCCGACCTGCGGCTGCCCGGTCAACTTCGCGCGCACCATCGCCACCACCCATTTCGTCGGCACGTAGCCTTCGTGACCGGCCATCTTCTTCAGGGCAGCGAGCTCTGATGCCGTGAGATGCACTTCCATGCGGACGGTGGCTCGTTCTCGCTTCGGGGTGACGCGACTCCTAGGCGCAGGAGCCCGCGTGGCTCTCCGGTCCATGGCCTGCCGAAGGGCGTTCCGCAGGGCATGGCTCGGCGTGATGCCGTGGGCCTGACACCAGGCCTGCCAGGGTGCTTTCAGTTCACCCAGATCCACGGTGACCGTGGTCGTCCGTTTAGTCGTCTGCCCCATCAGCTCACCGGCACCAGCCCACGTTGAGACGCCCCACGTCCACCCACCCCGATCTGTGCCTGATTCTGGTCATCGGAGGAGAGGCCGGGGGCGGTGATCGGAGGGTCAACGAACATGGGCACAACAATACAATAAACTGATGATGTAAGACAAATGGGGGCAAGAGCCATATCCTGCAACCTCTTAAACATCACCTACTCCATGCCTCTACCGTCATCTCGGACACAGGCCCGAGACCCTATCAGCCACACCGCTGATCCACCAGGATGAGGCCATCCCTGGTACCGTCTGGGAGACTGGCAAAGGCGCCATGTTTGACCTTGCCGCCTCCCCGCATCCTGGTCAGTCAAAGGAGGACGCATGCCGGTACTGTCACGGTCGGTAAGAAGCCTGCTCACACCGAGGGTGTTCACCTGTCCGCGCAACATGAGGGCTTCAGGATCCAGATGGGCCTGACCATGAAAGGGGCATGATCTGATCACATCATGCGCCTTGAATGGATCGATGAGATTACGGGGACAGGATCTCTCGAACCGCGGTGGGTGCAAAGAATCCCTGATCTTTCAGATTGGCAAACCAGTTCAGGGCAAACTCTTTCAAGTCTTGTTTCAGCGTGGGAAACACGTGGGTGCGCCTGCCCGCCTCGTCATACCGATAGACATCTTGAACGATCCCCAGATAGTCGTTCCGGAAGGACACCGGCTCCGCTGCCGCGCCGTCGGGTACGTTGTGAAACTGGAACACCATGTCGGGATCTCGCATGAGGTCGCCGTTTTGCTCGCCGTAGTGACACAACGATACCAACCGGTGTCCGTCTTCACTGGATCCAATCTCCTCGACCGACAGCGGCATGTAGCCAGGCTACTGTGATGCGGACGGCATGGACGCCGCCACGCAGCTGATCGAGATGCGTCGCAAACTCCTGATAGATGTTCATCGTCTTATTTCCTTTCTTCGGGTGCAGGAAGCCTCCGGCGTGAGAGCCGGAGGCTTCCCATGACGGTCAGCGTCCCGACCGCTCGGTGACCCAGCGTGTCGCCTGTTGAGCGACCGCCACGAGCGCGTCCAGGTCCGCCAGGCCGAAGGAGTCGGAATTCTTCCAGACTCCATCCTGGCCCTTGTACGAGCGGGCCACGGTCACGTTGTAAAACGGACCGTTCACGCCCTCGTTCTTCCAGATGCTGGCTTTGATGCGGCTGCATCGCAGCGTGGTGACCGGCTTGGGTTTCTTGTCTTGAGGTGCCATGTTGTTGTCTCCTTTAGTTAGAGTTGATGTGTTGGCCTCTCACCAGGCGTGGAGGCCACACAGCGACGACAAAGGAGACAGAGAGGCCGCCGCACCCTGGCGGGCCGGCGGGCGCGATGCGGAGGAATGAGCGCGCAAAGAAGCCGCCTCAGAGGCGGCCCACGGGCATGATCGACGCAGCCCGCCGGTGGAAAGCCAGGGCGGCGGCTGGATGCGCACAGGCACCGGACCACCAGCCGGGCCACACGCACCGAGAGCACCGCACGATCAGAAGGAAGATACGAGGCGAGAAGGTCCCGTTCTCATAGGACAACGAAAATGGGTACGCTCGTCAACGCGGAAGACGGCCAAAAGCTCGGCTTCGACTCAGGCTTGATGCGGCTGTCGGCCAGCAGGCGACCGACTACGCGTCACATGGTTGCTGAATGCAGTGGAATACCGAACGGCAGACGAGATGAGCAACCGACCCAGTCATTGAAAGGTTCTGAACAGGTCGTGCAGACGGGTCCGATCTTGGACGGCGTGCGGACCAGTTTTAAACCAGTCGATGCGGAGGTTGATGTCAAGAATAATGTGTACAACTTCAGACCTGATCTAACAGACACTGTCTGAGCCCGACCCAAAGCAGAAGTACCCGGCGTCATTTGCCCTCATCTGATCGAATATTCCGTTATCCCGGCTTCTCCCCAATCCGCTGCCACTACCGGTCTCAATGTCTTCACTGACATCCGGAATTGTTTGGAGCGTTGATGGGGCAGGCATGGGCGGGGGAGGTTCTAGCAGACCTGAGTGTACTGGTTAAGACATGCCTTGTTCGACCAACCCATTCTCGATCGTGACGCCCATTCGTTCTATAAGCCGAGTGAGTAATGTGAAATGGGCGCGTGAGTCAGTTGCAACGGCCAGTTGTTCAGCCGTCGCCAGTTGTATTGTATACACCAGTGAGGCGGAGGTTTTCAGTAGGGCAAGGCCATAGTCGAAGAGATCAGCTTCTCTGCCGATGAACCGTCGCCGGCTGAGTTGACGGATACCGGCCACCGTAAAGGGCGTCGTCTCGAACGAAACATCCTTCAGACGAACCATCAAGGGCTGCTCGGCATGGCCATCTTG
>JAOUMR010000020.1 GCA_029881435.1 Nitrospira sp.
CACCAACCGACTTGCACCTGGGAGGTGCACGCAGACAGCTAGTGCTCAGATATCCTCTGCCGCATCCAGCACGGACTCTGGCTGGCTCGGCAGACTTTTCTGGATGGCTTACGTCCGGATTAGGGGGCGTGCAGTTCTGTTGGTCATGAGCTCCTCTTTGGAGGTGTGACATTGAGGACCGGTGGGATGAAGTTCCCTCGGTTGTATGGGTTGACACTTACATGGGTCCAACGGTACAAAGCTATACGACATTGCCTATTTTTGCTCTCAGACTTAAGGGAGTAGCTCCGCGGACGTTCTCCACCGTTGCGAGAGTGGCGGAACTGGCAGACGCGCGAGACTTAGGATCTCGTGGGTGACCGTGGGGGTTCAAGTCCCCCCTCTCGCACCATCACTTCGATCCCCTTGACTAGGAGTCCGAATCTTGACGATGAAAATGGAAGTAACGGAACTGGGACCGATGAAACGCGCTTTGAAAATTGAGGTGCCAGCCGACGAGGTGACCCAACAGTTTTCACGTGCCTATCTAGAACTTAACCGTCAGGTACAGATTCCAGGATTTCGACCAGGAAAAGCCCCCATGGCGATTCTAGAAAAGCGTTATGCTAAAACGGTGGAAGAGGATGTGATTCGAAAGCTAGTCCCCGATTTCTATGATCGAGCCATCAAGGAAGCAGGAATCAGCCCAGTGGTAGTGGAAATCCCGCCCTTGGATCGAGTCAAAATCAAAAAAGATTCTCCGTTCACCTTTACCGCGACGGTCGAGATAAAGCCCACAATCGAGCTTTGCAGTTATAAAGCGCCGAATCCCATTTCTCTTTCAGTCGACAAGCGCACCGTTACAGTTGAGCAGGTAGATCGTGCCCTGGATGTGTTACGCGAACAACAAGCTCAATTGGATGCTGCGCCAGTGGGTACAGCGCTAGCTGAAGGAGGCTATGCCATCGTCGACCTTGAAGGATTTTTAGATGATGCCCCTCTAGAGGGTACAAAGAAAGAAGGTCAGCTCCATAGGGTAGGGTCAAAGGCAGCCTTGCTGGGCATCGAAATTGATGGGCACCTTATCGGAAGACTGCAAGGGGATGTTATAGAGATTCCTCAGACCTATCCTGTGAGCCATCCTGACCAGCGAGTTGCAGGAAAATCCGTCAGATTCCGCTTGGATATCAAGGGGGTCAAGCAGAGGAAGCTTCCTGCGCTCGACGACGAGTTTGCCAAGGACTGTGGACCATACGCATCACTCCAAGAATTACAAGACAAGCTTCGCGGTGAAATGGAAAAGGCTCTCAAGAAAGATATTGAAGAGTCTTACAAGGATACACTTCTCAAGCGCCTGCTCGAAGCCCATGATTTTGACCTACCCGACTCACTCGTCGAGCGAGAGCTTAGTACGATTGTTCGTCAAAAACTCCAGGCGCGGCATCGGAGTAACGTTACTGGTTCTCTCCCGGCAGTTGATGAAGAAGAACGGATGAAGATTCGCGAAGAATTTCGTGATGAAGCGCATCGTCGTGTCAAGGCGGGATTGATACTCGAAGCCATCGCCGAAAAGGAAGGCTTATCAGTCGGCCAGGAAGATCTGAACAACGAAGTGACTCGATTAGCTACAGAACTGAGGGTTCCGATGGCGGATCTCGTAAAGATGATCCAGGCAGGTGGCCAGGATGCCATCGATGAATTACGGGCACGGATCTTGGCTGACAAAGCTCTGGATGTTGTCTACCGCCAAGCGGTCATTCAAGGATAATTCGGCCGTTCGTCGCGCGCCCGGTCTCAAGAGGCAGGGGCTTATAGAAGAAAGGAACTGAGGAATATGTTGGTCCCGATCGTCGTTGAACAAACCAATCGAGGCGAACGTGCCTATGATATCTACTCACGCCTCCTCAAGGATCGCATCATTTTCCTTGGTGCTCCCATTGATGATGTGTTTGCCAACTTGGTGATCGCGCAACTGCTTTTTCTCGAAGCGGAAGATCCTGAGAAAGATATCAATCTCTATGTCAATTCTCCCGGAGGCAGTGTGACAGCCGGATTAGGCATCTATGACACGATGCAGTATGTGAAACCTTCGATTAACACCATTTGCCTCGGTCAGGCCGCGAGTATGGGCGCGCTCCTCTTGACCGCAGGAACAAAAGGAAAACGGTTTGCGTTGCCTAATGCTCGAGTGATGATCCATCAGCCGTTAGGTGGCTTCCAGGGGCAGGCAACCGAGATCGACATCCATGCTCGAGAAATATTAAAGATTCGTGACCGTCTCAATGAGATTATGGCCAAGCATACCGGACAACCTATCGAGAAAATTGCTCATGATACGGAACGAGACTACTTCATGTCTGGTGAGGAAGCAAAGCGATACGGGATTATCGACGAGGTCATCACACGACCTTCGAAATTTATGAAAGCAGTGGAATCACACGACGGAGCAAAGGACGGGGCCAAAGGCAAGTAAAACGGGAGGATCCATGGCCAAACAGGAAAAGATGGACCGGCACCTGCGATGTTCTTTCTGTGGCAAAAGCCGTGATGAAGTACGAAAACTGATTGCTGGACCGACGGTCTATATCTGTGATGAATGTGTCAATCTCTGCAATGACATCATTGCCGAGGATTGGGAAGAGGCCAAAGAAGAGATTTCGTCGAAGCTCAAGAAGCCAGCAGAAATTAAGCATCACCTCGATCAGTATGTCATCGGACAGGAGCGTGCGAAGCGCATCTTGTCCGTGGCCGTTCATAATCACTACAAGCGCATTTCTTCAAAGGAAAAAGAGGTTGATGATATCGAACTCCAGAAGGGCAACATCCTCATGGTGGGTCCTACCGGTACAGGGAAAACCCTCCTGGCCCAAACTCTGGCCAAGTATTTGGATGTCCCGTTCACCCTCGCCGATGCTACGACGCTCACCGAGGCCGGTTATGTGGGGGAAGATGTCGAAAACATCATTCTGAAGCTCCTGCAAGCTGCTGACTACGATGTGGAACGGGCCGAGCGCGGGATCGTATACATCGATGAAATCGATAAAATCAGCCGGAAGAGTGACAGTCCATCGATAACTCGAGATGTGTCCGGTGAAGGTGTGCAGCAAGCCCTCTTGAAATTGATTGAGGGCACGATTGCGAATGTCCCTCCGCAAGGAGGGAGAAAGCATCCGCATCAAGAGTTCATTCAAGTGAACACGAGCAACATCCTGTTTATCTGTGGTGGGGCCTTTGTCGGTCTGGAGCAAATCATCGAGCAGCGTCTGAATCGGAAGTCGATGGGATTTGGAGCAGAAATTCGTGGCAAGAGCGACATTCGTTTGGGTGATTTATTGGCCAAGGTGCAACCTGAAGATTTCTTGAAGTTCGGTCTGATTCCTGAATTTGTCGGACGGTTGCCGGTTGTGGCTACATTAGAAGAACTCGACGATCGTGCCCTTATCCGTATCCTGACCGAACCACGGAATGCCCTGACGAAGCAGTACGAAAAGTTGCTGTCGTTTGAAAAGGTCAAGCTACGGTTTACGGAAGGGGCGTTGGGGGCTGTTGCACGAAAAGCTTATTCCCAGAAGACTGGTGCCCGGGGGCTTCGGGCGATCTTGGAAGAAGTTATGCTCGACGTAATGTATGATGCCCCTTCCCAGAAACAGATCATCGAGGTGGTGATTACAGAGGATGCTATCCAGGGGAAAAATCCTCCGATTCGTATCTTTGAACAAGAGAAAGACGCTAAGACCGCGTAAAAACGAAGAAAAGCAGAAATAGAGTCGTTGCCAGGCCAGACTTTTCTGGATGGTCGGGTCGGTCCACATTACTGTACCTACGCCTTCTCGCTTCGCTCCCCATAGTACCTTCATCCGTATCTCGACAAGCTGAATCGCTGCGCTATACTTTCCACGTGTGCAGTCGCTGGATGGAGGGTTTGTGAAGTACCCTGTTTCTTTAAGTCTCCGGCATAAGGGCAAGATCCTTGAGCTTGATGAAGCCCGTGAAATGGTTGTCTTGTCGGGGGTTAATGGGGAGGCAATCGGCGGATTATCGTGGGACTTCGTCATTGACCAGATTCTTGCCTACCATAAGGTTTCTGTTCAAAAAGAAATTCGCTCCGAGCCGCGCATCTCCCTGGCATTTCGGGTGCGATACAACACCCCTGAAGGGGTGCGATTTGAAAGTCGCGCAGGAGGTATCGGGGGAGGCGGGTTATTTATCGAAAGCCAATCTCCTCTTCCTGTAGGGACCAAACTAGGAATGGAATTCTCTCTTCCTGAAAGGTCCGAAGAATGGATTCCGGCTAAAGGGAGTGTGGCGTGGGTTTGCCCAAAGGCCGATCAATATACGTTCAGTCCTGGAATGGGAATCCGATTCACGGAAATTTCAGAAGAGATTCGGGATCGAATTCATGCGTTAGTGAAGATAACCCAGGACACGAGCCAAGCGGCCTAGTTCCATTTCGCATGTAGCTTACTTGGAAGAGCATCGGGTTTATGAAACTCCCTGTTGTTTCCACTGCAGGTCATCAAGGTAAGTCTCTCGTCATCGATTTGGACCAAGAAACGATCAACATCCACGACGCCTCAGGCCACCTGTTGGGTGCTGTGTCATGGGGTGCGGTCATCGAGCGTGTGCTTATCAGCGGTGAAGATGCTCGATTTGCCCATTGCCGTACTCAACCGCGTGCGCCTCTTGCCCTGAAGGTCCGTTACACGACACCAGAAGGAAAGCAGTTCGATAGTCTTACGGGAGGCATCGGTGGAGGTGGGCTCTTTATTGAAAGCGGTGCTCCCTTGAAACGTGGCACTGAGTTGACGGTTGAATTTGCCATTCCAGATAAACCTTGGGAAAAACTCAAAGCTAAAGCAAAGGTGGCTTGGGTCCGCAGCAAACCCGAGCGATACCTCTTGTTTCCTGGGATGGGTGTTCAATTCATCGAGTTGGATAAGAAGATCCAAGAAGAACTGGTTGGGCTTGTGGAGGCTCTGAATCGAAACCGAAACCCATCCTGAAACCCTTGAGATTCTGTTTTCTACCCCGTCAGCATCGAAGCAAGCCCTTTATCACACTATCGATTCTATCTTTACGTTCGAGATGGGCGCTGAATCGCGTAGGCATCTAGTACCTACTCAGGGCTTGCGCGGCCGCTCGTTGTACCGACATATCGGGATCCTGCAGGAGCATTGTCAATTTGAAACGTGTTTCAGAGTCCAATCCTGGTAACCAGCCTAAGCTCCGAGCGGCAGCTTCACGCACGGCTGGCTCTGAATCGTCTAGCTTTGCCAGAAGTACGGGTTGCGATTTCAAATCTCCAATCTTTCCCAAAGCCTCCGCTGCGTTCCGTCGAATGAACGTATCGCGGTCATCTAGCAACGTGATCAGGAGGTCAACCGTCGTTTGTCGATCGGGTGAGGGACTATCCTGGTAGCAACCGATGGTCAGAGAGAAACAAATGAGCAATGGGGATGTGAAAAGGAACCATTTGGCTCGGCAAGCACGTGACAACAGTATGGAGAACTGCCCAAAGATAATCACGAGGATTGTTCGGACTCGTCTTGGACCGGCGGTGGTTCCTTTGCCGCTTCAATAGATTGCTGGATTTCTTTTTGGGCTGCATCTATTTCGGCCTGAATGGTCTGCATCTGAGGGTCCACGCTATTTCGGACATCGGTGACCGCCTGCCGAAACGTTCGTACAGCTTCCCCAAGGCCTTCCCCTAGATGTTGCAGATCGTCGGGCGACATTCCCGCAGCTGCTGCTGGTCCCTTCGCTTTAAGCGCAGCTTGTTGTGCCTGAACACGGGCGACAGCATCTTTATTGACGATCGCTGAAGGGCGTTTCGTGGTGGCTTTCGCGTGGGACGTGGCTGGCAATGGAGGGTACGAGGCCCGAGCTGTCGGAGGAGGAGCTGCGGCCCGCTCCTCCATCGAAATCACAGGAGTAGCGGAAGACGTAGGGGCTGGATTTGGAGAAGTGGTCGAGACTTGTGGAGTGTGGGGGGCGGTATTGTAAAGCAACGAAGCAGTGGTGCCAGGCGTCAGCTCAGGCCCTGGAGCATAGGGGACATTCACTTTGGTCAGGGTGGAGGATGATCTGGTAGCGGAGGGTGCCCCAGTTGTTGCTATAGGAGGAGCTTCAACTGATCGTGGTTGTTCAGTTTCCTGTTGGGTCTGACCTGGTGTGGGCTGGGGGGAATCGTTGACCTCTTTCCGAAACCCTTTCAAGGCCTTACCGACGCCTTCACCGATCTGCGGCAGTCGGCCAGCGCCAAAAATGATCAGGATAATGATGAGAATGATAATGAGCTCAGAGAAGCCCATGGTTCCGAACATCTGTGCCTCGTGCGGAGAATCTGGAAACAAGAAGGCTTAGAATTTAATCTAGCTGCTGTAACGAGACAGTGTCAAGGAAGCGGAATGCGCAGATGTATCTGATATTAGAGAAGAGACACAATCTCGGTCTGAAGTGGTAAGCCATACACCACGGCCTCTCGATCCGAGACATACACATCCAGCTCGCTCCTGATTCCGAATTCTTCCGGAAGGTAGATGCCGGGCTCTATAGAAAAACAGGTGCGCGGCATGAGTCGCCGATTGTCTTGTGTTTCCAGGTTGTCGATATTGGCTCCATTGCCGTGGACGTCCTCACCGATAGAGTGGCCCGTTCGATGGATGAAAAAGTCACCGTAGCCTGTTTCGCAAATGGTTTTTCGGCAAATATCATCGACTTCCCATCCACAGGGAAATTGTCCTGCCAGTACCTTCTCTTGGACAAACGAGAGTGCCGCATCGCGCCCTCGTCGCACATAATCAAAAATCGTGCGGTGCCTAGACGGCACGTGCTGACCGCTGTAGCCTGTCCAGGTGATGTCCCCGTAGACGGATCCCGGGAGGGTCTGCTTCGCCCAGAGATCGATCAGAATCAAATTGTCACGAGTGATAGAGGAGGACCCGGATTCATTGGGGCTGTAATGGGGGTCGGCGCTGTGAGTGTCCACAGCGGCAATGGGAGCACTGGATGTCGTTAAACCCGCGTCGCGGATGCGCGAGAGGATGAATTGTTGCAGGTCGTATTCTGTCAGCGGACGTTGGTGAGAAAGACACGAGGCGATATGAGAAAAGGCGTCATCGACGATGCTTCTGAGTGTGACGACAGCGTACCGATGGGATTCCAGTTGTTGATCCGTCCAAACTGCCTCAAATCGCTGCACGAGATCGGCTGAGGTGACGACCTTGGGTCCGAAGCTTCGAATCAACTCAACGGTACCGGCGTCGACCCGCGACAGATACGGAACAGCGTTGAATGGCGAATACTGCATGGCAATTTGTTGTCGACCTCGCAAGAGGGAGGCCAAGAGCATCCGTTGCTGTTCCCATGACACGTATTGCTGGACCTGGCCGGGTAGGTCATCCAGTACGTGTGGCTCGATCTTGTGAAGAAGTTTGATAGGATCTCCAGTTGTCGGTATCCAATAGTACCAGCGACGAGTGACGTGCCGAGCCGGGTCAAGGAGCAGCACACGATAGGCTAGTGGGTCGCTGCCGCGGAAATCGTAGAAAAGCCATCCGTCAATCGTCGACAGATCTTGAAGCGCTTCTTGGATCTCGACGATCCGTCTATGATGTTCACCGCTCTCCATGGAGTGGCATCTTATCCTTGAGGTAGAAAGGCGTCAATCAATCGACTGTCTCCGTATGGATCATGATACAATGGCTATTCATGATGTCAGAAGCAAGGCGAGACGTCCCCGCCTTTCGAGTCACATTCTTCTTTGGGCCTGAGCCGGTCGAGGGGAAAGCCGATGCGGTGGTCTGCGTGTTCAACGTCAAAAAACGGAGTTGGAAGGCAGGTATCCAGGTCGCTGTCGAGATTAGCACGAGTCAGGTGACGGCACTTCGAAGGACCATGGAACTGAATGATCGACTCGCGGCAAGTTTGAAGGCGGTCGACCGACAGGAGGTCTCACACTACCAAGAGCGTGTGGAAGATGTTTTCGTACAAGCCCTCTGTCGGTGCAAGCTGGATGTGCGATTGCAGGCTGGTCTTGCTCAAGAGAATCAACGAATGGAAGTCCATGAGTTGACGGATGAGTTGAACCACGAGGCCCACGCCCGTACGGATGATATCCTTGTGCACATATTAGACGAGTTGGATCTGATTTCAAGCCATCCGTCCTCGCTGTGATGTGTAAATCAGCCAGGGGGCTTGCATTCACACCGGGATTTGTTATAACGCATGTCAGTATCTCCGCATGATTGTTCATGCGGATACTAGCTTGAGTATTTGAAGGAGAAGGAGGCGCCTCACGTGAGACTTGCCATCGTGATTCTAGTCGTTGTCATGACCTATTGTTCGATGCTCGTGGCCCCAGCGTGGAGCCAGTCGTCGTCCGCTGACGCGCAGCAAGGGACGGCGACCGGAGCCGGTATGGGAGCGGCGTCTGCCGCCGCCACTATCCTGTACTTCCCGTTCAAAGCGGCATTTGCCCTCGGTGGTGGGATTGTGGGTGGCCTCGCCTACGTTTTTTCAGGTTTCAGCGAACAAACGGCGATGAATATCTGGGTGCCCAGCGTGTACGGCACCTACCTCATTACGCCCGAACACTTGACCGGTGATAGACCGGTTCGTTTCCTCGGTGTTGCTGCTGAAAATGAGGGGACGTCAGGCGCACCGTATTCACCGTACGAACCCGTGCAGTGATATGAAGCCTGTCATCGGCGTGACACCAGACTTCCATGCTGGTGACAGGAAAGATATGGGTGGACCGGAACCCACCTACTTTCTACGGGCCAGGTACATTCGAGCCGTCGAAGAACTCGGCGGCATTCCTCTGATCCTACCCCTCGTCACTCATCCTGCTGCTCGACGACGGCTTCTCGATGGCGTTGATGGACTCCTGCTCACAGGGAGCGGGCCGGACCTTTCACCAAGGCTCTACGGTGAAAGGACGCGCTACAAGTTTCCGATAGTCAGCGAGCGTCGTGCAGATTTCGAACTGGAGGTGGTGCGCCAGGCCAGGATGCGGGATCTTCCGCTCTTGGGGATCTGCGGAGGCATGCAGACAGTGAATGTCGCGTGTGGAGGGAGCCTGTTTCAAGACATTCCCGCACAAGTGCCGAGCGCGATGGACCATCGTCAGAAGACGAAGGCGATCCATCTTGCTCATGCGGTCACGATCGCACCCAAGAGCCTGCTGAGAAGGGTGATCGGAAGTGATGCCCTCATGGTGAATAGCTCACATCATCAATCGGTCAAAAAGGTTGCACCATCACTCATCGCCAGTGCCCTTGCACCCGATGGGGTGGTCGAGGCGATCGAGTCGTCTGCCCATCGATTTCTACTTGCGGTTCAATGGCATCCCGAATTCTTATTCGAGGGGCATGTCGCTCATCGCCGGTTATTTGAAGCCCTATTCCGAGCGGCTCGTCGGACCCGCGCATGAGCTGTTTCGACCATTTCAAGCTATCGTCACCAATCTGTATCACCATTCCCTTGCCGTCTATGAACCTAATGAAAAGCGTCCGGCTATTGATTTGGTCAGATCGAACTCTTACCTCTTGGGCCTAGGAGCGACCGTGAGCAATCCGCTTCTTCGGACAAAATCCATCGATCAAATTCTGGCCGATGCCGACCGCCCCGGGCACCGGCTCAAAAAAACGTTGACGGTTTGGGACCTGACCGCACTTGGAATCGGTGCGATTATCGGGACCGGCATCTTTGTTCTGGTTGGTACGGCCATAGTCGGTGACTCGCTCCGTCCAGGAGCGGGGCCTGGGATTGTGTTGTCCTTCGTCCTGTCCGGCTTCACGTGCGCATTAGCCGCCCTCTGCTACGCCGAATTCTCAGCGATGATCCCGGTAGCCGGGTCGGCCTACACCTTTTCCTATGCCACGCTAGGAGAGTTTCTCGCCTGGCTGACGGGGTGGAACCTGGTCCTGGAATATGGTGTGGCCTGCGTCGCGGTCGCGATCGGCTGGTCCGGCTACTTTAATAAATTGCTCAAGCTCGCGGGTTTGGAACTGCCGTATTGGGCGACCAACCCGCCGCATTGGGCTGGAGGGCCTGAAGGGAGCATCGCGAATTTCCCTGCTGCGATCATCGTGTTATTGGTCACCGCCATCCTCGTCGTGGGAATTAAAGAAAGTGCTCGCGCCGCCGGCGTGATCGTCCTCTTGAAACTTGGGGTGATCCTGTTCTTTATCGCCGTCGGGGCTCCTGCGGTCAGTGCTGAGAATTGGACGCCCTTCATGCCGAATGGGTTTGAGGGAGTTCGCTCCGCCGCCGCGATTATCTTCTTTGCATACATCGGGTTCGACGCCGTGTCGACGGCCGCAGAGGAGGCTCGGAATCCCCAGCGAGATGTTCCATTAGGGATCCTGGGTTCATTGGCTGTGTGCACGGTGCTCTATATCGCTGTCGCCGCCGTCCTTACCGGCTTGGTCCCCGCGAGCCAAATTGACATTCATGCCCCGGTCGCCGAAGCGCTGAGTCTCGTTGGGTTTAAATGGGGCGCTGCCATCGTGGCGATTGGGGCCGTGGCAGGAATTACGGGTGTGCTGGTCGTCATGATGCTTGGACAGATTCGTGTGTTCTTTGCGATGTCACGTGACCAACTTCTGAGTCCAGGGTTATCCAAAGTGCATCCGACATTCGGGACCCCGCATCGTGCGACTATTCTAACTGGAGTGGCTGTCGCAGTGTTGGCAGCGTTCTTCCAAATCGGGGAAGCGGCCGATATGACCAACATCGGCACCTTCTTCGCCTTTGTATTGGTCAGTTTCGGTGTCATGCTGCTTCGATACACGAAGCCCGATCAAGCTCGTCCCTTTCGGCTTCCGTTCATGCCTCTCGTACCGATCTTGAGCATAGCGGCGTGTCTGTACCTCATGGCTGGATTGCCGCAGGCCACCTGGATCCGCTTTGTGGTATGGACCATCATCGGTATTTTCGTCTACGTGGGCTACGGCTTGAAACACAGCAGACTGGCTGAACAGGCTGCACGTCGTGATTCGATGCCTGGGTGAGTCAGACAAACTCTTTCCTGTGAGGAGGCGAGGCTAGACGGGCTTTTCGGACGGCTGTGTCGGGGAAGTAGGGGCGGTGTCAGGAGCGTCTGCGCCCGGGGGTGTGGTTGCTGAAACAGCAGGTGTAGCAGAAGCAGCTGGAGCAGATGATGCGGGAGTGGCAACTCCTGGCGCAACTGCGGGCGTAGGTGGAGTGGCAGGCTTTGGCGGGGGTGCCGCTGGCTTTGGTGGAGCGGGTTTTTCGGGCTTAATCCCTTTTTCCCACGCCGGACCTGAATACATGTCTGTCGTTAAGACATTGGTTTTCCATTTTTCTTCAAAATCAGCAGCGGCTTTGTTGGGTGTTTCGCCAATTCCCATGACATCGTTCCAAGGGTAGACCTTGGGTCCAATCTGGCACTCGGATTCGGTACGCCGCAAATACAGTGCGATCGGATTACCCCTGTAGGGTCCAAGAAAGATATGGACGGATCCGACGTACTCAAGCAATGAGGCCATAAGGCCCTCCCAAGGAATGCTCATGATGCCACAAGAGGCGACAAAGGGGCAAGGCTGCTGGAGAACTAGCCGTTGTCGCGGTATGGGGGTGATCCTACGAGTTTGATCTCAGGTTTTTGGAATAAAGAAGAGACATGTGATCAGATGCCCGTCTTCCCAAGTCGTTCTCGGGCTTGGTGGATGGAACGCAAGAGAGTCTTATGGCTGCGGCAGCCGACTACGAGTTTCGCATCAGAAATCGTTACCGGCCGATAGGAACGCAAGAACCGCTCTTTTAATCGTCGGATCCGCGCGAAGGATTGTGCCAGTCGTCCTTCAGAAAGAACACCCGATGTCGCAGCCTTCTCAACGGCGTTAAAGGCAGCGACGATCCCATTACGATCTTGGCAGATCAATGGCATGTCGCAGCCGGCTTGGATGGCCTGCACGGTCGCATCTCCGATGCCATAATGATCGATAATGGCGTGCATCTCGAGATCGTCCGTCAGGACGACACCGTCGTAATATAACTCCTCACGAAGAAATCTCCCAATGATCGTTGGAGAGAGCGTCGCTGGGCGAGTCTCGTCCAGCGCCCGATACACAACATGGGCGGTCATCAATGTGGCCACACCGTTGGCAATCACGTGTCGAAAAGGGGGAAACTCAATCTGTTCGAGTCGTGCACGATCCGCCGTCACGATAGGCAATTCTTTATGCGAGTCCGAATTGGTGTCACCATGTCCAGGAAAGTGTTTTCCACAGGCGACGACATTATTGTCCTGAAGTCCCCCCACAGTGGCCAATCCTAATTCAGACACGATGTCAGGATTTACGCCGAATGCCCGATCCCCGATCACCGGATTCAAGGGGTTGCTGTTGACATCCAGCACAGGAGACATATTCATATTGATGCCGACGGCTTTGAGTTCGTTTGCCGTGGTGGCCGCTGCCGCATAGGCCAATTCCGAAGAATGGCATTCCCCCAACATTTCGCACGGGGGGAAAATGGTGAATTCTTTGGGTAACCGTGAGACGCGTCCGCCTTCTTGATCGATCGAGATCAGGAGTGGGACGTGCGCACTGCAGCGCTGAAGCTCGTTTGTTAAGTCAACGATTTGTTCAGCCGATTCGAGGTTTCTTGCGAAGAGGATGACTCCACCCGGCTTATATTCCGTGATAAACGCGGCCAGATCTGACGAAACGGTTGTCCCGTCGAACCCTACCATGAAAAGCTGACCGATCTGGGCGCGAGAGAACGTCATACCGTTAATAGTGAGCGATTGACCAGGAACTGGATCAAGAGCCTCGTTCCGATTCCGGTCGGTCCCTTGGGAATATACGCGCGTTCCCGCTCGCTCCAGTCGGTGCTGGCGATGTCCAGATGTACCCATGGACAATCGCCGACGAACTTGCTTAAGAAGAGCGCAGCGGTGATCATGCCACCCCCTCGTCCGCCGATATTGCGCATGTCCGCGACATCGCTGCGTAATTGCTCGAAATAGTCTTCCCACAGCGGCATCTCCCAAACACGCTCCCCGGCCCGAAGACCTGCCTGACGAATCGCTTCTTTTAATCGTGTCTCAGTGCCAAACATCCCGATGGCGAATTGGCCCAACGCGACCACACAGGCTCCTGTCAGCGTGGCAATGTCGATGAGAGCAGCCGGCTTGAACCGGGTGGCATAGGCAAGGCCGTCGGATAAGATCAGCCGTCCTTCGGCATCAGTGTTTTGGACTTCCACCGTTTTGCCGGAGAGGGTCTTGACGACGTCACCGGGTCGCATCGCCCGACCCCCAGGCATGTTCTCGGCGACGGGAAGAATGCTGATAAGATTCAGCGGAAGCTTCAAGCGAGCAGCCGCACGTATGGTGGCCAGTACCTCTGCCCCGCCGGTCATATCAGCTTTCATCTGCTCCATGTTCTCCGACGGTTTGAGCGAGATGCCTCCAGTGTCAAAGGTAATGGTCTTTCCGACAAGGACCACCGGCCGTTCGTCTTTCTTTTTGGCTCCGTGGTACTGGAGAATAATGAACTTCGGTGGTTCGTGGCTGCCTTTGGCAACTCCCAGCAAGGCACCCATGCCAAGAACTTCCATGTCCTTCTGTTCGAGGATTTTCAGGCTGATGCCGGTCTCTTTCGCGACGACCTTTGCTTCGTGAGCAATCCTCGTCGGAGTCATCACATTGGAGGGATGGTTGGATAGATCTCTGACAAACACCGTGGCTTCGGCAGTGGCCACGCCGCGACGAATTCCTTCCGATATCTGACCCAGCTCACTTTTGTGTGGGGTCAAGACTGTCATCGCTTTCAATTCTTTGTTCGTCGGCGCATCACTCCGATACGTGGTGAACTGATAGCTCCCCAAGATGGCTCCTTCGGCCATCGCCTGCGCAACATCCAGCAGCGAACAGTCACGAGGCGTGAGGCTAGGAAGCGCGACCGCGAAGGCGTGAGACTTCGTGCTGCGTACCCGCTTGACGGCATGACCCATGGCCTGGCGAAATTGATCAAGGCCCAAATTGCTCTTCTTACCGAGTCCTACAAGAATCAGCCGTTTCGCAGGAATTTTCCCGTGTGTATGGAATAGTACGACTTCGTTGGCTTTGCCCTCGAATTCCTTCGATTGGAGGAGTTCGCGGAGCGCCCCGCCGAGAGCTTGATCCAGCAACGCTGCGTCGTCCTTCGCGAGTCCCTCTCCTTCACAATGCAGGAGAACAAGCGCATCCGCGATTTCTGTATCCACGTGTCCCTGTTTGGGCTTGATCCGCATGATGTTCATTCAGTTCTCCTATATGCTGCATCAATCAACAACCCTCATCTGTCACTGAGATGGTTCCCCTCATACTCCCCGCATGTCGGGTGTCCAGATGTACTTGTGCATTTGCAATTGAAGACGGACCGGCAGTCGATCTGCCAACACCCATTCTGTCAGGTGACGAGGATCCAACGTGTTGAACACCGGACTAAACAGGACTGAACAGCGCTCGGTCAGCCGGAAGCGATCCAGAATGCTTTTGGCCCAGTCGTAGTCAATCCGGTCTTGGATGACGAATTTCGCCTCGTCCCGCGGTCTCAGGCGTTCGACATTAGGCCAGTGCATTCGTTCCGTCATACCGCTTCCCGGACACTTCACATCCAAGATAATATGAACCGATGGATCGACTAGCGCGGTATCAACCGCTCCGCTCGTTTCCAGGAGGACCGTGAACCCTTCTTGGCACAGGCAGCGGAGCAAGGTGTCGGTATCCGGCTGTGCCAACGGCTCACCTCCCGTCACCTCTACCAACGGACAACTGTAGGATCGTATCGTTCCGAGAATGTCATCGAGTGAATGCTCCGATCCTCCGAAGAAGGCATATTCCGTGTCACACCAGGTACAGCGCAGTGGGCAACCGGTCAGCCGCACAAAAACGCAGGGCAGCCCGGCAAAGGTCGATTCACCCTGCACGCTATGAAAAATTTCCGTCACGCGCATGAGATAGATGCCTTGCTCACAGGTGTGCTGATCGGATGACTGGCTGAGGATACAGCGTGTCCTGGCCCAGGTCGACGCTCATAGCCATTTGACAACCGGCCAGTTCTTGCGTCGAGCGACAGAGGCCATTCCACGAATGGGATTCACCACTGTCGGGTGACCCACGGCACGAAGCAGGTCTAGATCACCAGGACTGTCGCCGTAGGCATAGCATTGAGATAGATCCAACGTCAGTTCATGAGTCAACCGCTCGATCAGTTGGCGTTTCCCTTGTCCGTACGGAAGCGGGGGGATCAGAAAACCGGTATAAAGGCCGTTCATCTGCTCCAATCGACTGGCAAAGCATCGATCGGCCCGAAGAGCGTCTGCGACAGGAGCGATCAAGAAATCGATGGACCCGGTCACGAAAATGATGGCATGGCCGGCTTGTCGATGCTCTTCAAGCTTCCGCATGGCGGAGGCTGAGACACGAGGACATAATTCTTCTCGACAGAATTCTTCGCCCAACGGTTGGATCACTTGCGAGGGTTTTCCGGCGAGGTACAGCTTTCGCGATCGGAGCGGGTGCAGGGAGAGAGGTGGAACATGTTGCAGCAGCCAAGAGACACTCTGCCGGGCTTCAGGCCAACCAACGATACCACGTCGCCACAGCCAGCGGAAAAATCGCACTTCGCTTGCTTCGCCGGGCAGAATGGTATTGTCGACGTCGAAGAATGCAGCAATGGAGGAGGAGAGCCCCCGTTGATCCGTCCGTATCATAGAAGAACTACCCAGACACGAAAAATTAGGTGCCGATTCTACCGGAGGTTCTGTTGATTGACAACAATTTTACCCTACTCCTATAATGCGCACTCCCTCAGGCGTCGCTCGTCGTTCCTGAAGCGTGTCTCGTGAACCGCTGTCCACGACGAATTCCGACGAACGACGCTTCGCGAGTGACGCGTCACGCTTTGTGCCGAAGTGGTGGAATGGCAGACACGCACGTTTGAGGGGCGTGTGGCGAAAGCCGTGCGGGTTCAAGTCCCGCCTTCGGCACCATCGATTCGACCTCCAGTCGTCGGTCTCCCCCTAAGCCATCTCATGGCCATTTGGACCTAGACTTTCGGCCCCATTCCATAGGACACTGGTGCCGCCTTGCGCCTGTCGGACACGCCTGAGTGATACCTGATGAGATCGCCTCACCCCAAACTGCCTCCTGTCTTCTTATCGCGGGTAGAATCATTCGCTTGTGCGACCTCAACCTTTCTTCGATCCGCTGCCCCTAGTACTCGGCAAGGAGTCTCAGATGATCTCTACCAGTAACCTTTCTGTGTTGGATCTGCTGCGCAAGCGAGTCGCCGATCTAGCGCGTGAACTGGCCGAACGGGATAGTGTGTTGCACGAACGCACTCGGCACCTCCGTGTCGCGCAGTCGCTGGCTCATCTGGGAAGCTGGGATTGGGAGATTGAGAGCGGCGAGGTTCGGGGTTCGAATGAGTTATACCGTATCTTCGGCTGGGATCCTGGATTGCACCACATGACCTTTGAGCTCTTTGTCTCGGCACTGTTCCCGGACGATCACGACCGAGTTGTCACGGCAATCAATGATGCGTTAGGCGGAAAGGCGCCTTTGGATCTGGAGTACAAAATCGTCCGCCCAAACGGCGATGTGAGGACGATTCATTGCTGTGGCGAGGTCCTACGCGATGATAATGGAACACCGTGTTGCATGTCCGGGTCCGTCCAGGACATCACCGAACGGAAACGCACGGAAGCGATGTTACGTTCCTCGCAGGAAAAGCTCCGCCAGGCTCTCCAAGCATCAGGTATTGGACTATGGGACTGGAATAGCGAAACGAACGAGGTGGCCTTTTCAGAGCAATGGAAACGTCAGCTCGGGTACGAAAAGACGGAGCTCGCGGACTCATTCGAGACCTGGGAGGTGCTGCTCCATCCAGAAGATCATGATCGCGCCATTGCGTACCTGCGGGACTATGCGCGTGAACGTCCAGGGGAGTATCGGCAGGAGTTTCGCCTGCGGCGCAAGGATGGGACGTACCGGTGGATCGAAGCCCGCGCCTCGTTTGTGACGGAACCTGATGGCCGCCAGATCCGCCTCCTTGGCTCGCATACCGACATCACCGATCGCAAAGCAATGGAGGAGGCGGTGCGGGAAAGCGAAGACCGCTACCGAACATTGGTCGAACTTTCACCGACCGGGGTTTTTGTTTTTTATGAAGAGCGGATCATCTATGTCAATCACACGGGCGCCATTCTCATGGGAGCGAATGACCCCCGAGAAATTCTCGAACGACCAATGTTCGATTTCATCCATCCGGACTTTCACCACGAAGTCCGTGACAACGTGAAACACTTACTCACCGGGAGAGCCTCCGTCCATAGCGCAGAACGAATCTACCTCACGACAGACAGAACGCCGGTCTCAGTTCATGTTGACGCCGCACGGATCACATGGAACGGCAAATCCGCCATCATCGGTCTCGTGTCCGATATCACGGATCGGAAGCAGACCGAGGAGGCCCTGCGTGCTAGCGAAGAGCGATTTGCCAAGGCTTTCCAGGCTAGTCCCCACCCGGTAGTGATCAGCGAGTTAGACACAGGTCGAGTGGTTGATGTCAATGAGGCCGCCTGTCAACTGATGGGCTATCGCAAGGAAAAAGTCCAGGGATGCACCACCTTAGAGTTAGGAGTTTGGCAGTCTGCCGAGGAACGAACTCAGTTTGTGGACCAATTAAAGCGTCTGGGGTCGGTCCGCAATGCGGAAGTGAAGCTCCGGAATGCGAACGGCGAAGTCCGGGAGTTTTTGCTGTCGTCGGAACTGATCGAGTTACACGGTAAGCCGTGTAGCGTGACGGTTGGGGATGATATCACCGATCGAAAACGGGCAGAGGACGACTTACGCCGATCCCATACCTTCTTGAGACAGGTGATTGACGCGGATCCGAATTTTATCTTCGCCAAGGATTGCGAAGGACGTTTTACGATGGCCAACAGGGCGGTCGCTGACTGTTATGGAACCACGGCAGAGAACCTCATTGGCCAATCAGATGCTGACTTTAATCCGAACTGGGATGAGGTTGAGTTTTCCCGTCAGACGGATCTCCAGGTCATGAATTCCTTACAAGATTACTTCATTGCCGAGGAAAAGATCACAGATTGGTCGGGAAAGACGCGGTGGTTACAAACTGTCAAACGGCCGATTGTTGATGCCCATGGGCGGGCCCATATGGTGCTTGGTGCGGCGACCGACATCACCGAGCGGAAACAGATGGAGGAGATGCTTCTGCAACGTGAACAGGACTTAAGTGCGGCACTTCAAGAACGAGAACGCATCAGTCGGGATCTCCACGATGGAATTCTCCAATCGCTGTACGCAGTCGGTCTCGGGTTAGTGGCATGTAAGCCGTTGATCACACAACAATCTGACCACATGGCGGAGAAGGTTGTCGCGACACTTGATCAGGTGATCGAGCAACTCAACCAGGTGATGGGAGAGGTTCGTAGTTTCATCATGGGTCTCGAGTCTCATCGCGCACAGGGGGAGGATTTCCCGACGGCCCTACGAACCATGGTTCAAGCCATGTGTGCCGCCAATTCGGCCAGATGCCGGGTGCGGATCGATGACGCAGTTGGCCGTGATATCTCACCCGAGCAGGCAGCCCACCTCATGAATATTGCGCGAGAGGGGTTGAGTAACGCTCTCCGTCACAGCCGTGCCACACGCATTACCGTGTCAGTAGGACCGCTAATCGGGTCTATCCGTCTGACTATTATCGACAACGGCATCGGCTTTAATCCAAAGTCGGTCCAAGGCGTCGGTCATGGGTTGGAAAACATGGCAGCGCGGGCTGTAAAAGTTGGCGGGTTGTTCGCGGTACGATCGGAGCCTGGTAAAGGGACAAGAATTCTGCTTGATCTTCAAAAGGATATGAGAGGGTCTGCCTAACACGAATATGTGATGGGCGTGTGGCGAAAGCCGTGTGGGGTCAAGCCCCACCCTCGCCATCATCGGTTTCAACTCGCCGCGCGCATCCCATATCTTGAAGGCTCTAGGCCATTCGGCTCTAGACTTTCATCCACTCTCATAGGACACTGACCTCCTCATTGGGACCTTTTCTTAGGAACCAGTAGCTGGACGTTGGGCGAAGAGTTATTCTTGGCGAAAGCCACTCTCATTCAGTGTTTCGAGGCGTGCGCCAGGCCACTCCCGTGAGCCAAGGGATTCTCGCCCTCTTGTCGATGGTGCGCAGCAAGGAGTTCGATCATGAGTGCGACAAGCCATCCTCCCGAATTAGATCTGTTGCGACGGCAGGTTGCCGACTTAGCGCGTGAATTGACCGAACGGGATCAGGCCTTCCGCCATCAAAACCAACGGCTGGATGATGAGTTACATGGCCTGCGTGAGCAATCCGAAATGCTTCGTGCTATCGTCGCCGGTACCGCAACGGAGACGGGCGAGGACTTTTTTCACACGTTAGTGCTTCATCTGTGCTCGGTGCTTGGCGTGCAGTACGCACTCGTGGGGGAGGTCCAACAAGCGGCCGTCACGACCATTCGTACCATTGCGGTCTCTGCTGGACACTCCCTTATCGAGAATTTTGAGTATCCTCTCTCCAGCACGCCCTGCGAAATGGCGCTGAGACATTCTTTTGCGTGCTTCGAGCGAGACGTACGGGTTTCGTTCCCAACATTTCAACGATTGGACCAGTTGCGGGTCGAGGGCTATTGCGGAGTACCGCTCAGTGCGAAAGATGGATCCGTCATTGGGCTGCTCGTGGTCATGGATACCAAGCCCTTGCGTAATACCCACCGACTGAAATCGCTCATGACCGTCTTTGCTTCACGAGCCGGAGCTGAGTTCCAGCGGCGCCAGGTGGAAGCCAAACTGAATCATCAGCGACGTCATCTGATTGAGTCCCAAGCCTTGGCGCACCTCGGAAGCTGGGACTGGGACATAGAGAGTGGGAACGTTTGGTGGTCAGATGAACAATACAGGCTGTTTGGATACGAACCGGGAACCGTTAGAGTAACCCACGAAACGTTCCTGCGTGCACTCTATCCGGATGATGATAGCCACGTGCGAGATATGATCAACAATGCCCTGGCTGGACGGGCTATCTTCGATGTGGAATGTCGGATCGTGCGTCCAAACGGCGAGATTCGAGCTATCCACTGCCGCGGCGAGGTTCTTCGAGATGACAGCGGTCGCTCGGTTTCCATGTCCGGTAGCATGCTCGACATTACTAAGCGCAAGCACGTCGAAGAGGCGCTGCGGATCTCGCAGGAAAAGCTCCGCCAGGCACTGCAAGCGTCAAGCACTGGCTTATGGGATTGGAACACGGAAACGAACGAGGTGGCCTTTTCCGAGGAATGGAAACGTCAGCTCGGATACGAAAAGACGGAGCTCGCGGACTCATTCGAGACCTGGGAGACGCTGCTCCACCCAGATGATCGTGATCGGGCCATTGCGTACCTGCGGGACTATGTGCATGAACGTCCGGGAGTGTATCGGCAGGAATTTCGTCTGCGGCAGAAAGACGGGACGTATCGATGGATCGAAGCGAGGGCTTCGTTTGTGACGGAACCTGATGGCCGCCAAATCCGCCTCCTTGGTTCGCATACGGACATCACCGATCGCAAAATGATGGAGGAGACGGTGCGGGAGAGTGAAGACCGATACCGCACCTTGGTCGAACTGTCCCCTTCGGGCGTATTCGTCTTTTGTGAAGGACGAACGGTCTATGTCAATCACACGGGCACAGTTCTCATGGGGGCGTCGGATGCGCAGGAAATTCTCGACCGGCCGACGTTTGATTTCATCCATCCCGACTATCATCAAGAAGTCCGTGAGAATGTGACACGGCTGCTAAGCGGCGGAGTTTCAGTTCATAGCGCCGAGCGAATCTATCTAAAGTTAGACGGAACACAGGTTCCGGTCCAGGTGGAAGCCGCACGGATCACGTGGAACGGCAAACCTGCCATCCTGGGTCTCTTTTCCGACATCACTGAGCGCAGGCAGGCTCAAGAGGCGCTCGCCGTTCTCAATGCCTCGTTGGAACGACAGGTATACGACCGAACGGAGGAGTTGCGCCGGAGTGAAGAGCGCTTTCGCCAATTCTTCGATTACGCCCCGAATGCGACATGTCTGAAGGATCATGACGGTCATTATCTGTATACCAATCGACGATTCGATGAGGTCTTCCAGCTGGCGCCTGGCATGGCCATAGGGAAGACGGATAGGGAACTGTTTTCATCTGAACAAGCCGATCAGTTTCAATCACATGATCGACAGGTGTTGGCTAGCGGACGAGGACAGGAGTTTGAGGAGGTCACGCTACAGGAAGACGGACCCCATACCAGCATTGTGGTGAAATTCCCTGTGACCAATGCGGCTGGGCATCTCTCAGCCATTGGCGTCATTGCGACCGATGTCACCGAGCGCAATCGTGCACAAGAGGCGCTGCGGGAGAGTCAGGGCCGGTGGCATCAGTTCGCCGAGTCGGTCAGTTCCGCATTCTGGATCGCGGATGTTACGCCGGACCAAAAGAAAGTCACGTATGTCAACTCCGCGTTCACCTTCATCTGGGGCATCGAGCGGGAGGAGATATATCAAAATTGGTCGCTATGGCTCGAGTCGATCCATCCGGATGACCGTGTGCGGGTGAAAACAAGTCATGATCGGTTTGTTGTAGGAGGAACCACGGCGGTATTCTATTGTGAGTATCGGATCGTGGGACGAGATGGCTATATCCGCTGGATTGCTGACCGGAGAGTCAGAATGGCGGGATGGGAGAATCGCGTTGCGGGCATTGCGGAGGATATTACCAAACACAAGCAACGGCTGGCACTCATGGCTCAAACTGAGGCCATTGGTAAAATCGGAGGATGGGAGCTGGACTTCGTGACGAACCGGTTGCTGTGGAGTGATGAAACGTATCGGTTACATGATACGACACCGGAACTCTACTGCCCGACTGTAGAAAGCGCGTTGGATTTCTATACACCAGAAAGCCGTCCCGTGATTGCCGAGGCGCTTGGAAACAGTGTGACGCAGGGGGCGTCCTGGGATCTCGAGTTGGAACTCATCACGGCAAAGGGAAGTCGGATTGCCGTGCGAGCTGCCGGCAAGGTGGACGTCGTCAACGGCCGAGCCGTGCGGGCGTACGGCACGTTCCAGGACATTACCGAGCGTAAACGTGCGGAGGAAGCCCTCCGTCGGGCGCATGATGAACTGGAACGCAAAGTCATCGAGCGTACCGCAGAATTGCGGACCAGCGAGGAGCGCTACGCGCGTGCCACCGCCATCGGCAAAATGGGGGTCTGGGAATTGGATGTCGTAAACGGTCAATACCACGGGGATGCCAATCTGAAAGCTCTATTTGGCTATGCCCCCGATGAACTTTCAACCGATCCTTTTGCCTGGCTGAATGTGGTCCATCCGGACGATCGGTCGATCGCCATGCAGAAGTGGGAATTGATGCAAAGCGGAGCCGTTGATGAGTGCCACTATGAGCTCCGCATGGTGAAGAAAGATGGCTCCATGACGTGGACTGATGTTCGATGCCATGGTGTGCATGACCAGAGCGGACGGCTGACACGCTTGATTGGTGCGACCGTTGACATCACCGAGCGCAAGGAGGCGGAGGAGGCCCTGCGTGCCAGTGAGGAACTGTTTTCAAAAGCGTTCCGGTCCAGCCCAGACCCGATGGTGTTGGTGGAGCTCGACTCTGGCCGATGGCTGGATGTCAATGACGCCTGTCTTGTCGGTCTTGGGTGTCTTCGAAAGGACGTGGTCGGGCAAAAGGGAGACGAGATTGAGCATTGGTTGAGGCTGGATGATCAGATCCGCTTCGTAGAGAGATTGGAGCGGGAGGGCTCGATACGCAATTTTGAAGCTGTCCTTGACATAGTCGACGGGGATCGCCGCTATTGCCTCGTGTCTGCGGAGCGGATCGAGTTCCACGGCAAATCTTGTATGATCGTACTCAGTAAAGACATTACGAAACGCAGGCGAGCGGAGCAGGCTCTCTGGAAGAGTCAACAAGCAATTCGGGCGCTTCACGATCTCTCATCCACCCAGGGGCAGTCGTTCAAGGATCGGGTTGAAGCCCTGCTCCAGCTGGGATGCCGTATCTTTGACATGCCGATCGGGATGGAGACCTTTGTCCGGGGCGAAGAATTAGAGGTGAGGCAGGTGAACGCACCCGGCACCGTCTTCTACGAGGGTATGCGTGTGCCCCTGAGCAAGACGTACTGCAGCGAGACTCTTCGCCGAGGCGGACCGCTGAGCTTCGAACATGCCGGTGCTTCTCCGGAGTGGCAGCGACACCCAGCGTATGCTGCGCTGAAATTGGAAGCATACATTGGTACTGTAATTAAAGGGCTGGAACGCACCTACGGGGCTCTATGCTTTGTGGGACTTGAACCCAGGAAAAGAGATTTTACCGAGAACGAGAAGGATTTCCTTCAACTCATGGCGCGGTGGCTCGGCGGTGAGCTGGACCGCCAATCTGCGCTGGACGACCTACGTCAAAGCGAGGAGCGATATCGAACGCTCTATGATGAGACTCCCTCTATGTACTTCACCGTGGACAAAATGGGGCTCATCAGGTCTGTCAACCAGTATGGCGCGCAATACTTGGGTTATCGTGTCGAAGATCTTGTCGGGAAGCCAGTGGCGACGATTTTCTTCGAAGAAGACCGAGCGCGCATCTGTGCTGAGATGGACGCGTTCTTTTGTCATCCGGAAGGAGTCGTGCAATGGGAATTTCGGAAGGTACGAGGTGATGGCAGGGTGCTGTGGGTACGCGAGCTCGCGCGTGTGCTGCACCAGGCTGGAGAACCATTGGCCCTGATCGTGTGCGACGATATCACCGAGCGTAAGCAGGCTGAGCGAGCTCTGCAGGAAAGCGAGGAACGATTCTCCAAAGCCTTCAGAGCAAGTCCTCATCCAATCGGGATAACTGAGGCCGTAACGGGCCTTTGTATCGAGGTGAATGATGCCTGTCTGGAGCTGTTCGGCTTTCGTCGAGAGGAAGTGATGGGCAAGACCACCTTGATGCTAGGTATCTGGCCGAATCTCGAAGATCGAGTGCGGGTCATCGAGCGCCTGAAAGCTGGACAGCCGGTGCGCAACATGGAGTTTGCTTTAAGGATCAAATCGGGTGCGTTGCGCTACGTTCTGGCCTCCGCTGATCTCGCGGAGCTCAACGGAACGGTTTGTGTGGTTACGGTCGCTAACGACATCACGGACCGCAAGCAAGCAGAGGAGGCGTTGCGTAACAGCGAAGAGCGGTTTGCCAAGGCGTTCCGAGCCAGCCCCCATCCGGTCGTCATCAGTGAGCTGGACACTGGGCGAGTGGTCGATGTCAATGATGCGGCGTGCCAGGTGTTCGGGTATTGTAAAGAGGAGGTTGTAGAGCAAACGACATTGCAAATAGGGCTCTGGCATTCTGCAGACGAACGGGACCGATACCTTGAGCTACTGAAACGCCAGGGATCGGTCCGTGACGTGGAAGTGAAGCTGCGCAGTAGGAACGGCGAGGCCCGCCAGTGCCTAATATCGTCCGAACTGATCATGCTGAATGGCAAGCAATGCTCTGTCACGGTCGGAAATGATATCACTGAGAGCAAGCGCATGGAGAAAGCGTTGCGGTTGACCCAGTTCTCTGTTGATCAGGCAGTAGAAGCGATCTTGTGGCTGGATCCGACCGCTCGGATATTCAACGTCAACGATACGGCTTGCCGAATGTTGGGGTATTCACGTCAGGATTTGATGTCGATGACGGTGCATGACATTGATCCTAATTTTCCTCTCGAACGATGGTCGGAGCATTGGGGTCACTTGAAGGAGCGGGGCGCATTGGCATTTGAGGCAAAATATTGGTCTCGCACCGGTGAGGTACTGGATATGGAGGTCACCTTCAATTATCTGCAGTATGATGGGAAAGAGTATGGCTGTGCGATCTTGCGAGACGTCGGAGAACGTAAACGAGCCGAAGCGGAGCTTCGCCGTTCCCATACGTTTTTGCGACAAGTCATCGACACGGACCCGGACCTCATCTTCGCGAAGGACCGAGACGGACGGTTTGCGCTGGCCAACAAGGCGGTCGCTGACTGGTATGGGACGACCGTGGATGACCTGATCGGCAAATCAGACGCTGACTTCAACGGCAACGTGGATGAGGTGGAGTTCTTTCGAGAGAATGATCGCGAGGTGATGAATTCCGGTCACGATCGGTTTATTCCGGAAGAGAAATTCACTGATGTGGAGGGAAACACTCGTTGGTTGCAAACCGTCAAAAGGCCGATTTACGACGACCAGGGGCAGGTTCATATGGTGCTTGGGGCGGCAACCGACATTACTGAACGCAAAAGAATGGAACAAGTGTTGCTGCAGCGGGAACGAGATTTGAGTCTCGCGCTCCAAGAGAGGGAGCGCATCAGTCAGGATCTCCATGACGGCATTCTCCAATCGATATATGCAGTGGGGCTAGGGTTAGAGGGTTGTAAGCCGATGGTCCGGCAACAGCCAGAACAGGTTGCATCAACATTCATGACAACGCTCAATCAAGCGATCGGGCAGCTCAATCAAGTGATGGGAGAGGTTCGTAATTTTATCGCTGGTCTTGAGTCTGAGGTTATCCAGGGCGGGGACTTTCCAGCGGCACTTCGAACCATGGTCCAAACGATGTCCGATTCTTCTCCGGCGAAATGTCTTATACGGATCGACGATGCGGCAGCACGCCGCCTGTCAACCGAACAGGCACTTCATGTGATGAATGTCGTTCGGGAAGGACTTAGTAATGCCTTGCGGCACAGCCGAGCCACACGGATCATGGTCTCACTCCGGGAACTCGTCCGGACGATTCGTCTCACCATTCGTGACGATGGCATCGGGTTTAATACGCGTTCGGCTCAAGGCGTTGGTCACGGGTTAGGTAACATGGCAGCACGGGCTCAAAAGGTCCGAGGATCGTTTGCCCTTCAATCGAAACCATGGAAGGGGACGAAAATCTTACTCGATCTTCCAAAGGAGGGTCACTATGCTCACAACTAAAACTCCAGTTCACACCATTCGTGTGTTGCTTGTCGACGATCACGAAGTGATTCGCGTGGGGCTTCGGACCGTTCTGGCTCAAAGCCAGGGCATCAACGTGGTGGGGGAAGCCGGCACCGTGGCCGATGCAGTTCAACAGAGCCAGAAGCTGAAACCAGACGTCATCTTGATGGATGTGCGTCTCCCGGATGGTTCCGGTGTCGATGCCTGCCGAGAGATTCTAGGGGCTCTTCCCTCCACCAGAATCGTCTTTCTGACGTCCTATGCAGACGACGATTCGGTGCTTGCCGCAGTGCTCGCCGGCGCCCATGGCTACGTGCTGAAGGAAATCGACTCCTTGGGATTGCTGGAAGCCATCCGTTCAGTCGCAAATGGCCAATCCATCCTAGACTCTACCGTCACCGAACGAGCTCTGAGGTGGCTGCGAGGACTTCACGATCTACCGGCGACTCCAGGGACCGACCAACTTTCATCTCAGGAAGAACGAGTCGTGGCATTAGTTGCCGAGGGGAAGACCAACAAGGAAATTGCCGTTGCCCTCGGGCTCAGTGACAAAACCGTGAAAAACTATCTCGCGAACGTCTTTCAGAAGCTTCGCATCACGCGTCGCACGCAGGCTGCCGCGTTCTTCGTCAAGCGGCAAGGCTGAGGCCACAACATTCGGCTCTAGTATTGTAGGGGCAAAATTCTACTCGCCTTACGACCTTCATCTCTGGGCAGTCTTCCGCAATTCAGATAGGCTAACTCTGGGTAGTTGTCGTCGCAAGTCACCGGGTTGTGCCTACCGGGAGGTTGTCCTGCATGACGGCTGGTCTCTTCCTAGGGTTGCTCCTGCTCGTGGGTCTCTCCCTCTGGATCGCAATTCGAGAGCACCGGGAAAATGTATTGAAGTCGAGGGTCATCGCGGCGACGAATTGCGGCGTCCTTGTGACGGATGCGACGCTCCCACATTATCCCGTCATCTATGTGAATCCGTCGTTCCTGTCGTTGACCGGCTATGCCGAGCATGATGTTGTTGGCCAAACCACGGCGATATTGAACGGTCCTGCAACCGATCGCGCATCGATCGAAAAGCTTGCATGGGCGCTCCAAGACGGACGAGCGTGCCGCGTATCGTTGCGCCAATATCGAAAAAATGGAACGTCGTTTTGGAATGAGGTGACATTGTCGCCGATTGAGGACCGGACAGGACGTGTTCGGTCCGTTATCTGGGTGATGAGGGATGTGTCCCGTCTCCTGCAGGCGGAAACAGGGGTTCATAAAGTGCCTTCTCCGACATTTCTGTGTGACCTCGCTTCTGAAGGTATGCTAGTCACGACGGAGTTTGAGGTTGTCTATGTCAACAAGACTGGTTTGAAGATTCTCGGGGCCGAATCGGCCGAACAAGTCATCGGGAGTCAGTATCTCGATATCGTGCACCTTGAGTTGCGGGAGGCGGTACGCCTCTGGATTGGACAGACAGTGGGATCAAGTCAGTCGACCAGGCGGCTGGAAACACAACTCTTACGATGTGATGGGCAGGGAGTTGTTGTTGAACTGTCTGTGGCTCCACTCATGTGGGATGGAAATGAGTCTGTTCTGATCCGTTTTTCAGAGATTTCTCGCCAGAGGCAACCTGAAACCCAATCACTCCATGGCCGAAATAGGCTGGGGCAAGGTCAGACCATCGCGGACAGTGAAAACTGGGGGTGGACAATCAGCGAGGGTGCTGAGATCTGGTCGGAAGAGCACTACCGTGTATTTGGATACGAGCCAGGTTCGGTTCCACCAACGTATGAGACTTTTAAAAAGGTCCTTCATCCAGAAGACCGCGATCGCGTTCTGACCTTGGTGGAGGAAACGTTCAGTTCGGACCGCCCATATGATATCGAGTGTAGAATCATCCAGCCTAGTGGCGATGTTCGATTTGTCCGTTGTCGAGGAGTGCTCATCCAAGGCTCCTCCGACCAACCAATTCGGATGTCAGGAACAATTGAGGATATCACTGACTACAGGCTTATTGCGGCTATGGCGGAGGACCGAGACCTTCAATTTAAGACGGTCATGGAGTCTGTTCCCAACGGCATGCTCATGGTTCGGCAAGATGGTACCATTTCTCTCGTCAATAGCAGCGTCGAGCGAATGTCCGGCTATGTTCGTGAAGAGTTGTTAGGTCGGCCTATGGAGTGCTTACTTTCAGCACGAGATCGAGACCAGCAGCGGGAAGCACGTGCCGCCTGTTTTACATCCATCGCGTCAGATTCCACGGACATCAGTCAAGAATGGCACGGACTTCGAAAGGATGGTTCGGAATTCCCGGTCAAAGTCTGTTTCCACCCTGTTCATCTATCCAAAGGAAGGACAATCTTGATCACCATGATCGATCTCACGGCTCGCGAGCAGGCCGAACAATCGCTCGTGGACATCGAGGCACGATTTGATCTTGCGGTCCTGGCGGGACGGGTGGGAATCTTCGAATATGATCACCGGACAAACACGCACCACTGGTCGCCGATGTTGCGTGAGATCTATGGAGTGAGCGCTGAGGAATCACCTTCGTTGGAGCGCTATCTGGAACTGGTGCACCCCGGGGATCGAGAGAGGATGCACCGCGCGGCCTTATGTGTTCCTGATACCGGGAGAGAGGGGCTGGACACGGTTGAGCACCGACTAGTCCGGCCCAGTGGTTCCATCCGGCACATCAGTCTTCGAACTCTGACACAGTTTGAAGGTGAGGGGAGCATGCGGCGACCCATGCGTACGATGGGGATGGTTGTTGATATCACGGATCGTGTGCATAGCGAAATGGTGGTACGAGTCGTGAAGGAAATAGAAACCATGAGAACCTTGACCGGTGGTATTGCCCATGAGCTGAACAATAGTCTCACGGCAGTACTGGGCTTCAGTGAGTTGGCACTGGCGTTGATCCCCGCCGAGAGCAAAGCCCATCGCCATCTCATCCAAGTGATCGGGGCAGGACGAAAAGCGCGCGAGGTAGCCTATCGGATTCGCCGCGCCATAGACCACGCGTCGACCTACTCGGTATCCAGGCCGATCGAACAAGCACCATCTACGTTATCCATCGAGGTCTCGGATGCCGTCGGTCCTCGTGGTTGACGATCAGGACCAAGTTCGTCACCTCATCAAAGAAACTCTGGAGCAAGCGGGCTACGAGGTGGAAGAAGCCCGCAATGGGAAAGAGGGGCTTGAGCGATATCGAACGAAGTCAGCGGATCTTGTGATCATGGACATCCTGATGCCTGAACAAGATGGGTTAGAAGGAATTATCACGCTCCGCCGTGAATTTCCCGATGCTCGTGTGATAGCCATGACTGGAGGATGTGAATCGATCGGTGTCCTCAATTTCTTGGACATTGCCACAATGCTTGGTGCTACACGGACACTACACAAGCCCTTCGAGCTCAAAGTTCTCCTTGATACGGTCGCCGCGGAAGTGATGAACTAGACGAATTCACTCTTCGCGCGTGCCTTCTTCCCATTGACATCACCAGGCCGTCCCGTCAAACTCCGCCCTTTCGTGTCAGCCTCATCTTCACCATGAGACTTCTGAATCTCGTTCTTGGTACGGTGGTCGCTGCGGTCGGGTTTTGGCTGATCTGGGGAAGTGTTTCTCCGTTCCTCGTGCTGGGATGGGCTTTCGCCGTGGGATTGTTCCTATGCGTGATGGCGGATTCGATCTCAAAAATATGGGCGTGGTCGACGCTGTTGCTCGGCATTGAGAGCTTTGTGTGGCCGTTGGTGTTGATGGTGCAACTCAAGGGAGCCTCGGACACAGTTCCTGAAGCCGAAATGGGAACGATGCTATCCGCGGTCGTCCTGGGGCTCTTTTCATCTGTGTTTTGGGTATCATTCGCTTACGGGTTGTTCAATCGAGCTCGCAAAGCTGACTCAGCACCGCCCAAAGAACGCCCAGCCGCGTTGTTAGGATCGCGGTCGACCAAGAAGAAAAAAAAGATCGGCTAACCTTAGCCAGTTTCAACCGGGTCTATGTCGATGGCAAACTTGATCTGTCCTCTTCGGTACTGTTGCTCCAAATTCTGCACAGAATCATGGACCCGACGACTCAGCGTCCGGCAATCGGCTGCCTTGACCAGCATGCGGTGCTGGTGGTTTCGAGGCTGTCTGTTTAAGGCCGGTACAGGCCCTAACACGATGAGGGACTCCTGGTCATGGGCACTTCGACTAAGCTCTGTGGCCCAGCGCTTTGCGGCTTCTTCGACAATCTCAAGGCTCTTCCCAATCACTGAAAGCTCGGCGATATGGCACAGCGGTGGATAGTAAAGAAGTTGGCGTGCGGCACGCTCTTCCTCGTAGAACCGATCGGGGTCACCCGATAGCAGAGCCTGGACGGCATGATGGGTGGGGAAGCGTGTCTGGACGATGACTCGACCTCCTACGGATGCCGGAGAGGCCACGCTTGCGGCATCAATCAGCAGCTGATAGGTCTGCTCGGCTGAGCGAAAATCAGAGACATGCAACCCGGAATCTGCTTGAAGAATTCCTACTAGTCCATAGTGAGGGAGTGGTTCTCTGCGAAACAGCGCTTGCGTCCCAATCAGGATATCCCAAGCCCCCGACCTGGCGGATTCCCACAGCTGACGGGCGGACGCCGGGCGACGCAGCGTGTCACCATCGATTCGGGCAATCTTAGCCTGTGGAAACAAACGACGAGTGTCGGTCTCAACCCGCTCCGTGCCGTCTCCTATGGGACTCATACGGGACGAATGACACGAAGGACAGGAGTCAGGCACCTGATCCGAGCGACCACAGTAGCGGCACGTGAGTTGGCTGACCTCCCGATAGTAGGTGAACGGCACGGCGCAAGCGGCACAGCGAGGGACCCAGCTGCAATCTCGACACACCAAGGTCCTTGCATACCCTTTTCTATTGAGAAAGAGCAGTATGGTTCTATGATTTCCAAGTGCTTCTTGCATCGCCGAGATCAGTTTGTGGCTGAATAGGGTCCCTCCCGGCTCCTTGCGGAGGTCCACGAGCTCGATCTTTGGTTGAAGGGCCACATCGTGCGATACGTAGTGATGCTCGGCTGTGGCGTCGAATTTTGACTCGAGGGATGGCTTCGCGGAGGCAAGTATCAAGAGTGCCTGCTCGCTCTCGGCCCTCAGACTTGCGACCTCACGGGCATGATATCGAGGCTCCTGAGGTTCTTTAAGGGCAGCGTCCTCCTCTCCTTCGATCCAGATCAGTCCAATCGATTCGATAGGTGCAAAAATGGCGGAGCGGGTTCCGACGACTACCGATGGCATTAAACCTTGACTCTGTTCCAATCGATCTGATTCCAAGGACGAGTGTGCAAGAGTAATCTGAAGCCCGGTGAGAGTTGAGAGCCACTGCTTGAGCCAGGTTGCTCTCGCGATCTCGCCGGTAACCACAATGGTGGAACGTTTCAGGGAATGCGCTTGTTGAATGGCGTCGGCAAGCCTTCTGATTCGATGGGGCCATGGAGCATGGAGAACGAGTTTCTGCATATGGTTGCTTTGGAGGCACTCAATGACGCGAGCCCTCCACGATAAATCCGAGTCCGGAAGACTCGTAGAGGGGAGAACGGCATTCATCGGTAGTCCGTCATCACGTTCGTACGCTACGAGCTTCCCAGGCCGTCTCCGGTGATCGGCGCTGGGGGTATCCAAAGGCACGAGGGCGAGCCACGACTCCTTGATGAGGATATCGATTATACGTAGGGTGTCACCCCGTCGAGTCGGATGCAGAGTCGATGACAGGATTCCATTCGTTCGACGGGCAATTCGCTGAAGAGTTGGTCGTAAGTTGTCGGGACAGTGGCCGGTTGCCAAGGCTACCCGCCCCTGCGGAGTGACAACATATCGAGTGCGCGAAGGCTGTCGCGTTACGAACGAGGAAAATATAAGCCGAAGGCATTGGCCCCAGGGTGCAACGTAATAGTTGGCGATCTTGCGGGAGAGTTCAAGCAGCTTGGGAGACAGTAACGGATCTTGTCCGTCTTGGACCAGAGAAGAGATCTCTCTAAGAGAAACGGTCTTTATCTCTGTCGGAAGCTCATTGGTCAGCGAAATAACTGCTCCTTCCAGTGCTGCACGACCAAATGGGACAAGGACGCGGCTTCCGACGTCAATGGCCTGAGCTAAGGTAGGCGGGACGAGATAGGTGAAAGACTTCGAGATATGACGTGGAACTATCACATCCGCATAGAGTCTGTCTGTTCGCCTAATAGCAGTTGAATTCCCATCAAAATTCATCCCGCATTCTATCAGTGGATAATCACGAAGAACACCGGGTTTGTCCGTATGCTTGTGTAAGAGATTCGGCCAATGGATCTAGGCAAGCCAGGGATTCAGCGTTTGCTGAATCCCTGGTTATTCTCGAGGTTAGTCCGCTGGTGTTCCCGCAGCCGGTTGGTGAGGCAGATCTTGTTTGTTCGTGTCTGTCGACGTTGCGCCACTCGGATCAGAGCCATTCTCGCCGCTTGTGCCATCACTTCCAGAAGTCTGTGAGGAATCGCCTACTGACAGGGTTCCGCTACGAGGGGAATCATCCCTGTCGGAGAGGGCAGCGCTTGCGGGGGTCTGTTGGTCCCCGTCATCACGCGCATTCAAGGTGGAAAGGTTGCCACCCCGCGATTGCGCTTGAGTCTCAGCGTTAGGTTGAGGTGCCGAGGTATCACCGTCTGGACTGTACAGAAGAATCTCCACGCGCCGATTTTTCGTTCGACCCTCCTCGACCGCATTCGTGGCGACTGGCTTGCTATCCCCAAGCCCCACGGCGCTGGTACGAGACGATTCCACCCCACCCTTTTCCAGAAGATACCGAAGGACACCGTTTGCGCGCACCTTGGATAATTCCAAATTGTCGGGATACCGTGATTTGAGGGAAGGGCCGATCTCCACATTATCCGTATGACCCTCGATTCGGATCAGCCTCGTATCGCCACTTGTGTGCAGGTATTCAATCAACTGATCTAGTACCGTGTAACTTTCAGGCTTAATGGCTGCGTCTCCTGAGTCGTAGTGCAGGAACTTGGCTAGCTCGCCAAGGTTGAGGCGACTTTGCCCAGAGGCATCTTGTACCTTGAGCTTGCTGGCTACCAGATCGCCTGGGACCACATGGCTGGCCTGTTCACCGGCCACCGCTACAAGGGATTCCTCGTTTATTGCGATGGGCTGCAGCATGGGCGCAGCAGATTCAACGAGCTTGAACCGATCTCCTTTCATCACGCGTGTGTTGGCTTTAAGGACTTTGGCCACACCGGTGTGTGGTTCAGTCGTCAGTACCTTGAGTTTGCCGATTGTTCGCGAAGGAAGTCCTGCGCTGTAACGCTGGATATCGAGAAGGTCACCGGCCTTCAAGCCCTCCTCCCTGCCTCGATCCAGGTACACAACGTTAGATTGTGCAACCAGTGTCATCGATCGGTCAGCCTGGAGCTCAATGATCATGCCGTCGAGATTGGAAACGTTCTCCACGGGGCTTGGCTCGAAATCTAAAGTCGGAGCAACAAATCGCACCACTGGGTCGCCAGGAGAGATAGGCCCGTAGCTGATAACGGCTTGTGCTGTCGTCAGGGCATGATCGGCCGCTGTTACCTTCACAACCGCTGATCGATTCACAACGAAGCCGAGATATTCCCGGGTTACCGGATGAAACACCTTACGAACGCGTCGGTACACTGTAAAAAGATCTCCAACCGCCACGTCAGTCGAGGTGTTTAGCCTGAGATAGAGTGAATCTCCCTTACCTAAAAGCATTCGATTGCCCGTGGATTGATTATCACCGGTCACCAAGTTCACGGTCCCATCGATCGGGGAGGTTTTCTGGATGGACCCACTGGCGAACGCGAGCGCACGGTCTCCTAACCGAACGGAATCGAAGTCCGATACCTGGGCGAGTGCCCTATCGAGTGAGACGCCGATACTCAAGTATAGGATCAAGACAAGGCATGCCAAGGTTTTCATAGGTTGTTCCTTTTGGGCTAGAGTCTCTTGCAAAACCATAGCAAAAGTCGCTGTATTGTCAAGAATTTGAGCTTGATTGATTCGAATTTGACCGACACTTCCTCTGAGTGTTACCTTGAGATCCATAAGGGTCTCAAGCTCTCTCCCTCTGAGGATATTGGCTGGGTGATGAAACTATGAATGATCACGTAAAGTCAGGGCATCTCTCTAAGAACGTCAGTCCGACTGATCGAATCGAGACACAGATTCACCGGCGCCGAAAGGTTAAGATCTTTTCTCCTCTAGAAATCGAATGGGATGGTTTTCACCCATCTGGGACCGAAATTTCGCAAGTTGACCGACACATCGACCGTAACCCTCCGCCAGATGCCTGAGTCTGGGCTGAATAAAGCCACCGCCCCACGTACAACCTCAAGATTACTCTTGGTCTTTCATCGCTAGGGCTTTCGGGTCGACCGCAATTAGGTCCTTTGTTCTCTTGCTATCCCTGAGAGATGGGCACTAAGATTCTACTCAACGGTGAGGAATACCCTTTCCAGGTCAATGCCTTGTGAGAAAATATGGAGATGGACGGAGCTGAAATTCTTCTTGCGTATTTGACGAAGTTCTTCCCGATCCTTCTGTTTATTTTTGTGACCCTGGCTTTTGGCATCGTGACGTTGCTCATCAGTTATTTTGTTCAACCGAGATACCCGGAGCCTGAAAAATTAACGACTTACGAATGTGGATCCGAACCATTTTCAGATGCTCGTATGCCTTTCCCTGTCAGGTATTACATTTTCGCGATGTTGTTCGTCATTTTTGATATTGAGGTCATCTTTCTCTATCCGTGGGCGGTCGTCTTCAAGCAGATCGGGGTAGTTGGGTTAATAGAAATGATGATTTTTATCGGACTATTCGTCGTGGCGTACGTTTATGCCTGGAGAAAAGGTGCGCTGGAGTGGGATTGAGGACTGTATGGGGCTGATTCAGCTGGGGCGGCATGAAAAAGACGGGGTTCCGGATGTCATCACAGGATCTCTGGAAAAGGCCGTGAATTGGGCAAGAAAGGGTTCCCTCTGGCCTATGACTTTCGGCCTGGCCTGCTGTGCCATTGAGATGATGGCTGCCGTCTCTTCGCGGTACGACATGGACCGGTTTGGGGCCGGAGTCTTTCGTGGTTCGCCGCGGCAGTCTGATTTAATGATTGTGGCCGGTACGGTGTGCCGTAGGATGGCGCCGGTCATTAGAAAGATCTACGATCAGATGCCGGAACCCAAGTATGTGATCGCGATGGGTTCTTGTGCCACCTCTGGAAACATTTACGACAGTTATTCCGTTGTGCAGGGAGTGGACCGATTTATTCCCGTCGATATTTATGTGCCCGGCTGCCCTCCGACCCCTGAGGCCCTGTTGGATGGCATCCTAAAACTGCAAGAGCGCATTATGCAAAAGCGTGTGTTTGTGACTCAGCCGGATCAGGTCAAGGCTAAATTGAAAGTCTGATTTTCGCATGCATCCATTACTTAACCGTATTCAGCAAACCTTTTCAGCTGGGATTACCAGCTTGTCGGAGTGGCGCGGTGATGTGGTCGTGACGGTTTCGCGGGACAAGCTTCACGAGGTTGCTCAATTCATGCGCGAGGACCCTTGGATGGATTTTGACTATATCGTCCACGTGAGCTCCGTGGATTGGCCCGACGATGAAGAACGATTTGAGGTGGTGTGGGAGTTCTACTCCCTGCGCAAGCGGCAGCGTATCAGGCTCAAAACTCGGGTGCCTGAGTCGGATTGCGTGGTGGATTCCTTGACAGATCTATGGAAAGGTGCGGACTTCATGGAGCGTGAAGTCTACGATATGATGGGTATCCGATTCAGAAATCATCCAGATCTCCGTCGAATCCTCATGCCGGAGGATTATACGGAGGGATATCCTCTGCGAAAGGATTTCCCGTTGCGTGGCAAAGGCTGGCGAGACACGTTTGAGTTTCTGGATGAAGTGACGCGTTAGGATTCTGAAATTGTATGGCATTTGAAGACCAAAGAACCACCGTCTATAAGATCGATCCGGAGCATCCTGAAAGCGAGACCCTTCCGACGCTCCGGACCGAGGAGCTTTTGCTCAACATGGGGCCTCAGCATCCCAGCACGCACGGTGTGCTCAAGGTCATCCTAGAATTGGAAGGAGAGCGGCTGGTGAAGTCCACGCCGGTGATGGGCTATCTCCATCGTGGAGTTGAAAAGCTCGCTGAAGATGGCACCTACCATCAGTTCATTCCTCATACGGATCGGCTGGACTATGTCTGCGCGATGTATAACAACTTTGCCTACTGTCGCGCGGTCGAGAAACTGTTGAACCTACAGGTACCAGAACGGGCGGAGTATCTCAGGACCATTGTTGCGGAAGTGCAGCGTATCATCGGGCACCAATTTTGGCTCAGCGCACAAGCGCTCGACATCGGAGCCATGACGGTCTTTTTCTATTGTTTTCGTGATCGCGAAATCCTGCTCGATTGGTTCGACGAGCTGTGCGGGGCGCGTCTCACGACCAGTTGGTATCGAATCGGCGGGGTGGAGCGAGACTTGACACCGGCATTGATCGACAAACTCAAACAGTTTCTCGACTACTTCCCACCGAAGATCGATGAATATCAGGTGTTTCTTGAGAAAAACCGCATTTGGCTTGGGCGTACCAAGGGGGTGGCCGTCATCTCCGCCGAGGATGCGGTTAACTTTGGTCTGAGTGGGCCAGTCCTGCGTGGATCAGGTGTGGACTATGACTTACGCAAATATGAACCCTATAGCGCCTATCCAAAGTGTGAGTTCAGTGTGCCGGTCGGGAAAAACGGCGACACGTATGATCGATATTGGATCCGAGTGATGGAGCTTTACGAAAGCGTCAAAATCATTCGCCAATGTCTGGAGCAGATGCAGGAAGGGCCTATCATGGCGGATGCTCCGAGCGTGACGCTGCCGCCGAAAGAGCGAGTCTTCACTAACCTGGAGGCGATGATCCAGCAGTTCAAGCTTTTTTCACAGGGGTTCGATGCTCCGCCAGGAGAGATCTATTGCGGCACCGAGGCGCACAAAGGCGAGCTGGGATTTTATATCGTCAGTACGGGAGGTGGGAAGCCCTATCGGCTGAAGATTCGCGCCCCATCGTTCGTGCATATGGGTGCCTTTGATCATATGGCTCGCGGTTATATGATCTCGGACGCCTGTACGATTTTCGGTACGTACGATGTTGTGATGGGGGAATGCGATCGGTAAGTGATGGTGAACATGCAAGTGGTCGCCTGGAGTTTCATTCATTGTAGTAGGCAATAGCTAAGGAAAGTCAAAACTGGTACTAAGGTATGGGACTCAAACCCGCTACGAACCCCGATGTTGAAGCGACACCGATCGAGCTGAGCATCGACGGGAAATCGGTCACGGCAAAAGATGGCGTGTCCTTGTATGACGTCATCTCGATGACCGGTAAGATCATCCCTGCGATGTGTTACCACTACACGTTCGACCCGTTCGGCTCCTGCGGGATGTGCCTGGTGATGCAAGAGGGGAAAAAGGCACCCGTGCGGTCTTGCACAGCCAAAGCGGCGGCGGGGATGGTTGTCCGAACGGAGGGAGAAGATCTGTTTCTTGCGCGCAAAAAAGCTGTCGAGAAACATCTCTCCGTGCATCCCCTCGATTGCCCGGTGTGCGATGCAGATGGGCATTGTGAATTACAGGACATGGCCTTCCAACATGGTGTGACAAATCTGGCCAATGCCAAGCAGAAATTCATTCCGGAAGACACGCGTAGTCCGGTACTTGATTTCAACATGAACCGGTGCATCGCGTGCGCAGAGTGTATCAATGTCTGTAAGGATGTGCTGATGATCGACGCCTTGCAGTTTATGAAGAAGGGCGGATTCAGCCAGGTGGTGCCCAAGGGTGATCTTGCCCTCGATTGCGAATTCTGCGGAGACTGTTTGGCAGTCTGTCCCGTTGGAGCCATCACGAACAAGTTTTCCAAGTACCTCTACAAACCTTGGCAGATGAAGAAAACAACGACCACCTGCAATTACTGTGGAGACGGCTGCCAAATGTACTTGGAGACGAAAGATGCGGAGGTGGTCCGTGTGACCTCGCCGTTATCCTGGAAAAATAAGTGGGGGGATCGTTCGGAAACGGCAAAGGGTCATGGGGGGCTGTGTGTCCGGGGACGGTTTGGGTTTGAGTATCTTGATAGTCAGCACCGGCTTCTCCAGCCATTGGTTCGTGAAGGCGATCGATTGATCGAAAAGCCGTGGCTAGAGACCATGCATGCGCTGGTGGATCGGTTCACCGAGATCAAGCGCGAGCACGGTGCCGATGCCATCGCCGGCCTGGCGACGGCGCGCTGCACAAATGAAGAACTGTATTTGTTCCAAAAGCTGATGCGTACTGGTTTTGGCACCAACCAGCTCGACAGTAGCGCCCGATATGGTCATATTAACTTTGTGCTTGCCTCCAAGCATGCCATCGGATTGGGGAGAACATCGAACGATTGGGAAGATTTGACGAAGGCAAGGGCCATTATTGTGATCGGTTCCAACATTACGGAAACGAACCCGCTGACTGCTGTGCGTATCAAGGAAGCGATACGTGTCTACAAGGCGCAGGTGGTCACGCTCGACAGTGCTGTGACGAATATGGCCAAGCTGGCATCGCATCCTTTTTTGATCAGGCCTGGGACCGAGGGAATCGTGATTGATGGCTTGGTGAAGGCGGCGATCGTCTATGACTTGGTGGACGAAGAAACGGTCGGCAAACATCCCAGAGCGTTTGACGAGCTCAAGGCTGCGCTGGAGAACCTATCGTTTGAACAGATATCTGCTCAGACAGGGCTTGCGGTGGAGGCTTTCAAGGAAATCGCGACGATTTTCGCAGAGTCGCCGAGGTCCATCATTGTGTGTGCGGAAGGGATTGTCAGGAGAACGAATGGCTATCAGAATGTCTTAAAGCTGATGGATCTTGCTTGGATTACCGGAAAGATCGGCAAAGCGGGATGTGGTGTGAATACCGTGACGGAGGAGCCGAATGAGCAGGGAGCCGTGGACATGGGCGTGGCGCCGGAATTCCTCCCCGGACAGGCTCGGTTTGATGACTCAGCCGCTCGAGATCGTTTTGCGAACGCATGGGATGCGTCGCTTCCATCCGTTGAATCAGGGGCGCATCTGGTTGAGATTTTAAAAAGGTGTAAGAGTGGCCAGATTAAAGCGCTGTACGTATTGGGTGAAAATCCTCTGGCAACCTTCCCCGTGTCAATGGAGGTACGGGCCGCGCTCGAACGTCTGGAACTATTGGTGGTGCAAGATCCTTTTCTGACTGAGACGGCAAAGATGGCTCATTTTGTGCTTCCTGCCGGCACCTATGCGGAAAAGGAGGGCACATTTACGAACCTCGAAGGTCGTGTTCTTCGGATTCGTCAGGCGATGGATGCTCTGGGAGAAAGTTTGCCGGACTGGCACATTATGACCGCCCTCGCGAATGCCATGGGTTGCCAGTGGGACTACCAGTCAGCCAATGATATTCAGAGCGAAATCATGAAGCTTCTTCCCGGGTATTACAATCTTGGTCAACCGCGGAAAATTGTACCCGTGCTCGATCAGTACCTGTCCAACGGTTATGGATCGGAGGTTAACGCTCGTTATCGCACGACCCAATCCTCCGAGGAACGCACACGTCCTTTTGCGCTGGTGATGGGGCAGCTGTTGGTGCATTCAGGGAAACTGTCCGCGCAAGCATCCGGATTGATCAAAATTGCTCCCAACACGGGGAAGTTGCGGATGAACATACGAGATATGGAACGTCTGGGACTACAGGATGGTACGAAGGTACGCCTGATCTCTGATCGTGGGTCGCTTCAGCTTGCGGTACAACCCGATCAATCTATCGCACCAGGGACCTGTTTTTTCCCTGAACATTTCAATGAACCTCCGGTGAAAGACTTGATGACGGTCTCGGTTGATGCCACGACGGGTGTGCCGACGTTTAAGCACATGTGGGTTAGTGTCGAACAGGTATAAGCAGATGCGTGCAGTGGCCGGTCTGTGACGTGGAGCTACGATGAGTGTTGCCGCGCTGACGAAGAAACTCCTTCATGCCGCGTTGTTCTATGAGATATGGGACGCGATGAAGGTCACCTTTCGGCACATGCTTCATAAGCCGATGACATTTCAATATCCGCGTGAACAACGAGTAATCCCTGATGCACACCGAGGCGCGCTTGGCCTGCTCCGATACGATGATGGACAGGAGCGTTGCGTCGGCTGTGATTTGTGCGAAGTTGCATGCCCATCCCACTGTATTAAGGTGATTAGTGCAGAGGACACGACTCGGCCACTTCAGCGATACGCAAGCGAATTCTTTATCGATATTACGAAATGCGTGTTCTGTGGCTATTGTGTCGAGGCCTGTCCGGTGAACGCGCTGGCAATGACCAAGATGTACGAATATTCGACGCATGACAAACGGAGTCTGCTGTTCGACAAGAAACGGCTGTATGATATCGGCGAGCGCCATCTTGATGACGGGAAGAAATACCTCTATGCCCATAATCAAGAAAAGGATGTGGAGCAGAGCCGGGAGTACCGGTACTACTTTCCTCAGTCGATACAGAAGGCTACCCAACAACCTCCCAAACATTTGAGCTGAGCCGAACACATGGTGTTGGTGTTTTTCGCGTATTTCGCGTTGGTCAGTATTGCCGCAGGGGTTCTAGTGGTGGCTCTGCGCCACCCTGTCCATTGCGCGCTGGCGCTACTTGCCCTACTGTTGCACGTCTCGGGTCTTTTCATCCTGCTGAACGCGGAGTTCCTGTGGGCTGTGCAGGTCATTGTCTACGTCGGAGCCATTCTGGTGCTCTACCTCTTCGTGTTGATGCTGATGAATCTTAAAACTGACGAACGCTATTTTCATTCATCAGCTCTGTATTTTGTGGGGCCTGCAGTCCTGGGAGCTATGTACGTGCTCTATCTTATTCTGCAGTCTCCGTTCGATGGCGCCAAGGGGACGGCTCCCCCGAATGTCGTCCTACAAGACGGCGATACCTATGCCGTCGGTATCAAGATGTTCAGCGACCATATTCTGCAGTTCGAGATCGTTGGGATATTTCTCCTCGGGGCCATCATCGGGGCCATTGTCTTGGCCAAGACTCCGAAGGCTCTGGATCCCGGGAAAGAACGGTCATGATTCCGCTATCTGCCTACACGGCTGTAAGTGCCGTGCTGTTCACAACTGGGCTCCTCGGCGTACTGGTCAGACGCAATTTCATCATTGTGCTGATGTCCGTTGAGATGATGTTGAATGCTGCCAATATCAATCTTGTTGCATTTTCACATTATTTAGAATCGATGTCGGGGCAATTGGTGGCTCTCTTTGTCATTGCCATCGCTGCAGGTGAAGCCGCTGTTGGCCTGGCGATCATCATCGTAGTTTTCCGAGGCAAGATTTCAACCAATGTCGACGAAATGAACCTTTTAAAGTGTTAGCAGGATGTTGAGAATGGCGAGCCTCTTCGTGCACAGTGCGTCATGCCCTCAATATGTCCCCACGCTGATGCTACGTGACCTGGCTCCAGAGGAGATCGTCTCCTAACCGAGCGCGCTGAGAGT